>NZ_JBVHZJ010000003.1:265914-292023 GCF_055574655.1 Streptomyces sp. NPDC029956 | reverse complement strand
AAACACCTAGGGCCTCCCCCACCCTCGCTCCCCCCCCTCCCCTTGTACTTCCCCCCCCCCCCCCCCCCCCTTCCCCCCCCCCCCTGGTGTTGGTCCCCCCTCCCCCCCCCCCACCACTCGCGCATGCAGCAAGCGGCCGCCTCCTCGGCGGCCGTTCGCGTATCCCCCTCCGGGAGCCGGCCGTCGGGTCGGCGCCCAGGACAAGAGGGAGAACGAACGCGATGACGAGGATCTTCAGCGGGGTCAAGCCGACCGGGCATCTGACCCTGGGCAACTACCTCGGGGCCGTACGGCGGTGGGTCGAGGTCGATCAGCACCGGGCGGAGGCGCTGTTCAGCGTCGTCGATCTGCACGCGCTGACCGTGGAGCACGATCCGGCACGGGTGCGGCGGCTCAGCCGGCAGGCGGCCACGCTCCTGCTGGCGGCGGGGCTCGATCCGGAGCGGTGCACCCTGTTCGTGCAGAGTCATGTGGACGAGCACGCGCGGCTGTCGTATCTGCTCGAGTGCACCGCCACGGACGGCGAGCTGCGGCGGATGGTCCAGTACAAGGAGAAGAGCGTCCGGGCGCAGGCGGCCGGGCAGGGTGTGCGGCTGTCGTTGCTGACGTACCCGGTGCTGATGGCGGCGGACATCCTGGCCTACGGGGCCGACGAGGTGCCGGTGGGGGACGACCAGACGCAGCACGTGGAGCTCACCCGGGATCTGGCCGTGCGGTTCAACCAGCGGTACGGGCACACGTTCACCGTGCCGCGGGCTACGCGGCCCGAGGTGGCGGCGCGGGTCATGGACCTTCAGGACCCCCTGTCGAAGATGGGGAAGTCGCACGCGAACGGGGCCGGGATCGTCTATCTGCTCGACGACGCGGAGACCGTGCGGCGGAAGATCATGCGGGCCGTGACCGACAGCGGGCGGGACGTGGAGTACGACCGGGAGGGCAGGCCGGGTCTCGCGAATCTCCTCGATCTGATGGCCGCGGCGACGGGTGGGAACCCCGAGGCGCTGGCCGGTGTATATGAAACGTACGGATCGTTGAAGAAGGACACGGCGGACGCGGTCGTCGAGCTGCTGAGGCCCGTGCGGGAGCGGCATGCCGAGCTCGCGGCGGACCCCGGACATGTGGATCAGGTGCTACGGGACGGGGCCCTGCGGGCCCGGGAGGCGGCGCGGCCCTTGGTGGACCGGGCCTATCGGGCGATCGGGCTGTTGCCCGTCGGGTGACGGAACGCGTTGCGGTAGTCGCGTGGGCTGGTGGCGAGGTGCGAGGCGAAGTGCTGGCGCATCGTGACCTCGCTGCCGAAGCCCGCGCGGCGGGCCACCTCGGGGAGGGGGTGGTCGGTGAGTTCGAGGAGTTTCTGGGCGGCGGCGACGCGCTGGGTGATGAGCCAGTGCAGGGGGGTGGTTCCGGTGGTGGCCTGGAAGTGGCGGGCGAAGGAGCGGGGCGACATGCCGGCGCGGGCGGCCAGGGTCGCGACGGTGTGGGGCTCGTCGAGGTGGGCGAGGGCGTGGGCGCGGGTGTCGGCGAGGGCGTCGGCGTCGCGGTCGGCGCGGGGGGTGGGGTGCTCGATGAACTGCGCCTGGGTGCCGGTGCGGAAGGGGGCGGTGACCATGGCGCGGGCGATGGCGGCGGCGGCTTCGGCTCCGTGGGCGGTGCGGACGAGGTGGAGGCAGAGGTCGATACCGGCGGCGGTGCCGGCGGAGGTCCACACGCCGGTGTCCTCGACGAAGAGGGCGTCGGGTTCGACCTGGATCGCGGGGTGGCGGTCGGCGAGGGTCGTGGCGAGGTGCCAGTGGGTGACGGCGCGGCGGCCGTCGAGGAGTCCGGCGCGGGCGAGCACGAACGCGCCGGCGCAGAGGGAGGCGACGGGGGTGTTTGCGGTGTGGGCGCGGCGGAGGGCGTCGAGCACCGGGGCCGGGACGTGGGCGTCGGGGTCCTCGATGCCGGGGACGAGGACCAGGTCGGTGGGGGTGAGGTCGTCGAGCCAGCTGAGCGGGCGGTCGGGGGTGAGGGAGAGACCGCCGCGCAGGGGGATGGGGGTGTCCGGGTCGGCGGCCGCCCTGCGGAGTTCGAAGGGCGGGACGCCGCGGAGGGTGCGGTCGCTGCCCCAGACCTCGGTGATGACGGAGATGTCGAAGGCGCGGACGCCGGGGAAGGAGAGGAGGGCGATGCGCTGGGGGCGGGGCGCGGGGGGCTGCGGCGGCACGGGCGGCATGGTTGGCAGTAAATCATCGATCGCTGTCATTCAACCCTCTGGGAGGGGGGCGCGGCCGGCGGCAGGATCGTGGGCATGGAGATCACGGAGAACGCAGCGCTGGTTGTCATCGACGTACAGAAGGGCTTCGAGGAGGAGTTCTGGGGCAAGCGGAACAACCCGGCTGCCGAGGGGAACATCGCGGCTCTGATCGACCTGTGGCAGGAGACGGGGCGGCCGGTGGCGTTCGTGCGGCACGACTCGGTGGAGGGGTCGCGCTCGCCGCTGCGGATGGGGTACGAGGGGAACGGGTTCAAGGACTTCGTCGAGGAGCGGCGCGGGAAGGGCGGTGGCCCTGAGCTGCTGGTGAGGAAGACCGTGAACTCCGCCTTCTACGGGGAGCCGTCGCTGGACGGGTGGCTGACCGGGCTCGACGTGGCGCAGATCGTGATCGTCGGTATCCAGACGAACATGTGCAACGAGACCACGGCGCGGATGGGCGGGAACCTCGGGTACGAGGTGGTGTTCCCGCTGGACGCGATGCACACGTTCGATCTGGAGGGGCCGTTCGGCTGGTCGCTGAGCGCGGACGAGCTGTCGCGGGCGACGGCCGTGTCCCTGCACGGGGGGCGGTTCGCGAAGGTCGTGACGACGGAGGAGGTCGTGCAGGGGGCGTCCGCCGGGGTCAGGTGATTCCGGGGGTCGGGTGGCTCCGGGGGTCAGCTGTTGCCGGAGGCGAGTTCGCGGCTGCGGTCGCGGGCGGCTTCGAGGGCGGCGATGAGGGCGGCGCGGACGCCGTGGTTCTCGAGCTCTCGGATGGCGCTGATGGTGGTGCCGGCCGGGGAGGTGACGGCCTCGCGGAGCTTGACGGGGTGTTCGCCGCTGTCGCGGAGCATCACGGCGGCGCCGATGGCGGCCTGGACGATCAGGTCGTGGGCCTGGGCGCGGGGCAGGCCGAGGAGGATGCCGGCGTCGGTCATGGCCTCGACGAGGAAGTAGAAGTACGCCGGGCCGGAGCCGGAGAGGGCGGTGGCCGCGTCCTGCTGGGACTCGGGGACGCGGAGGGTCTTGCCGACGCCGCCGAAGATCTCCTCGGTGTGGGCGAGGTGCGCGGGGGTGGCGTGGCTGCCGGCGGAGATGACGGACATGCCTTCGTCGACGAGGACGGGGGTGTTGGGCATGACGCGGACGACGGGGGTGCCGGTGGTGAGGCGTTCCTCGATGAAGGAGGTGGGGATGCCGGCGGCGGCGCTGATGATCAGGCGGTCGGCGGCGACGTGCGGGGTCAGCTCGTCGAGGAGGCGGCCCATGTCCTGGGGCTTGACGGCCAGGATGAGGGTGTCGGCGCGCTTGGCGGCCTCGGCGTTGGTGACGGTCTCGACGCCGTAGCGGGCGCGGAGCTCCTCGGCGCGTTCGGAGCGACGGGCGGTGACCAGGAGGTTCGCGGGGCGCCAGCCGGCGCGGATCATGCCGCTGAGGAGCGCTTCACCGATCTTGCCGGTGCCGAGGACTGCGACGGTCTGGGTCATGGCTCTGTTCACCTCGCCGGAGGGGGGTACGTGTCGTCATCCTCGCACCGGCGGGCCGGGTGGTGTGCGGGTGTCCGAGGGGCGGTCACGCGGTGCGGCGGCGGAGGGTGGCCGCGCCGAGGCCGAGGACGAGGAGCGCACAGCCCGCGACGACGAGGGCGTCGCGGACGAATTCGCCGGTGACGTCGGGGTGTCGGAGGACCTGGTTCATGCCGTCGACGGCGTACGACATGGGCAGGACGTCGGAGATCGCTTCGAGGGCGGGGGCCATGCGGTCGCGCGGGGTGAAGAGTCCGCAGAGGAGCAGCTGGGGGAAGATCACGGCCGGCATGAACTGGACGGCCTGGAACTCGGAGGCGGCGAAGGCGGAGACGAAGAGGCCGAGGGCGGTGCCGAGGAGGGCGTCGAGGAGGGCGACCAGGAGCAGGAGCCAGGGGGAGCCGATGACGTCGAGGCCGAGGAACCAGACGGCGAGGCCGGTGGCGAGGGCGGACTGGACGACGGCGAGGAGTCCGAAGGCGAGGGCGTAGCCGGCGATGAGGTCGGCCTTGCCGAGGGGCATGGCGAGGAGGCGTTCGAGGGTGCCCGAGGTGCGTTCGCGGAGGGTCGCGATGGAGGTCACCAGGAACATCGTGATGAGCGGGAAGATGCCGAGCAGTGAGGCGCCGATGTTGTCGAAGGTGCCGGGGCTTCCGTCGAAGACGAACCGCAGCAGGAAGAGCATCACGCAGGGGACGAGGAGCATCAGGGCGATCGAGCGCGGGTCGTGGCGCAGCTGACGCAGGACGCGGGCGGCGGTGGCGAGGGTGCGGGCGGGGCTCATGGCCGGGGCTCCTCGTGGGCGGCTCGGGCGGTGGCGGCGTCGACGAGGCGGAGGAAGGCCTCTTCGACGGTGGCGGTGTCGTTGCGGCGGCGGAGGGCTTCGGGGGTGTCGTCGGCGAGGATCTCGCCCTCGCGCATGAGGAGGAGCCGGTGGCAGCGTTCGGCCTCGTCCATCACGTGGGAGGAGACGAGGAGCGTCGTGCCGCGGTCGGCGGCGATCTGGTGGAAGAGGTTCCACAGGTCGCGGCGGAGGACGGGGTCGAGGCCGACGGTGGGTTCGTCGAGGACGAGGAGTTCCGGGGTGCCGAGGAGGGCCACGGCGAGGGAGACGCGGCTGCGCTGGCCGCCGGAGAGCCGGCCGGCGAGGGAGTCGGCGTGCGAGGCGAGGTCGACGTCGTCGATGGCCCGGTCGACGGTGGTGCGGCGTTCCTTACGGTGGGCGCGGCCGGGGAACAGGACTGCGGCGAAGTAGTCGAGGTTCTGGCGGACGGTGAGGTCGTCGTAGACGGAGGGGGCCTGGGTGACGTAGCCGATGCGGGAGCGGAGGGCGGGGTCGCCGGCGGGGTGGCCGAGGACGTGGAGGGTGCCGTCGACCTTGGCCTGGGTTCCGACGATCGCGCGCATCAGGGTGGTCTTTCCGCAGCCGGAGGGGCCGAGGAGGCCGGTGATGCGGCCGGCCTGGACGGTGAAGTCGAGGCCGCGCAGGACGGTGCGGTCGCCTCGGACGGTGGTCAGTCCGTGGGCGGCGATGGCGGGGGCGGGTGTGGTGTCGGCCGGGTGGGCCGGGGGTGACCCGGGCGTGGTGGTGTCGGTGTCGGACCTGGCTGTGGCCTGGTCGGCGGCCTCACCCGCCGGGTAATTCATCATGCGATGAATAGTCCTCCCGACGATACCGGCCGTCAAGCACCCGGCGGGCTCGGGCCTTCGGTCGCGGTGGGCGCGGGAGGGAACGGCGAAGCCCCCACGAGAAGGGATCTCGCGGGGGCTGTCGGGCGCCGACCTCGTGCGCCCGGGCTACTTGCGCTTGGGCTTCCTGCGGGCGGCCGGGTTGCCCGTACGGGTGCCGCGGCGCTTCTCGTACTGGGCGCGGGCCGTGTCGTACTCGGCGCGGCGGAGCTGCTCGCCCGGGGCCTCGACGAAGCAGCGGGCGCAGTAGGCGAGCAGCGAGCCGATGAAGCCGATCGCCTTCAGGCTGCGCAGGGACTCCTCGCGGGCCGGGTCCGCGGGCCTGCGGCCGAAGCCCTCCCAGGTCTTGCGGAAGGCGATGGCGCTGCAGACCGCGAACATGAGGACGACCAGCATGTTGACGATGCCGCCGACGTCCGCGATCTCCAGTCCCTCGTACGCGAAGCGCAGCACGAAGCAGGCCGCGACGGCGGCGGCCAGCGAGCCGACGGCCAGGCCGACGCGGCGCAGTGTGTAGGAGCCGCTGTGGTCGACCCAGGTCGTGCCGAAGAAACGGATCTCTTCGGGCTGAGGCCCGGCAGGAGTCCCGCCGGTCGGGCCGTCGGCCGGGCCGCCGGTGGTGCTGGGGGTCTGCTCGTCGTCGCTCACGATGTCGATTATCCCCGGGGCGACGGAGGAGGGCCTCAGGCGCAGCGCGGTGCGACGAAGCCGTCGCTGCCCGTGCGGACGTACGCGTCGGAGATGTACTCCCCCGGCGCGATGTTGTCCCAGATCCGCGTGGTGCCGTACGGGCCGTTGATCCACTCGCCGTACTTCTGGCAGGAGATCGCCACCGTGGCGCCGAGCGGCAGCGCCCGGACGATCGGGTACTGGGTGCTCGGGCCCGAGCGCACATTGACCCGGTAGCCGGGCGCGACCGTGTAGCGGGTGCCCGTGCTCGCCATCGTCGTCGTCTTGTTCTCGTCCGTGCTCATGGTGTCCTCCCCCTTGGCGCAAAAGCGCTCCGCCGAGTTTCACTCTCCGCGACGCGCAGGCTAGCAAGCCCCACCGACTTCGTGGGGGCCATGGACTAGGCTCCGTCGGGTTCGCGCGGGTGCGCGCGAGTGACGGGTAATCACACGGGGGTGGGGCGATGCCGCCGTTGCGCAACACCGGTGCGGACCGGAATGCGGAGCAGCCCGAGTACGCGGGCGACTACCGCCTCCAGGCATGTCTGGGCGCCGGCGGCATGGGCGTCGTGCACCTCGCGGCCTCCGCCTCCGGGCTGCGGCTCGCGGTCAAGGTCGTGCACGCACGGTATGCGGAGGACCCCGAGTTCAGAGCGCGTTTCCGCCAGGAGGTCGCGGCCGCCCGCAAGGTCAGCGGAGCCTTCACCGCACCGGTCGTCGACGCCGACCCCGGTGCCGTGCGCCCCTGGATGGCCACCCTCTACGTCCCCGGGCCCACCCTCGCCGACCAGGTGAAGCGGAACGGCCCGCTGGCCCCGGCCGAACTGCGGCGGCTCACCGCCGGGCTCGCCGAGGCCCTGCGCGACATCCACCGCGCCGGCGTCGTCCACCGCGACCTCAAGCCTAGCAACGTCCTGCTCACCGACACCGGCCCCAAGGTCATCGACTTCGGCATCTCGCGGCCCGTCGACAGCGATCTGCACACCGAGACGGGCAAGCTGATCGGCTCGCCGCCGTTCATGGCGCCCGAGCAGTTCCAGCGGCCGCGCGAGGTCGGGCCCGCCGCGGACGTCTTCGCGCTCGGCTCGGTCCTCGTCCACGCGGCCACCGGGCACGGCCCGTTCGACTCCGACAGCCCGTACATCGTGGCGTACCAGGTCGTCCACGACGAGCCCGATCTGACGGGTGTGCCGGCGGAGCTGGCCCCGCTCGTCGCCCGCTGCCTCGCCAAGGAGCCGGGCGAGCGCCCCACTCCGGACCAGATCATGTCGGCGCTGCTGCCTCCCTCGTACGCGGCGGAGGCCTTCATACCGGCGCAGCGGCGCCGACCTGCCCTCCCGCACGGCGAGGAGCGTGCCTCTCGCGAGCCCGGGCACGCGCCCGCGTGGGACGCGGACACGCCCGTACGGGCCACCCCGCCGGCCCCGCCCCGCCGCGGCCCGCGTCTCGGCCGGATGCGCCTCAGGCCTCGCCTCACGCTCGCCGTCGCCGCGGCGCTCTCGCTCGCCGGGGCCGGTCTGTACGCGGCCATGAGCGCCCCGGCCGGCGGCGGATCCGAGCCACCCGCCCGGCCCGACGAGGTGGCCACCGCCTTCACCGGCTGGCACACCACCCTCCAGATGCACGGCCCTACGGCCGCGCCCGCGTGCAGCCACGGCGGCGGCGCGCTGTACTGCACGGCCCGCGGTGTCGGCCTCGCGCGGCTCGACCCGGTCACGGGCAAGGTCGTCTGGTCGCGCACCGGGCCCGTCGAGGCGGAGTCCCCGGTCGCGCCCTTCCTCCTCGCGGACGGCCTGGTCGGCGCGGCCGCTCCGGCGGACCCGCTGCGGGCGCACGCGGCCGCCGACGGCGCCCCCGGCTGGACCGCGGGAGCGGCGAAGCCCCCCGAGCTGTACGTGCCGGCCGGCTCCGCCGTCGTCCTGACCGACGGGCGGGGCGGGGTGCGGGCCGTCGGAAGCCGCGACGGGAAGGAACTCTGGCGGCACGGCCTGGCCGGCTTCGGGACTCCGCGCCCGGGACCGTACGACGCCCCGTCCGGTCTCCTCACCGTCTCCGAGACCTCGGCCGACGGGACGCACACGCGCGTGGCAGAGATCCGCCCCGGGACCGGCGAGCCGGTCTGGCAGCGGAACATGCCGGGCGACCTCGACCCGCTGGGCCACACCGGCGACGGTGCGCTGCTCCTCGCCTCCCGCTACCAGGCCTCGCTCTTCGACCGCCTGGTCGTGCTCGACCCCGGCAGCGGCAGCGTGCGCGAGCTGCCCCTGCCGCACCGGATCGATGTCCGGGGTGTCGCCGTGCGCGGCGCGGTCGTCCACATCCTCGACGCCGACGGGCACCTCACGGCCTTCGACACCGCGGCGCCCAAGGGGCGGGTCCTGTGGGAGCTGGAGACGGGCGCGGGGAACGTGTCCACGCCGGTCATGGGCCCCGGCGACCGGCTCTACTTCTCCGTCCAGGACGGGCGGCTGCTCGCCGTCGACACCGTGCGCGGGGCGCTGATCGGCCAGACCCGGCCGCGGCTGCTCAACGGCCGGCTCGCGTACGCGCCCCTGGTGCCGCCTCCGGTGGTCGCCGGAGACCGGGTGTTCGGCACGGCCCCGGACGGATCGGTGTTCGCGGTGGACACGCGCGACCCCGCCGCCTGGTGAACCGCGCCTGAGGAGAACGGCCGGGAGCGGGCGTCTCCGCCGGCTCCCGGCCGTCTCAGGTCTTCCCGGTCGCCTCAGGTCTTCCCGGCCGTCTCGGGTCTTCCCGGCCGTCTCGGGTCTTCCCGGCCGTCTCGGGGCTTTCCCCGTCGTCTCCGGTCGTTCCGCGCCGGGCTCAGCCCAGCTTCGACACGTCCCGGACCGCGCCCTTGTCGGCGCTCGTCGCCATCGCCGCGTACGCGCGGAGGGCCGCCGACACCTTGCGCTGCCGGTTCTTCGGCTCGTACACGCCGTTCAGCGCCTCGCGGCGGGCGGCCAGGGTGGCCTCGTCGACGAGGAGCTCGATGGAACGGTTCGGGATGTCGATACGGATCCGGTCGCCGTCCTCGACGAGGGCGATCGTGCCGCCCGAGGCCGCCTCCGGCGACGCGTGGCCGATGGACAGGCCCGACGTGCCGCCCGAGAAGCGTCCGTCGGTGACCAGCGCGCAGGTCTTGCCCAGGCCCCGGCCCTTGAGGAAGGAGGTCGGGTAGAGCATCTCCTGCATGCCGGGGCCGCCGCGCGGGCCCTCGTAGCGGATGACGACCACGTCGCCGTCCGTGATCTGCTTGTTCAGGATCTTCTCGACGGCCTCGTCCTGCGACTCGCAGACCACGGCCGGGCCCTCGAAGGTCCAGATCGACTCGTCGACGCCGGCCGTCTTCACGACGCAGCCGTCGACCGCGAGGTTGCCGTGCAGGACGGCGAGGCCGCCGTCCTTGGAGTACGCGTGGGCCGCGTCGCGGATGCAGCCGCCGGCCGCGTCCACGTCGAGCGCCTCCCAGCGCTCGGACTGCGAGAAGGCGGTCGCCGAGCGGACGCAGCCGGGGGCCGCGTGCCACATCTCGACGGACTCGTCGGTCGGGGAGCCGCCGCGCACGTCCCAGGCGTCCAGCCACTCCTTGATGGAGCGGGAGTGGACGGAGTGGACGTCCTCGTTGAGGAGGCCGGCGCGGTAGAGCTCGCCGAGGATGGCCGGGATGCCGCCCGCCCGGTGCACGTCCTCCATGTAGTACGTGCGGTCCTTGGCGACGTTCGGGGCGACCTTGGCCAGGCAGGGGACCCTGCGGGAGACCTCGTCCATGTCGGGCAGGCCGTAGTCGAGCTCGGCCTCCTGGGCTGCGGCGAGCAGGTGCAGGATCGTGTTGGTCGAGCCGCCCATGGCGATGTCGAGGGCCATGGCGTTCTCGAAGGCGGCGCGGGTCGCGATCGAGCGCGGGAGGACGGAGTCGTCGTCCTCGTCGTAGTAGCGCCGGGTGATGTCGACGACCGTGCGGGCGGCGTTCTCGTAGAGCGCCTTGCGGCCGGTGTGGGTGGCGAGCAGCGAGCCGTTGCCGGGGAGGGAGAGACCCATCGCCTCGGTCAGGCAGTTCATCGAGTTGGCGGTGAACATGCCGGAACAGGAGCCGCAGGTCGGGCAGGCGTTCTCCTCGATGCGGAGGATGTCCTCGTCCGAGACCTTCGGGTTCACGGCGTCGGAGATGGCGTCGACCAGGTCGAGCGTGCGGACCGTGCCGTCGACCAGGGTCGCGCGGCCGGACTCCATCGGGCCGCCGGAGACGAAGACCGTCGGGATGTTCAGGCGCAGGGCGGCCATCAGCATGCCGGGGGTGATCTTGTCGCAGTTGGAGATGCAGATCAGGGCGTCGGCGCAGTGCGCCTCGACCATGTACTCCACGCTGTCCGCGATCAGGTCGCGGGAGGGCAGGGAGTACAGCATGCCGCCGTGGCCCATGGCGATGCCGTCGTCGACGGCGATCGTGTTGAACTCGCGCGGGATGGCGCCGGCGGCCGTGATGGCCTCGGAGACGATCCGGCCGACGGGCTGCAGGTGGGTGTGGCCCGGGACGAACTCCGTGAAGGAGTTGGCGACCGCGATGATCGGCTTCCGGCCGATGTCCGCGCCGGGTACACCGGAGGCGCGCATAAGGGCGCGTGCGCCCGCCATGTTGCGGCCGTGGGTGACTGTGCGGGACCTCAGCTCGGGCATCGTGGCTCGCTCCTCGTGATGGGGGTGCTTGCATTCGAGCGTACGCCGACGGACCAAGATCTGGACAGCGCGTCCGCATGGCGGACAGGCTGTTCAGCTTTCGGTCAGCGGCCGCCCGATGGGGTCAGGCCTCGGTCAGGTAGCGCTGGAGGGTCGGGGCCACCATGGCCACGATCTCCTCCGGGTCCACCGAGGCCATCGGCTCGACCTGGATCACGTACCGCAGGATCGCGATCCCGATCATGTGGGAGGCGGCCAGCTCCGCCCGGAACCTGGGGTCCGGTACGTCGAGTTCGTCCGCGATCCGCTCCAGGAGCCGCCGCAGCACGAAGGTCCTGAGCACCTTGGCCGCCGCCTCGTGGGTGAGCGCCGAGCGGACGATCGCGAGGAGCGGGGCGCGGCTGACCGGGTTCTCCCAGACGCCGATGAAGAACCGGGCGAGCCGTTCCCCGATGGTCTCGCGCGGGCCGCCGACGATCGCCGGGACGACCGCCGCGGGCTCGAAGGAGACCTCGATCGCCGCCGCGAAGACCTCGTCCTTCGTACCGAAGTAGTGGTGGACGAGGGCCGCGTCGACACCGGCCGCCTTGGCGATGCCGCGTACCGAGGTCTTGTCGTAGCCGCGCTCCGCGAACTGGGCGCGGGCCGCCTCCAGGATCCGTTCCCGCGCGCCCGGTCCGCTCTCCTCCTCGGTACGGGACGGGCGGCCGCGCCTGCGGGGGGCCGCCGGTTCGGTCACGGGCGCGGCACCCGGGACGGGCGGGTGGCCGCGGAGGCGAGGTGGAGCCGGGTGAAGGCCAGGGCCTCCGCGAGGTCGGCCTCGCGTTCGGCGGCTGACATCGCGCGGCGGGTGTTGACCTCGATGACGACATGGCCGTCGAAGCCGGTGCGCGCGAGGCGCTCCAGGAGCTCGGCGCAGGGCTGCGTGCCGCGCCCGGGGACCAGGTGCTCGTCCTTGGCGGAGCCCTTGCCGTCGGCGAGGTGGACGTGGCCGAGCCGGTCGCCCATGCGGTCGATCATCGCGAGGGCGTCGGTGCGGGCGGTCGCGGTGTGCGAGAGGTCGACGGTGAAGTGCCGGTAGTCGTCCTTGGTGACGTCCCACTCGGGGGCGTACGCGAGCATCTCGCGGTCCTTGTACCGCCACGGGTACATGTTCTCGACGGCGAACCGCACGTCGGTCTCGTCCGCCATCCGCCAGATGCCGGTGACGAAGTCCTTGGCGTACTGGCGCTGCCAGCGGAACGGCGGGTGCACGACGACCGTCGACGCGCCGAGGCGCTCGGCCGCGGCCTGGGCGCGCTGGAGCTTGACCCACGGGTCGGTGGACCAGACGCGCTGAGTGATGAGGAGGCAGGGGGCGTGCACGGCCAGGATCGGGACCTGGTGGTAGTCGGAGAGCCGGCGCAGTGCCTCGACGTCCTGGCTGACCGGATCGGTCCACACCATGACCTCGACACCGTCGTAACCGAGGCGCGCGGCGATCTCGAAGGCCGTCGCCGTCGACTCCGGATAGACCGAGGCCGTCGACAGGGCGACCTTCGCATCCGGGATGCGCACCACTGGTTCTGCCACGGGGACAGGGTACGGGGCCCGTCGGGGGACCGGGGGGTGGTTCCGGTCACGCCGGGACCCGACGGCCGCCGCCACGCGCGCGTGGCCAGGGGAGACACCGGCCGTGATCGACGCGTTCGTCCCGGCGCCGCCTCCACGCACGCGTGGCCAGGGGCGTCCGGTCACGCCTGCAGGTGGTGCGGGCGGCGCGTGAGCCACCCCTCCGGCAGACGGCCGCGCTGCCGCAGGAGCTACTCCTCCGGCAGGTGGTCCAGGCGGCGCAGGATGACGCCTTCGCGCAGGGCCCAGGGGCAGATCTCCAGCGCCTCCACGCCGAGGAGGTCCATCGCGCCCTCGGCGACCATCGCACCCGCGAGGAGCTGTCCGGCGCGGCCCTCCGAGACGCCCGGCAGCGCGGCGCGCTCGGGAACGGTCATGCCGGCGAGGCGCGGGACCCACTCCTCCAGGGACGCGCGGGTCAGGATCCGCTCGACGTAGAGGCCCTCCCCCGAGCCGGGCGCGCCGGCGATCCTCGCCAGCTGCTTGAAGGTCTTGGAGGTGGCCACGACGTGGTCGGGCCGGCCGGAGCGGCTGAACTCGCCGACCGTACGGGCGATCTGCGCGCGCACATGGCGGCGGAGCGCCTTCACGTCGGCGGCGTCGGCCGGGTCGCCGGGCAGCCAGCCGGAGGTCAGCCTGCCCGCGCCGAGGGGCAGGGAGACCGCCGTGTCGGGGTCCTCGTCGATGCCGTACGCGACTTCGAGGGAGCCGCCCCCGATGTCGAGGAGGAGCAGCTTGCCCGCGGACCAGCCGAACCAGCGACGGGCCGCGAGGAAGGTGAGCCGGGCCTCCTCCTCGCCGGTGAGGACCTGGAGGTCGACGCCCGTCTCGTCCTTCACGCGCGCGAGGACGGCGTCCGCGTTGCTGGCCTCGCGGACCGCGGAGGTCGCGAACGGCAGGACCTCCTCGCAGCCCTTGTCCTCGGCGGCGAGCAGAGCGTCCCGGACGGTCGCGATGAGCCGCTCGACCCCGAAGGGCGCGATCGCGCCCTTCTCGTCGAGAAGTTCGGCGAGCCGGAGCTCCGCCTTGTGGGAATGGGCGGGCAGCGGCCGGGCGCCGGGGTGGGCGTCCACCACCAGGAAGTGCACCGTGTTCGAACCGACGTCGAGGACTCCGAGTCTCATGGGCGGAACGCTACTGCGCCGACCCGCATACGCTTGGACCTGTGCCAAAGACGAAAAAGGCGAAACCGGGCAAAGACAGTGCGGTCAAAAGCGCCAAGAAGCAGGGGAAGAGCGTGGAGCCGGACGAGAAGGGCCTCGACTTCGCGCGCGCGTGGGTCGAGTTTCCCGACCCGGCCGACGAGGAGCAGATCTTCCGCTGCGACCTGACCTGGCTGACCTCGCGCTGGTCGTGCGTCTTCGGCAGCGGCTGCCAGGGGATCCAGGCGGGCCGGGCAGACGACGGCTGCTGCACGCTGGGCGCGCACTTCTCCGACGAGGACGACGAGAAGCGGGTCGCGACGCACGTGGCACGCCTCACGCCCGAGCTGTGGCAGTTCCACGACGTCGGCACGGACTCGGGCTGGACCCAGCTCGACGAGGACGGCGACCGGCAGACCCGCCGCTGGGAGGGCTCCTGCATCTTCCAGAACCGTCCGGGGTTCGCGGGCGGCGCGGGCTGCTCGCTGCACATCCTGGCCCTGAAGGAGGGCAAGGAGCCGCTGGAGACCAAGCCGGACGTCTGCTGGCAGCTGCCGGTGCGGCGCACGTACGACTGGATCGAGCGGCCCGACGACACGAAGGTCCTCCAGGTGTCGATCGGTGAGTACGACCGGCGGGGCTGGGGTCCCGGCGGTCACGACCTGCACTGGTGGTGCACGTCGGCGACGTCGGCCCACGGCGCCGGGGAGCCGGTGTACGTCACGTACCGGCCCGAGCTCACCGAGATGATGGGCCAGGAGGCGTACGAGGTCCTGGCCGGGCTGTGCGAGGCGCGGCTCTCGTCGCAGCTGCCGCTGGTGGCGCCGCACCCGGCCGACCCGAAGCGCTAGACGCGAGCCGACGCCCCCCGGCGCCCCGGCGCCGGGGTTCAGGACGACGACGGGGGTTCGGGACGACGACGGCGGGGGTTCAGGACGACGGCGGCGGGGGTTCAGGACGACGGCGGGGGTGGTTCCTCCGTCGTCGGGGGCTGAGTGCTCGGTTCCGTCGGGCCCGGGTCCGTCGTCGTCGGAGGCGGTTCCTCCGTCGTCGGCGGCGGGGTGGTCGGCTCCGTCGTAGGCGGGCTCGTCGGCGGATCGGTCGGCTCGGTCGTCGGAGGCGGTTCCTCCGTCGTCGGCGGCGGGGTGGTCGGCTCCGTCGTGGGCGGGCTCGTCGGCGGCGTGGTGGGTTCGGTGGTCGTCGGCGGGGGTGTCACCGGATCGGCGACGACCGGCGGTGGCGCGGTCTGTCCGCGTCCGTCGATCCTGACCACCGCGCCGGAGGGGTTCACCCCGATCCGGGCGCTCCACGCGCCCTGCGGTTCACGGCCGTGGTCGACGCGGACGGTGACGGTGACCGTCTCGCCCGGACGGAGGGTGCCGGAGGCCCGGCTCACGTACAGCCAGGGCGCGTCCGTCCACAGCGACCAGTCGACGGGGGAACCGCCGGAGGCGGTGAGCGTGAGCAGCGTCAGGTCTCCGTGGCCGCGTGCGGAGACCGTGATCCAGCCGGCGGCGGGCTCACCCGGTGCGGCGGGGCCCGTGGGGCCGGGGGGACCGCCGGGGCTGAGCACCTCGACGGAGACGTCGGGAGCGCGGCTGCCCCGGGTGAAGCGGGGCTCGGGGGTGGTGCGGGCGTTGCCCGCGTTCTCGTAGCGGTCGTACGGGCGGCCGTCGGGGCCGTCCGGTTCGTCCGCCTCGCGCGCACTGATCCGGGAACCGTCGCGGGCGCTCGTGTCGGCGACCGGGGCGCCCCGGTAGGAGGTCCACAGGGCGAGGACGGGTGCGGCGACCACCGCCGCGACGACCGTGGTCGTCACCGCGCGGGCCCGCAGCCGGTCGCGGCGGGCCACGTGGTCCTTCGGGTCCATCGGGAAGCCGGTCGGCGAGAAGCGCGGGGCGCCGGCACGCGCGCGCGGGACGTGCAGCATCGCCATGTACGCGGCGGCCCGGGGTGCCTCGACGAGCGGCAGCCGGGCCTGCGGCAGCGACCCGGCGCCGGGCCAGGGGCCGGCGGCGCCCACGCGCTCGGCGGCCTTCCGGCAGCGGGGGCAGTCGTCGACGTGCCGGACGAGTTCGGCGCGCAGGGCGGCCGAGAGCAGCACCTGGTGGTCGCCGGTGAGCCGGGCCACGGTGGGACAGCTGCCGGTCTCGACGACGGCGAGGGCGGCGCGGGTGCGCTCGACCTCGCAGCCGGCGGTGGCGAGGAGCTCGCGGGCGGCGAGCGGGTCGAGGGAGAGCACGGCGGCGACCTGACGGTGGCTGAGTCCGTGCCGTACGGCCAGTTCCAGGGCCTCGCGCTGTTCGGGTGTGGTGCCGGCGGCCTCGGGCCAGGCGAGCCGGGCGAGTTCGGTGCGGCGCCGCTCGGCGGTCTCCTCGGGGACCCGGGGCGGCTCGGGGGCGGTGACGGCCGGGCGCCCCGTGTGGGCGCCCTGGCGTCGGCGGCGCTGCTCGCCGAGGCTGCGCAGACACGCCCAGCGGGCGAGGGCGTACAGCCAGGCCGCACGGCCGTCCTCGTCCGAGGGGCAGCGGCCGTGGTGGCGATCGGCGACGGCGAGGACGTCGCCGAGGACGGCGGTGGCCGTGTCGTGGTCGCAGAGTACGGAGAGGCAGTACGTGAAGAGGCCGTCGAGGGCGGCCTCGTATCGGGCGGGGGGCCTCCGTCCGAGCGTGCGCGGTCCCTGGTCCGTGGCGCGGTGCGCCCGGTGTGCGCCGGTGGTGCGTGCGGGGGGATCCAGCCTGCTGCTCGTCACCGGTCGACCGTAGGCAGCCCGGGGGGCGCTTTTCGTACCGGTTGCGTTGTTCTCATTCTTACGGGTGAAGGTATCGCTCGAAAGGGGACAGGAATCCAACATTCCGGGGCCCTGCGGGGACGCGGCGCCCGCTGTCGGTGGGGGCCGCTACGGTGGCGGCATGGCTGCCCGTACGAAATCGACCAAGGACCGGCCCTCCTACCGCTGCACCGAGTGCGGCTGGCAGACGGCCAAGTGGCTCGGCCGCTGCCCCGAGTGCCAGGCCTGGGGGACGGTCGAGGAGTACGGCGCACCCGCCGTCCGGACGACCGCGGCCGGCCGGGTCTCCACCGCCGCGGTCCCCATCGGGCAGGTCGACGGCCGGCAGGCGACCGCCCGCTCGACCGGCGTCGACGAACTGGACCGGGTGCTCGGCGGGGGTCTGGTGCCCGGCGCCGTCGTGCTGCTCGCGGGCGAGCCGGGCGTCGGCAAGTCCACGCTCCTGCTCGACGTGGCGGCCAAGGCGGCCAGCGACGAGCACCGCACGCTCTACGTGACCGGCGAGGAGTCCGCGAGCCAGGTCCGGCTGCGGGCCGACCGCATCAACGCCCTCAGCGACCATCTGTACCTCGCCGCCGAGACCGACCTGTCGGCCGTCCTCGGGCACCTCGACGCGGTGAAGCCCTCACTGCTGATCATGGACTCGGTGCAGACCGTCGCCTCCCCCGAGATCGACGGTGCGCCCGGCGGCATGGCGCAGGTCCGCGAGGTCGCCGGCGCGCTGATCCGGGCCTCCAAGGAGCGCGGCATGTCCACGCTCCTCGTCGGCCACGTCACCAAGGACGGGGCGATCGCCGGCCCCCGGCTCCTGGAGCACCTGGTCGACGTCGTGCTGAGCTTCGAGGGTGACCGGCACGCGCGCCTGCGGCTGGTCCGGGGTGTGAAGAACCGGTACGGGGCGACCGACGAGGTCGGCTGCTTCGAGCTCCACGACGAGGGCATCACGGGCCTGGCCGACCCCTCCGGGCTCTTCCTGACCCGGCGCGACGTGGCCGTGCCGGGCACCTGTCTGACGGTCACCCTGGAGGGCCGCCGCCCGCTGGTCGCCGAGGTCCAGTCGCTGACCGTGGACAGCCAGATCCCGTCCCCGCGCCGGACCGTCTCCGGTCTGGAGACCTCCCGGGTCTCGATGATGCTCGCCGTCCTGGAGCAGCGCGGCCGGATCAGCGCGCTGGGCAAGCGGGACATCTACAGCGCGACCGTGGGCGGCGTGAGGCTCACCGAGCCCGCCGCCGACCTGGCGATCGCGCTCGCGCTCGCCTCCGCGGCGAGCGACACCCCGCTGCCGAAGAACCTGGTGGCGATCGGCGAGGTCGGCCTCGCCGGTGAGGTCCGGCGGGTGACCGGCGTCCAGCGCCGGCTCGCCGAGGCGCACCGGCTGGGCTTCACGCACGCGCTGGTCCCCTCGGACCCGGGCAAGGTGCCGCCGGGCATGAAGGTGACGGAGGTCGCGGACATGGGCGACGCCCTGCGGGTGCTCCCGCGCAGCCGGCGCGCGAAGGCGCCGGAGGGGGCGGAGAAGTAGCGGGGTCCGGTCCCGGTTCGGTATCGGCGCCACCCGGCCCCGGAGCGGTGTGAGCGGGCGGCTCGGCCCGTCTCCGCCCGTCTCGGGCGGCCTCGGGAGAGGGGACGCGGAGGGGTCGGCGCCGAATGTTCACACCGCGCGGGCGGTTCGCTCCGTACGCTTCGCAAAGGCGCGGAGGGTTGACTCCGTGTCGGGGCGGGGACCCCTTTCGGACCACCGTCATCGATCGGGGGCGGGGGGCGACGGGGTGGTGTCGCTAGACTTTGCCCTGGTCTCGCCCATCCGTACGAGCCGGAGGAGTGCAGTGGCAGCCAAGGACGGGGCATCGGCTCCTGGAAAGTCCGGCGCGGGCTCCGGCAACGAAGCGCTGATGCGCGCCGCCCTGAGCGCCGTCGCGCCCGGCACCGCGCTCCGTGACGGCCTGGAGCGGATCCTCCGCGGCAACACGGGCGGTCTCATCGTTCTCGGTCTCGACAAGACGGTCGACTCGATGTGCACCGGCGGTTTCGTGCTGGACGTCGAGTTCGCCGCCACGCGCCTGCGTGAGCTGTGCAAGCTCGACGGCGCGCTGGTCCTCGACAAGGACATCACCAAGATCCACCGCGCGGGCGTGCAGCTGGTCCCGGACGCCTCCATCCCCACCGAGGAGACCGGCACCCGGCACCGCACGGCGGACCGGGTCTCCAAGCAGTGCAACTTCCCGGTCGTCTCCGTCTCCCAGTCGATGCGGCTGATCGCGCTGTACGTGGACGGCGAGCGCCGCGTCCTGGAGGAGTCGGGCACCATCCTGTCCCGCGCCAACCAGGCGCTCGCGACCCTGGAGCGGTACAAGCTCCGGCTCGACGAGGTGGCCGGCACGCTCTCCGCGCTGGAGATCGAGGACCTGGTCACGGTCCGGGACGTCACCGCGGTCGCCCAGCGCCTGGAGATGGTCCGCCGGATCGCCACCGAGATCGCCGAGTACGTGGTCGAGCTCGGCACGGACGGGCGGCTCCTCTCGCTCCAGCTCGACGAGCTGATCGCGGGCGTGGAGCCGGAGCGCGAGCTGGTCATCCGGGACTACGTGCCGGAGCCGACGGCCAAGCGCTCGCGGACGGTCGCGGAGGCGCTGACCGAGCTGGACGCGCTGACCCACACCGAACTGCTCGAACTGCCGGTCGTGGCACGGGCGCTGGGCTACAGCGGCTCGCCGGAGACCCTCGACTCGGCCGTCTCGCCGCGCGGCTACCGGCTCCTCGCCAAGGTGCCGCGGCTGCCGGGCGCGATCATCGAGCGGCTCGTGGAGCACTTCGGCGGGCTGCAGAAGCTGCTCGCGGCCAGTGTGGACGACCTCCAGACCGTGGACGGCGTCGGCGAGGCCCGCGCCCGCAGCGTGCGCGAGGGCCTGTCCCGGCTGGCGGAGTCCTCGATCCTGGAGCGGTACGTCTAGGCCCTGCCGTCAGGCTCCCGCCCGCCCCGCGGGCGACGACGGAATGTGACGACAGGACCCGGGACGGACCGCTCACGACCTCACGGCCCTTCCCCGCGGCCGATCAGTCCTTGGCGAGCGTGAACGAGGCCGGAAGCACCTTCGCGCCCGGCATCGTCGCCTCCACGAGGTAGGTGCCGGGGGCGGCCTGGCCCGCCGGGGCGGTGGCGCACTGCGGGGCGCTGCGTCCGCGGTCCCACTCCACGGTGTGGGTGACGGTGGCGCCCGCGGGGACGCGCAGCAGGACCGGGTCACCGGGGCGCGGGCAGTCCGCGGAGGACCAGACCTCGTCGTCCTGCTTGTCGCTGATCGTCAGAACCGCGGCGCGGGGCCCGAAGTCGGCCTTGCAGGCGGCCTTCGAGGTGTTCCTGGCGACGAGGTGGAAGCGGGGCTTCTCCCCCGCCTCGTAGCTGACCTTGGCGCTGCGGAGCGTCAACTGCAGTGCTCCGGCCGGGCAGTTCGGGAGCGGGGAGTCGGCCGGTACCTGCTGCCCGGCACCCGTGCCCGCGCCTCCGTCGCCGCCCGCGCCGTCGGTGTCGCCGTTCTTGCCGCCGCCGTCGGTTCCGGCGGCCGTACCCGCGTCCGTACCGGCGTCGGTGCCCGATCCCGGATCCGTACCGGAGCCGCCCGGGCCTCCGTCGCCCCCGGTGGTGCCGCCGCTGCCGCCGGAGTCACCCGACTCGTCGCGTCCGCCCGGCTGTTGACTGATCGCCTCCCCCGTGCCCGAGGGGCCCGGAGTGATGGAGGGAGGGGTGGGAGAGGAGCCGTTGGCCCCGCCGTTCGTCTTCTTCCCGCCGCCGTCGGCGGAGGTGACGGCCCATACGGCGAGGAGTGCGAGAAGCGCCACCAGGCACGCCGCCACCGCCCTCCGTCGCCAGTAGATGGTGGAGGGAAGCGGCCCGACCGGATTGCGCAAAGATCCCACGCCCCGAACCTTACGAGAGATCCGGGCCAACTCCCGCCCCACCCGCCGCCCGAAACATCAAGTTTTGCCGATGATCACATCCATCGGTCGCGGGAACTTTTCCCGCAACGGTGCTCCGGTGCCGGCTCGACCCTGCCCCAAACCGGCGGGAACCGGAGCGAATCGCAAGCACCCCCACTTTCGTCGGGGGTCGCTCTGGCCGTTGGCCCGGGGCGGCGGCCTGCGGATTCCGGTTAGCGTCTTGCACCATGAACACCCTCCTCGACCTCTCCGACCGGCTCTATCTCGATGTCGCCGACTTCGCCCATGCGACCCCCCACTGGTTCCAGTGGCTCGCCGAGGTCTGGACCGAGGCCGGACTGCTGTTGTTCGGTGCGCTGTTCCTGGCCGGCTGGTGGCGCTCCCGCGAAGGTTCGAGCCGGGCGATGGCGCTCGCGCTGCTCGCCCCGCTCGCCACCGCCTTCGGGTACGTGGTGAGCGAGTCGCTGAAGTCGCTGGTCGACGAGGACCGTCCGTGTCGGGCCGTCGCCGGTGCGCCCGACTCGCTCATCACCTGCCCGCCGTACGGCGACTGGTCCTTCCCCAGCAACCACTCGGCCATCGCCGGCGCGGCCGCGATCGCCCTCGCCCTCTCCTGGCGCGGGATCGTCTGGCTGACCGTGCCGATGGCGCTGCTCATGGCGTTCTCCCGGGTCTTCGTCGGCGTGCACTACCCGCACGACGTGACCGTCGGTCTGTTCCTCGGCGGTCTGGTCGCCTTCCTCGTCATGCGTGCCGCGGTCCGGCCGGTGGGCGCTCTGGTGGGGACGGCCCGGTCGAGCCGGAGCTCGGCCGTGGTGTGGTGTGCGGGGCGCGGGCCCCGGGCTCACGCCCCCGCGCGCGCCGAGGACCCCCCGCGCGCCCGCCACGGCGCGTACTGATCGCGTCGGGGACGTGCCAGGATCGGAGGTGCCATGACTTCCATCGACGCTCCCCTCACTCCTGCCGCCCCCGCCGCCGAAGCCCCCGGGGCCCTGGACGAAGCGGAGGCCCTCGGAGCCTCCGCGGCCTTCGAGGCCCCCGCCCTCCCGACGCCGCCCGCCGAGCTGCACGGGCCCGTCCTCGCCTGGTTCGACCGGCACGCCCGCGACCTGCCCTGGCGCCACCCCGAGGCCGGGGCCTGGGGCGTCATGGTCAGCGAGTTCATGCTCCAGCAGACGCCCGTCGTCCGGGTGCTCCCGGTGTACGAGCAGTGGCTCGCGCGCTGGCCGCGCCCGGCCGATCTGGCCGCCGACGCCCCCGGTGAGGCGGTCCGCGCCTGGGGGCGGCTCGGATACCCGCGCCGGGCCCTGCGGCTGCACGCGGCGGCCGTGGCCATAAAGGAACGGCACGGCGGCGACGTACCGAGCGATCACGGGCAGCTGCTCGCGCTGCCCGGCATCGGCGAGTACACGGCGGCCGCGGTGGCGTCCTTCGCGTACGGCCAGCGGCACGCCGTCCTGGACACCAACGTGCGCCGGGTCTTCGCACGGGCGGCGACCGGCGTCCAGTACCCGCCGAACGCGACGACGGCCGCGGAACGCCGGCTCGCCCGCGCACTGCTGCCGGCGGACGAGGCGACGGCCTCCCGCTGGGCGGCCGCCTCGATGGAACTGGGCGCGCTCGTCTGCACGGCGAAGAACGAGGACTGCGGGCGCTGCCCGATCTCCGGTCGGTGCGCCTGGCGGCTCGCGGGGAAGCCCGCGCACGACGGCCCGCCACGGCGCGGCCAGACGTACGCGGGGACCGACCGGCAGGTCAGGGGCCGACTCCTGGCGGTGCTGCGGGAGTCCACCGAACCCGTGGCGCAGGCGGCCCTGGACAAGGTCTGGGACGAGCCGGTGCAGCGGGCCAGGGCCCTGGACGGCCTGGTCGCCGACGGCCTGGTCGAACCGCTGGACGACGGCTGCTACCGGCTGCCCGTGGCCTGAGCCGGGCGCCGCCCGCCCCTCACCCGCTGTTACACAACCGATGGGTAGCCGTGCGTCCACCGACGGCTGCCCCGCACAGCCCCGTGACAACCGCTCCGTAGCGTCATCGACGACACGAGGAACGAAGCAGGTCACGGGGTTCGGAGGCGGTTCGGATGAGGCATGGCGAGGTGCTCGATTTCGAGGAGTACGTACGCACGCGGCAGGACGCACTGCTGCGCAGTGCACGTCGTCTCGTGGCCGACCCCGTCGACGCCCAGGACCTCCTGCAGACGGCCCTCGCCCGCACGTACGGCCGCTGGGACGGCATCGCCGACAAGTCCCTGGCCGACGCCTACCTCCGCCGCGTCATGATCAACACGCGGACCGAGTGGTGGCGCTCCCGCAAGCTCGAAGAGGTGCCCACCGAGCAGCTGCCCGACGCCTGCGTCGACGACCCGACCGAACAGCACGCCGACCGGGCCCTCCTCATGGACATCCTGAAGGTCCTCGCGCCGAAGCAGCGCAGCGTCGTCGTCCTGCGGCACTGGGAACAGATGAGCACCGAGGAGACGGCGGCAGCGCTCGGCATGTCGACCGGTACGGTGAAGTCGACGCTCCACCGGGCGCTCGCCCGGCTCCGCCAGGAGCTGGAGAGCCGTGATCTCGACGCCCGCGCCCTGGGGCGGACCGGAGAGCGGACGACCGTACGAGGCGACGAACGGGGGCGGGAGCGGTGCGCGGCCTAGACGGCGGAGCCGACGGCAGAAGACACGACGGCGAAGGCGACATCGACAGCGATGACGGCCCCGGCGGCGACGACCGGTACGGAACCGGGCGGCGCCGCCGGCGTCGTACCGCCAAGGCGGCGAGCATCACGGCGACGGCCGGGCTCGTCGCCGTCGGGCTGTCCATGGCCGCCTGCTCCACCGGCGGCACCGGGTCCCGGGACGAGGGGGCCGCCGCCACCCGGGACGTGGCCGCGGCGGCGCCCACCCCGTCGCCCTCGGCCGAGGGCGACCTCCGGTCCGCCGAGCGGGTCGATCCGATCGAGCTGCTGAAGGCCGATCCGAAGATCGAGGAGCGGTTCAAGACCGATCTGAAGCCCTGCGTCGCGGACGCGTACCCGGTGGACGCCTCGTACGGCAACCTCACGGACTCGCCCGCGCCCGACGTCGTCGTCAACGTGATGACCTGCGGTGATGCCGTCGGCATCGGCACGTACGTCTACCGGAAGCAGAGCGACAGGTACGAGAACGTGTTCATGGCGGAGGACGCCGCCGTCTACGCCACGATCGACCGGGGCGAGCTCGTCGTCACCAAGCAGGTGTACGCGAAGGGCGACCCGGTCGCGTACCCCTCGGGCGAGGACGTGATCACGTACCGCTGGTCGGGGAACAGGTTCACCCAGCACGACTGGGTGCACAACGACTACAGCCGGGCCGTCGGCGACGGCGAGGTCGTCGAGCCCGCGCCGAGCGAGCCCCCCGTCGGCTGAGCCGGACCCCCCACCCGCAGAGAGATACGAAGGACACGCACGATGGCCGAAACCCATGTCCTGTTCGTCGAGGACGACGACGTCATCCGTGAGGCCACCCAGCTCGCCCTCGAGCGGGACGGCTTCCGGGTCACGGCCATGCCCGACGGACTCTCCGGCCTGGACGCCTTCCGGGCACAGCGGCCGGACATCGCCCTGCTCGACGTGATGCTGCCGGGCATGGACGGCGTCAGCCTCTGCCGCCGCATCCGCGACGAGTCGACCGTGCCGGTGATCATGCTGTCCGCGCGCGCCGACTCGATCGACGTCGTCCTCGGCCTGGAGGCCGGGGCCGACGACTACGTCACCAAGCCCTTCGACGGCGCCGTGCTCATGGCCCGGATCCGCGCCGTCCTGCGCCGCTTCGGGCACGCGGGCGGTCCCGGCGCCGGTGAGCGCGAGGAGGACGGACCGGGTGGCGGCGGACTCCTCGCCTTCGGCGATCTGGAGGTCGACACCGACGGCATGGAGGTCCGCAAGGGCGGGACCCCGGTCGCGCTGACGCCGACCGAGATGCGGCTGCTCCTGGAGTTCTCCTCGGCGCCGGGCACCGTGCTGTCCCGGGACAAGCTCCTGGAGAGGGTCTGGGACTACGGCTGGGGCGGCGACACCCGGGTCGTGGACGTCCACGTCCAGCGGCTGCGCGCCAAGATCGGCCAGGACCGGATCGAGACGGTCCGCGGCTTCGGCTACAAGCTCAAGAGCTAGGGCTCCATGATCCACACGACACCCCCCGAGACGGGCACGTACCGGTGAAGCTGCGCCCCCTCCGTACCGGCGTCCGCTGGAAGATCGCCGTGGCCATCGCGGCGGTCGGCGCGCTGATCGCGGTCACCCTGAGCGTGGTCGTGCACAACGCCGCCCGCATCTCGATGCTCGACAACGCGCGCGAGGTGCAGATGGAACGGCTGCTCTTCGCCCAGCGGATGTACGAGACGTCGAAGCCGAAGGAACCGCGCTTCGGCACCAAGATCAACGACCCGTCGCTGCCCAGCCAGCTCGACCAGCTGATGCGGGACAAGCGGCGCGGTACGTACGTGCAGGAGCACCGGCACGGCGGGCCGCCCGACGTGTGGGCGGCGGTGCCGCTCGCCAACGGCGACGTGCTCTCGCTGCACATCCCCTTCGCCGACCGCAGCGCGACGATCATGAACGATCTGGACCGGGCCCTCGTCATCGGCTCGGTCTCGGTGGTCTTCGGCGGCTGCGCCCTCGGCGTGCTCATCGGCGGCCAGCTCTCACGGCGGCTGCGGAAGGCAGCCGTCGCGGCCGGCCGGGTCGCCCAGGGGAACACCGACGTGCGGGTCAGGGAGGCCGTCGGCGGGGTCGTACGGGACGAGACCGACGACCTGGCGTGGGCGGTCGACGCCCTCACCGACGCCCTCAACGAGCGCATCGAGGCCGAGCGGCGGGTCACCGCGGACATCGCTCACGAGCTCCGCACCCCGGTGACCGGGCTGCTCACGGCGGCCGAACTGCTGCCGCCGGGGCGTCCGACCGAACTCGTACGGGACCGGGCGCAGGCGATGCGGACGCTGGTCGAGGACGTGCTGGAGGTGGCCCGGCTCGACAGTGCGTCGGAGCGGGCGGAACTCCAGGAGATCGCGCTCGGGGAGTTCGTGGAGCGGAGGGTGCGGGCACTCGATCCCGCGGTGGTCGTCCGGGTCGTCCACGACTCCTGGGTGAACACCGACCCGCGGCGCCTGGAGCGCGTCCTCGGCAATCTCCTCGCGAACGCCGCCAAGCACGGCAAGCCGCCGGTGGAGGTCACCGTCGAGGGCCGCGTCGTGCGCGTCCGCGACCACGGTCCCGGCTTCCCCGCGGCGCTGCTCAAGGAGGGCCCGAGCCGGTTCCGTACGGGGACGAGCGACCGCGCGGGCCAGGGTCACGGCCTGGGCCTGACGATCGCGTCCGGCCAGGCGCGGGTCCTGGGCGCCCGGCTGACCTTCCGGAACGTGGCGTCCGAGGCGGCGCCGAACGGGGTGGGCGGGGCGATCGCGGTGCTGTGGCTGCCGGACCACGCGCCGACGAACACGGGCAGCTTCCCGATCCTGCGGCCGGCCGACTGAGCGCTTCCGGCGCTGCGGGTGGGCGACCGAAGGTTCCCGGCGCTGCGGGTGGGCGGCTGAGGGCTTCCGGCGCTGCGGGCGGCCGGCTGAGGGCTCCCGGCGCTGCGGGTGGCGACGGCCGACGGCCGGTCCGGCTTCTGCGCCGCGGGTCCCGAGTCGTGGGCCGTGAGTCGTGGGCCTGCGGCCCGGGTCGTATGCCGTGGGCCGTGGGCCGTGAGGTTACGGCGGTGGGGGGGGGGGGGGGGGGGGGGGGGGGGGGGGGGGGGGGGGGGGGAGAAGGGAGGGGGGGGAGGAGGATGAAGTCAGGGAGGGCCACGTGG
>NZ_JBVHZJ010000003.1:244581-265904 GCF_055574655.1 Streptomyces sp. NPDC029956 | reverse complement strand
CCTCTCTTTATCCCGCCTTCCTCCCCGCCCTCCCCCTCTCTCCTCCCCCCCTCCCCCCCCCCCCCCCCCCCCCCCCCCCCCCCCCCACCGCCGTACGCACGCACCTCTCACGAGGTGATCAGACCGTCTCGGCGACCTTCACCGTGTCGTCGCCCTCGGCCGTCTTCGGGGCCGTCGCCGGACCGGCGCCGCGGAGCGCCACCTCCTTGACGAAGAAGGCGAGGACCAGGCCGAGGACGGAGACCGCGGCGGCGACCAGGAAGGCGCCGTGCGTGCCCGTCGAGACCGCGTGCTGGTAGGCCTCGCGGAGCGCCTCCGGCAGCTTGGCCAGGCTGGCCGCGTCGAGCTGGGCCGTCCGCTCGGTGAAGCCGGATCCGCCGCTCGCCGCCATCTCGTCCTGGACGCGGCTCGTGAAGAGCGCACCCATGATCGCGACGCCGAAGGAGGAGCCGAGCGTCCGGAAGAGGGTGGTGGAGGACGAGGCGACGCCCATGTCCTTCATCTCGACGCTGTTCTGGGCGACCAGCATGGTGATCTGCATCAGGAAGCCCATGCCGGCGCCGAGGATCGCCATGTAGACGCCCGAGATCAGCCGCGAGGTGTCGGTGTCCATCGTGGAGAGCAGGAAGAGACCGACCGTCATGAGCACGCCGCCCAGGATCGGGAAGATCTTGTACTTGCCGGTGCTGGTGGTGAACCGGCCGACGACCAGCGAGACGACCATCATCGACAGCAGCATCGGCAGGAGCAGCAGGCCGGAGTTGGTCGCCGAGGCGCCCTGGACGGACTGCTGGAAGATCGGCAGGTAGAGGACCGCGCCGAACATCACGAAGCCGGTGATGAAGCCGATCAGGGACATCAGCGTGAAGTTGCGGCTGCGGAAGATGTGCAGCGGCATGATCGGGTCGCTCGCGCGGGTCTCCACCCGGAGGAAGGCGGCGAGAGAGAGCGCTCCACCGACCGCCAGTCCGACGATGGTGGCCGAGCCCCAGGCGTACTCCGTACCGCCCCAGGTGGTGACCAGGACGATCGCGGTGATGCCGACGGTCAGCAGCGCGGCGCCGAGGAAGTCGATCCGGGTGCCCGTGGCGCGCTGCTTCTTCGGCAGGTGCAGGACGGTGGTGACCATGGCGAGGGCGACGGCGCCGAGCGGCAGGTTGATGTAGAAGGACCAGCGCCAGCCCCAGTGGTCGGTGATGGTGCCGCCGACCAGCGGTCCGCCGATCATGGCGAGGGCCATCACGCCGGCCATCATGCCCTGGTACTTCCCACGCTCGCGGGGCGGGATGAGGTCGCCGATGATCGCCATCACGCCGACCATGAGGCCACCGGCGCCGAGGCCCTGGATCGCACGGAAGCCGATGAGCTGGCCCATGTCCTGGGCCATGCCGCTGAGCGCCGAACCGATCAGGAAGATCACGATCGAGGTGAGGAAGACGCCCTTGCGGCCGAACATGTCGCCGAACTTGCCCCACAGGGGGGTCGAGGCGGCGGTGGCCAGCGTGTAGGCGGTGACGACCCAGGAGAGGTGCTCAAGTCCGCCGAGCTCGCCGACGATGGTCGGCATCGCGGTGCCGATGATCATGTTGTCCAGCATCGCGAGGAGCATGGTGATCATCAGGGCGAGCAGGACGACGCGGACGCTGCGCGGCTGCGGTTCCGTCTCCCCCTGTGCCGGTGTCGCTGTGGCTTGCGTCGTCATCTTCATCCCTTACTTGCCGCCCGGCTAGTTACTACACTGGGGACGGTAGACCTGTAACTTGCCGGTCGTCAAGTAAGTTCTTCGGAAAGTGGAGGGCAGTCATGGCCCGAGGCAACACCCGCCAGCGCATCCAGGACGTGGCCCTGGATCTCTTCGCCGAACAGGGCTACGAGAAGACCTCCCTGCGCGAGATCGCGGAACGCCTCGACGTCACCAAGGCGGCGCTCTACTACCACTTCAAGACCAAGGAAGACATCCTCATCGGGGTCTTCGAGGACATGACCCGGCCCATGGACGAGCTGATCGCCTGGGCCGAGGAGCAGCCCCGCTCCCTGGAGACCCGGCAGGAGGTCCTGCGCCGCTACCAGGTGGCACTGCGTGCGGCCGCACCGCTCTACCGCTTCATGCAGGAGAACCAGGCGACGGTCCGCGAGCTGAGCGTCGGCCTCACCTTCAAGGAGCGGATGCTCGCACTGACCGCGCTGATCCAGGAGCCGGACTTCGCGATGGTGGACCAGGTCCGCTGCGTCAGCGCGATCTTCACGCTGCACGCGGGCACGTTCTTCATGCAGAACATCGAGGGCGACCCCGAGGAGAAGCACAGGGCCACCCTCGAGGTCGCCCTCGATCTGCTCAATCAGGCCCACCGGGCCTCATGAGGTCTGTTCGTACGGCTCAGATGGAGACGCCGTGGGACCGCAGGAAGGCGGCCGGGTTCACGGAGGAGCCGTAGTTCGGGGTCGTACGGATCTCGAAGTGCAGGTGGGGGCCGGAGGAGTTGCCGGTGTTGCCCGAGAGGGCGATCTGCTGACCGACGAGGACCTTCTGGCCGATGTGCACCTTGATCTTCGACAGGTGGGCGTACTGCGAGTACGTGCCGTTGGCGTGCTTGACGACGATCGCGTTGCCGTACGCGGGGCCGTCGCCGCCGCCGTTCGGGCCGGCCTTCACGACGGTGCCGGTGCCCGCGGCCTTGACCGGGGTGCCGACCGGAACGGCGAAGTCCTGGCCGGAGTGCTTGTGGGCCCACATGGCGCCGCCCTGGTTGTAGCTGGCGGACAGCGTGTACGAGGCGACCGGCTTGACCCAGGACGGGGCCTTCTTGGCGGCGACCGGCTTCACGGCGACGGCCTTCTTGACCGCGGCGGCCTTCTTGACGGCCGTGGCCTTCGCGGCAGCGGCCTTCACCTGGGCGGCGACGTGCGCCTGGGCGTCGGCCTGAGCGGCGACGGCGGCGGACGCGGTGACCGCGACCGGGGCGGTGACGGCCTTGCCCTCGGCGGCGAAGGCGGACCCAGCTCCGGTCACCATCGTCGCTCCCAGGCCGGCGGCGGCAAGAGCGACGACGGTGACACGGGCGGCGGGGTTCATGCGCTTCGACATACGGGGGAAACCTCCGGGAAGTACGGGACCCGACGCGAACGGTGCTCTGCGTCGGGCTTGCTCATCCTTGGTAACCCGGCCCCCCGGTCATCCCAAAACACCCCATCTACGACATCGCGTCGTAGCGATCTCCGGAGAAGTTCGCCCCTTGACGCCCTCGGAGACCTCCTTCGAAATCGGACATACCGACACAAGAGAACCGGTTTATCTGCATGTCACGAGGTGCCGGAACCGCGTAAAACGCCTTCTGGCGTCCGGTTCGGGACACTCGGGGACCAAAGTCCCGACGGTTCACACCTGAACGTCCCGATTCGCCACCAAAGGTCGCCACTATTCCGCCTAGTACCCCTCGAAACCCCTGTGCGCCTTGTCACCAGGCACCCGCCCCCGATGGGATCTGGGTCACGCAACCGCACCGTCCGAAAGGCCGTCCCGCACTACGCTGACCGCTTCGGGGACCCACGGGGGGACACACATGGAACCGGCACTCATCGGCGTACGACTCGCCTCGTCCGCGATCGGCCCGCTCCTGAAGAAACTGCTGGTCAGCGAGGGTCCAGGGGCGGGCCTCACGGGCCGATCGGAGAAGGTCAGGCTCTCCTCACTGGTCTCCTTCCGCGGCGAGCAGCACACGCTGACGGAGAAGGACGTCCGGAAGCTGGCGGGAACGCTGGTGGGCCGGTCCGTGCAAGGGGCCGGCGAGCGGCCCTTCCCCGCCGACGAGACCGAGGCGGTCACCGACACCCTCGCCACGACCCTCCTCGCCCTCGGCGACCTCGACATGGACGACGTCCAGGCCGTCCGCCTCGGCCACACCGCCCTCGCCCGCCGCCTGCGCGCGGCGGCCCAGGCCCCGGACGGCCTGTCGACGGACTCGGTCCGCTATCTGGAGTCGATGACGGAGTGGGCCTGCCTCCACATCCTCGACTTCTTCACCCAGCGCTCCACGTTCGTGGCCCGCAGCCTGGTGGAACAGACCCGCGGGCAGAGCGAGCTCATCGCGAAGCTGGACGAGGTGATCCGCCGGGTGCCCCGGGCGGACGGCCGGGACGCGGAGTTCGAGCGGCGCTACCTGAACCACCTGGCGAAGAAGCACGGCCGACTGATGATCTCCGGGGTGGACCTGCGGGACGCACCGGAGAACTGGCCGCTGAACGTGGCCTACCTGTCGCTGGAGGCGACGGGAGGCCCGTCGCCTGAGAAGCCGTGGGCGGGCTCGGACGCGGGCACCGCCGCGTTCGCCGACATCCGCCCGGCCGTCCACCTGGGCGCCCCGCTCGGCGGACGCGCCGACCAGGTCCTCGCCCGGCACGACAAGGTGCTCCTGCGCGGAGCGGCCGGCTCCGGCAAGACCACCCTCGTCCAGTGGCTGGCGGTCTCCGCCGCGCGCGAGGACGCCCCCGCCGGGGACGGGAACGCCGACGACATGGCGTACCTCCACCACCGCGTCCCCTTCGTCCTCCCCCTCCGCGCCCTCACCCGGCACGGTGAGCGGCTGCCCGCCCCCGACCGCTTCCTCTCCGCCGTCGGCTGCCCGCTCACCCCGCCCGACGGCTGGGCCGACCGCGTCCTCGCCGCCGGCCGCGGCCTGGTCCTCGTCGACGGGATCGACGAGATTCCCGAAGTCGAGCGCGACCGGGCACGCCGCTGGCTCCGCGACCTGCTCGACTCCTACGAGGGCAACCGCTGGCTCGTGACCTCCCGCCCCACAGCCGTGAGCGACGACTGGCTCGCGTCGGACGGCTTCGCCGAGCTCGCCCTCGCCCCCATGTCCTCCACCGAGGTCGCCACCTTCGTCCGCCGCTGGCACCGGGCCGCCGGGCCGCCGGCGGCGCCGTACGAGCAGCCCCTCCTCGACGCGCTGCGCACGACGGCGGACGTCGCCCGGCTCGCCACCAGCCCCCTGATGTGCGGCCTGATCTGCGCCCTGCACCACGGGAGGCGCGGCTTCCTGCCCCGTGGCCGCAAGGCGCTGTACGACGCGGCGCTCGCGATGCTGCTCTCGCGCCGGGACCGGGAGCGGGACATGGGGACCCCGTACGGCATCGATCTCGACGACGCCCCCCAGATCCAGCTGATCCAACGCCTCGCCCACTGGCTGACGCTCAACGGCCGCACGACGATGGACCGCTCACGCGCGGAGTCGGTGGTGCGGGAGGCCGTCCCGGCGATCACGGACGCGGCGGCGTACGAGCCCGGCGCGGTCTTCACCCACCTCCTCCACCGCAGCGGCCTGCTGCGCGAGCCGACCGCCGACACGGTCGACTTCGTCCACCGCACCTTCCAGGACTACCTGGCGGCGAAGGCACTGGTGGACCGGTGGGACATCGGCGTCCTGGTCCGGCACGCGGCGGACGACCAGTGGGAGGACGTCATCCGCATGGCCGTCGGACACGCGCGCCCGCGCGAGTGCGCGGAGATCTTCGACGAGCTGCTGAAGGCGGCCGACACGGCACCGGACCGCCGTACGGAGCTCCGCATCCTGGTGGTGGCGGCGACGGCGCTCGACCACGCGACGGAGGTGGCGCCGGAGGTACGGGAACGGATCATGGCGCGGACGGGGGAGGTCATTCCGCCGCGCGGCCCCGTGGAGGCACGGGAGCTGGCCTCGGTGGGGCGGGCGGTCCTGGACCTGCTGCCGGGCCCCGAGGAGGTGGGTGACGAGGAGGCATGGGGCGTGACGACCACGGCGACCCACATCACGGACGACGCCGCGCTGCCCTACCTCGCCCGGTTCGCCGACCATTCGTTCCTCCCGGTGCGCTCCCAGCTGATGTGGGGGTGGTCGCGCTTCGACCCCGCGAGGTACGCCGAGGAGATCATCACCCGGCTCGACACGGAGGACCTGCGCTTCACGCTCGTGTCCGACCAGCAGGCCGCCGAGGTCGTGCGCCTCGGGATGCGCCCCAAGGAGCTGGAACTGCGGCCCGGTCTGAGCCCCGACGGCGTGGCCCTGCTGCGCGAGACGATCGGCGGCGCCGAGCACCTCCAGATGCCGGGAGTCCTCGTCGGGCTCCGGGCCCCCTTCCCCACCGAGAACGAACTGAGGGGCCTCGTGCTCTTCGGTCGCCCCGGGGGCGGGCTCGCCTCCCTCCGACACCTCACCGGCCTGACGTCGCTGAGCGTCCACGGTCTCGCGCCCCTGTCCGAGGAGGACTGGGCCGTGATGGCCACCATGAGCGGCCTCCATGACATCAAGGTGTCGGCAGGAAGCCTGGGTCACCTCCCGGAATCGCTGCGGTTCCCGTCGATCAGGTCGCTCGCCCTGGACTGCGCCGGCGGCACCACCGCGTCCCTGGGCTCTGCCGCACGGGCCTTCCCCGCCCTGCGCCAGGTGTTCCTCCTGGCGCAGGACGAAGCCGTGGTCCACGACCTCGCACCGCTGGCGTCCCTGCCTCTGCTCGAGACGGTCTATGCGTTCGAGGTCCGGTTCACCGGCGCCGAGCAGCTCGCGCCCTCCGTCGTGATCAGCGTCTGACCCTTGTGCTCAGGCGCTGTGCCTTACGCGTCCTTGGACAGGTTCGGGCCCGTGCCGCCCGTCGCCTCGATCGGCGGGGCGTCCGGCAGAGCCGTCTTCTCCTCGCCGCGGAAGGTGAAGGTGCGCTCGTCGCCCTCGCCCTCCGTGTCCACGACCACGATGTGACCGGGGCGCAGCTCGCCGAAGAGGATCTTCTCCGACAGCGAGTCCTCGATCTCGCGCTGGATCGTCCGGCGCAGCGGCCGGGCGCCCATCACGGGGTCGTAGCCCTTCTTGGCGAGGAGCTCCTTCGCGGACTGGGAGAGCTCGATGCCCATGTCCCGGTCCTTGAGGCGCTCGTCGACGCGGCCGATCATCAGGTCGACGATCTGGAGGATGTCGTCCTGCGTCAGCTGCGGGAAGACGATGATGTCGTCCACACGGTTGAGGAACTCCGGGCGGAAGTGCTGCTTCAGCTCGTCGCTGACCTTGGCCTTCATCCGCTCGTAGTTGGACTTCGTGTCGCCCTGGGCGGCGAAGCCCAGGTTGAAGCCCTTCGAGATGTCCCTGGTCCCGAGGTTGGTGGTCATGATGATGACCGTGTTCTTGAAGTCCACGACCCGGCCCTGGGAGTCGGTCAGGCGACCGTCCTCCAGGATCTGGAGAAGGGAATTGAAGATATCGGGGTGGGCCTTCTCGACCTCGTCGAAGAGGACGACGGAGAACGGCTTGCGGCGCACCTTCTCGGTGAGCTGGCCGCCCTCTTCGTAGCCGACGTATCCGGGCGGCGAACCGAAGAGACGGGAAACCGTGTGCTTCTCGCTGAACTCCGACATGTCGAGGGAGATCATCGCGTCCTCGTCGCCGAAGAGGAATTCGGCGAGCGCCTTCGAAAGCTCGGTCTTACCGACACCGGACGGACCGGCGAAGATGAACGAGCCACCGGGGCGCTTCGGGTCCTTCAGACCGGCACGCGTACGGCGGATGGCCCGCGAGAGGCCGATGACGGCGTCCTTCTGCCCGATGACGCGCTTGTGGAGCTCGTCCTCCATGCGGAGCAGGCGGCTGGACTCCTCCTCGGTCAGCTTGAAGACCGGGATGCCCGTGGCGGTCGCGAGGACCTCGGCGATCAGATCGCCGTCGACCTCGGCCACGACGTCCATGTCGCCGGCCTTCCACTCCTTCTCGCGCTTGGCCTTCGCGGCGAGGAGCTGCTTCTCCTTGTCACGGAGCGAGGCGGCCTTCTCGAAGTCCTGCGAGTCGATCGCGGACTCCTTGTCGCGGCGGACGCCGGCGATCTTCTCGTCGAACTCGCGGAGGTCCGGCGGCGCGGTCATCCGGCGGATGCGCATCCGGGAGCCGGCCTCGTCGATCAGGTCGATCGCCTTGTCCGGGAGGAAGCGGTCCGAGATGTACCGGTCGGCCAGGGTCGCGGCCTGGACGAGGGCCTCGTCGGTGATGGAGACCCGGTGGTGGGCCTCGTACCGGTCGCGCAGACCCTTGAGGATCTCGATGGTGTGCGGCAGCGACGGCTCGGCGACCTGGATGGGCTGGAAGCGGCGCTCGAGGGCCGCGTCCTTCTCCAGGTACTTCCGGTACTCGTCCAGCGTGGTCGCACCGATGGTCTGGAGCTCACCGCGGGCCAGCATCGGCTTGAGGATGCTGGCGGCGTCGATCGCGCCCTCGGCGGCACCCGCACCCACGAGGGTGTGGAGCTCGTCGATGAACAGGATGATGTCGCCGCGGGTGCGGATCTCCTTGAGGACCTTCTTCAGGCGCTCCTCGAAGTCACCGCGGTAGCGGGAGCCGGCGACCAGCGCACCGAGGTCGAGGGTGTAGAGGTGCTTGTCCTTGAGGGTCTCGGGCACCTCGCCCTTGACGATGGCCTGCGCCAGGCCCTCGACGACGGCGGTCTTGCCGACGCCGGGCTCGCCGATGAGCACCGGGTTGTTCTTGGTGCGGCGGGACAGCACCTGCATGACCCGCTCGATCTCCTTCTCGCGCCCGATGACCGGGTCGAGCTTGGATTCGCGGGCCGCCTGCGTGAGGTTGCGCCCGAACTGGTCGAGGACCAGGGACGTCGAGGGGGTGCCCTCGGCAGGACCGCCGGCCGTGGCGGCTTCCTTGCCCTGGTAGCCGGAGAGCAGCTGGATGACCTGCTGCCGCACCCGGTTGAGGTCGGCGCCCAGCTTCACGAGGACCTGGGCGGCGACGCCCTCGCCCTCGCGGATCAGGCCGAGCAGGATGTGCTCGGTGCCGATGTAGTTGTGGCCGAGCTGGAGGGCCTCACGGAGCGAGAGCTCCAGGACCTTCTTGGCGCGAGGGGTGAAGGGGATGTGCCCGGACGGGGCCTGCTGCCCCTGCCCGATGATCTCCTCCACCTGCTGGCGGACCGCCTCGAGCGAAATCCCGAGGCTCTCCAGGGCCTTAGCGGCGACACCCTCACCCTCGTGGATAAGGCCCAGAAGGATGTGCTCGGTGCCGATGTAGTTGTGGTTGAGCATCCGGGCTTCTTCCTGAGCCAGGACGACAACCCGCCGCGCGCGGTCGGTGAACCTCTCGAACATCGTTAATCGCTCCTCAGAGCGGTCAGTCAGTTAGGGGTCGATCCCCTCCCTGTCCTTCCGCAGCTTAGTCCCGCAAGCGGGGACCGCTCATTCCAACTGCCGACATCCGTCCGGATCACCCCCTCTTCCGCGGGGAGACCTGCTGCCGAACAGCCGACAAATGCTCCAACCCGATGGTGCGAGACGATGTTCCCGCAGGCCAAGTAGTTACCCGCGTCATCAGTACGCCGATGGCGAACGTGAGACGCCGAAGCCCGCGAGTCGCCCCTCTCCACTAGGAATGTCTTACCCGTAAGGACGGACACTCCATGCGGCGCACCCCGGTTCCCTCCGCTACCAGCGAACACCCTTGCGCTGCCGAATGCACTCGTACGCCCCATCACGGACACCTTGCGCGTTCGGAGGGGGACCGTGCGTCACCGGGAACGGTGGGTGGGGCGGCCGTCGCGCCTTCTCCGGCGTAACCATCGTGCCCCTCCGGGAGTTCCCCGGGCATGCCCTTCACCGTCCCGCTTCCCCGTACGCCGATCGACGACGGTCTCGCACGGTGGTACGAGCACGAGCTCGGCTGGGCCACGGTGGCCGGCCCGCCGGTGCAGCTGGTCACAGGGCTGCGCTTCGACGTCCTGGAGCTGCCCGCGACGGCCGGCCGCGGTGTACTGCGCAGGACGGGTCCGGCGACGGGTCCGGTGGCCCTGCTGGGGCGCCGGATGCGGTTGCTCGTGGCCGCGGGGAGCGCGGAGGAGCTGCCGGGACTGCTCGACTGGCTCGAGTGGGGCGGCATCTCGCTGGATCTCGCCGCGCTGGGCACCGACGGCCGGATGACCGCGCCCCTTCCCCCGGGGCGGGGCGGATCCGGCACGCCGGGCGCCGCCGTGTGGCTGCGGGCCCCGGCACCCGGCCGCGAGGTCGAGTCCTCGCTGCCGGCGCTGCGGTCCGCGCCCTGGGGCGGGGGGACCGCCCCGTGCCTGGTGCGTCTCGTGGCCGCCGCCGCAGCGGAGTGCCACCGGGTGCGGCTGCTGAGTGCCCGGGCCCGGGGGCCGGAGGCTCAGCAGCTGCCGCCTCAGCGGTTCGCGTCCTCGTAGGCAGCCTTGATGTCGGCGGGAACGCGACCACGGTCGTTCACGTTCATGCCGTTCTCCTTGGCCCACGCGCGGATCTTCGCGGTGTCCTGGCTGCCCGTCGCCACGGCGCGGCCCTTGCCGCGTCCGCCGGTGGTGCGGCCACCGGTGCGACGGCCACTCGTGGTGTACGGCTCGAGCAGGCCACGGAGCTTTTCCGCGTTGGCGGTGGTGAGGTCGATCTCGTAGGTCTTGCCGTCCAGCGCGAACGTCACGGTCTCGTCCGCCTCGACGCCGTCGAGGTCGTCGACAAGAAGGACCTGAACCTTCTGTGCCACCGGATTTCCTTTCATCGAAAATGCAGTACGCGGAAAGGAAACCGCTTTTCCCGGAAAAACACAAACCCCTGGCAGAGGTTCAGAACCCCGGCAACGCGGGAAACGTGCGCGATTCGGACATAGGGTTCCGTCGGGGTTCCGCCAGGGTTCCCCACGGGGTTCCGTCCGGCGTTCCACGGGGTTCCGGGGCGTTCCGCGTCACAGGTGCAGAAGCATCCGACTGTTGCCCAAGGTGTTCGGCTTCACTCGTTCGAGACCGAGGAACTCGGCGACTCCCTCGTCATAGGAACGGAGGAGCTCGCTGTAGACATCTCCGTCGACCGGGGTCTCGCCGATCTCGACGAAGCCGTGCTTCGCGAAGAAGTCGACTTCGAAGGTCAGGCAGAATACCCGCCGCACCCCGAGCCATCGGGCCGTGTGCAACAACTTGTCGAGCACCTGATGTCCTACGCCGGCGCCCTTGAAGTCGGGATCGACGGCGAGAGTGCGGACTTCCGCGAGGTCTTCCCACATCACATGGAGAGCGCCGCAGCCGACGACGGTGGCGTCCTCGTCGCGTTCCGCCACCCAGAACTCCTGGATGGACTCGTAAAGGGTGACGGTCGCCTTGTCGAGAAGGATCCCGCGCTGGACGAAGGGATCGACGAGACGGCGGACCGCGGCGACATCTCCGGTACGTGCCCTGCGTACGGTGACGGCTTTGGCGGAGGCCGCGGAGGCGGCCGGGGAAGCGGACGGCGACATGGGGGGACGCTATCGCCCCCGGGGCGCGGTTATCGCTCTCGGGCCCCGGTTCCGCCGGTTCCGCCGGTCCCCTCGGTTCCGCCGGTCTTCTCCTCGGGCTCGGCGGGAGCGGGAGCCGGGGCGGGGGCGGGGATCGGGTTGTCGCGCTGGACGATACGGATGGCGTCGTTCAGGGCCTCGCGCTGGTCCTGCGACATCATCCCGAAGAAGGCGACGAGCGCGGCGGCCGGGTTGTCGCTCTGGGCCCATCCCTCGTTCATCAGCGCGGCCGCGTATGCGGCGCGGGTGGAGACCGCCGTATATCGATAGGCACGGCCTTCGACTTCTCTGCGGACCCAGCCCTTCTGATGGAGATTGTCCATGACGGTCATGACGGTGGTGTAGGCGATGGACCGTTCCTGCTGAAGGTCCTCGAGAACTTCGCGGACGGTCACCGGACGGTTCCATTGCCAGACGCGCGTCATGACGGCGTCTTCGAGCTCTCCCAAAGGACGGGGCACAACGTCACTTTAGTGCGCAAAGGGACAATAGGAGGCGATTGAGGGCGAGAAACGCAACAAAAAGGACGTACGACCTCGAAGGGTCGTACGTCCCGGGTACCGCGGTGGTGCGTGGTGCGGGGTCCACGCGGACCCTCGGTCCCTGCCGGAGCCCAGCCCCTGCCGGAGCTCGGCGTCCGCCGGACCTCAGCCCCTGGGGCCGTTGTCCGCCGACTGGCGCACGGCCTCGGCGCGGGCGATCGCGGCGTCCACGATCGCGTCCTCCTTGGCCTTGTTCGGCCCGCCCTGGCTCTTGATGATGATGGCGACGACACCGAAGAAGAAGATGGCCATCACGATGGGCGGCACAAGCGCGGATACGTAGTCCATGGCGACCAGACTAGCTATCCGGCGACCCGCTCCTCCGGCGGGGGCGGGGGTACGGGCCTCCGGCGCGGCGGGAAGACCTCCGACGGCTTGGGCACCGGACGCTCGGCCGGGGCCGGCGGTGTCGGCTTGGGCTCGTCGGCCGCCGACCGGCCGCCGGGGAGGGCGAGCAGCCGGGCCCTGGGGGCCGTGGAGGCGGCCAGGGAGGTGGTGGTGGCCTGGGAGACCCGGGCCAGGCGCGCGCGCACCGAGCGCTCGGCGAGGATCTGGCAGCGGGCGAGCAGCGCGGCGGCCGCGGGGTTGCGGCGCAGCGCGCGCAGGGCGGCGAGGTCGTCGGCCGCGGGGTCGTACCCGGAGGCGAGGGCGTCCTGGAGGAGCTCCAGATAGCCGCTGAGCGACCCGGGCAGTGCCTCGCGGTAGCGGGCCAGGTCGTCGAGGAGGAAGGCGCGCAGTCGGCCGGCCTCGCGTACGGCCTCGTCAACGGATTCGGCCAGGCACAGGGCGTCCTGGACGTCCTCGTCCTGGAGGGGGGCGGGGTGGAGGGCGACGGCGAGGGCACGGCGGAGCACACGCAGCTCGTCCGCGCTGAACGCCATGCCGCCGCGGGATCCGTATGGCGTGGGCATGGGGCGACGATACGCGCTAATCGGACAATTTCCTCTTAGCGATCATTCCGGCGCGCCGGTGGCGGCCGGGGGCCGGCGGGGCCGCCCCCGGCCCTCACATGCGGGAGACGTTCCGCTCGTACACCATCCGCAGGCCGATCAGGGTGAGCCAGGGCTCGTGCTGGTCGATCTCCTTGGAGTCGGCGAGGACCATCGGCGCCAGGCCTCCGGTGGCGATCACGGTCACGTCCGACGGGTCGCCGCCGGGGCCGACGAGCTCCCGCTTCATGCGGGCGACGACGCCGTCGACCTGGCCCGCGTACCCGTAGACGATGCCGGACTGCATCGCCTCGACCGTGTTCTTGCCGATGACGCTGCGCGGCCGGGCCAGTTCGATCTTGCGGAGCATGGCTCCCTTGACCCCGAGCGCCTCGACCGAGATCTCGATGCCCGGCGCGATCGCCCCGCCCGCGTACTCCCCGCGCGTGGTGATCGCGTCGTACGTCGTCGCCGTACCGAAGTCGACGACGATCGCCGGGCCGCCGTAGAGCTCGACGGCGGCGACCGCGTTGATCACGCGGTCCGCGCCGACCTCCTTGGGGTTGTCCGTGAGGACCGGGACGCCCGTCTTGACGCCGGGCTCCACCAGGACCGCCGGAACGTCCCCGTAGTACCGGCGCGTGACCTCGCGCAGCTCGTGCAGCACCGAGGGGACCGTCGCGCAGATGGCGATCCCCTCGATGCCGTCGCTCAGCTCGACGCCGAGCAGCGGGTGCATGCCCATGAGGCCCTGGAGCAGGACCGCCATCTCGTCGGCGGTGCGGCTCGGATCGGTGGAGATCCGCCAGTGCTCGACGATCTCGTCACCGTCGAAGAGACCGAGGACCGTGTGCGTGTTGCCGACGTCGATGGTGAGCAGCATCAGGCCCGCACCTCGCGCAGGTCGAGGCCGATGTCGAGGATCGGGGAGGAGTGGGTGAGGCCGCCGACGGCCAGGTAGTCCACACCGGTCGCGGCGTACGCGGCCGCGTTCTCCAGGGTCAGCCGGCCCGAGGACTCCAGGGCCGCGCGGCCCGCGACGAGGGCGACGGCCTCCTCGGTCTCGCCCGGGGTGAAGTTGTCGAGCAGGATCAGGTCGGCGCCCGCGTCCAGGACCTCGCGGACCTGGTCCATCGTGTCGACCTCGACCTCGATGGGCAGCTCGGGGAACAGCTCGCGCACGGCCTTGAAGGCCTCGGCCACGCCGCCGGCCGCCACCACGTGGTTGTCCTTCACCAGGGCGGCGTCGGAGAGCGACATGCGGTGGTTGACGCCGCCGCCGCAGCGGACCGCGTACTTCTCCAGGGCGCGCAGCCCCGGCGTCGTCTTTCGGGTGTCGCGGACCTCGGCCTTCGTGCCCTCCAGGACGTCCGCCCACGCGCGCGTGGCGGTGGCGATGCCGGAGAGGCGGCACAGGATGTTGAGCGCGCTGCGCTCGCCGGTGAGCAGGTCGCGGGTGCGGGCGGTGGCGCTGAGGAGCACCTGTCCGGCCTCGACGCGCTCGCCGTCCTCGACGTGCCGCTCGACCTCGAACTCGTCGTCGCAGACGATCGAGAGCACGGCCTCGGCCACGCGCAGACCGGCCACGACACCGGCCTCGCGGGCGGTGAAGTCGGCGGTCGCGACGGCGTCCTCGGGGACGGTCGCCACGGTCGTCACGTCGACGCCGCCGTCGAGGTCCTCGGCGATCGCGAGGTGGGCGATGTCCTCGACCTGGACGGGGTCGAGACCGGCGTCCGCGAGGAGCTCGGCGAGCGCAGGGTCGAGCCCGCACTCGAACTCCTCGCCCCCGCCGCCGCAGCCACAGCCGTCGCCGCAGCCGCCGGCCTCCTCGTCGGACGAGACCGAGTTGATCTGGATGAGAGGGACGTCCACGGGCTTCGGACGGGCTTCCTCGGGCGTGGTCACTTACGGCTCCCTGGTGGCTTCGGAGGTGGGGGGAAAGTCATGCGTGCCGGTCGTCCGGACGTCGAGGGTCCGCTCCGGGGTGAGGCGTACGACGAGATGCCGGCGCCAGTCCGTGTCGTCGCGGTCCGGGTGGTCCTCGCGCCAGTGACAGCCGCGGGTCTCCTCGCGGCGGCGGGCGGCGGCGACCAGGACCCGGGAGACGCAGAGCAGGTTGGTGGTCTCCCAGGAGTCCACGCCCGGCTCACCCGCCTTGGTGTCGTCGGTGCCGCCGGCGAGTGCGTCGCTGTGCAGCGCGTCGAGGGCCTCGGCCGCCTCCCGCAGGCTGGCCTCGGAGCGCAGCACGCCGGCGCCGGCCGTCATGATCCGCTGGATACGGGTCCGGGCGCCGGCCACGGGCAGCGGCAGGGTCACCGGGGTCGCGTGCCGCACCGGTGCGCCCGGCACGCGCGGGGCCGCGGCGATGACGTCGTCGGCGATCCGCTCGGCGAAGACCAGGCCCTCCAGGAGGGAGTTCGAGGCGAGCCGGTTGGCGCCGTGGACGCCCGTGCAGGCCACCTCACCGCACGCGTACAGGCCGGGGACGGTCGTCCGGCCCCGCAGGTCGGTGCGGACGCCGCCGGAGGCGTAGTGGGCGGCCGGGGCGACCGGGATCGGCTCCGTGACCGGGTCGATGCCGTGCGAGCGGCAGGCCGCGAGGATCGTGGGGAAGCGCTCCTCCCACATCTCGGCGCCGAAGTGGCGGGCGTCGAGGTACATGTTCTCCGTGCCGTGATCCTGCATGCGGCGCGTGATCGCCTTGGCGACGATGTCCCGGGGCGCCAGCTCGGCCAGCTCGTGCTGCCCGACCATGAAGCGGACCCCGTCGGCGTCGACCAGGTGGGCGCCCTCGCCCCGTACCGCCTCGGAGACCAGCGGCTGCTGGCCCTCGGAGCCGGCGCCGAGGAAGAGCACCGTGGGGTGGAACTGGACGAACTCCAGGTCGGAGACCTCGGCCCCGGCACGGAGCGCGAGCGCGACGCCGTCGCCGGTGGAGACCGCCGGGTTGGTGGTGGCGGAGAAGACCTGCCCCATGCCGCCGGTGGCGAGGACCACCGCGGGCGCGTGGACGGCGCCGACGCCGTCGTGCTGGCCCTCGCCCATCACGTGCAGGGTGACGCCCGCCGTACGGCCCTCGGCGTCCGTCAGGAGGTCGAGGACGAGGGCGTGCTCGATGGTGCGCACGCCCCGGTCCCGTATCGCCTCGACCAGTGCGCGGGAGATCTCGGCGCCGGTCGCGTCCCCGCCCGCGTGCGCGATGCGTCGGCGGTGGTGGCCGCCCTCGCGGGTCAGCGCGATCTCGCCGTCGGCGGTCTTGTCGAAGTCGGCGCCGGTCGCGATCAACCGGCGGACGGCGTCGGGGCCCTCGGTGACGAGGACGTGGACCGCCCGCTCGTCGCACAGCCCTGCGCCGGCCACCAGGGTGTCGTCGAGGTGCTGCTCGGGGGTGTCGCCCTCGCCGAGGGCGGCGGCGATGCCGCCCTGGGCCCAACGCGTGGAGCCGTCGTCGAGCCGGGCCTTGGTGACGACGACCGTACGGAGCCCGGCGGCGGTGCAGCGCAGGGCGGCGGTGAGGCCGGCGACCCCGGAGCCGACCACGACGACGTCGGCGTCGATGGCCCAGCCGGGGGCGGGGGCGTGCAGCCGTATTCCGGTCACTGGGTGGCTCCGAACGTGGTGGACATGGTGGCTCCGAGAAGGAGGGGGATGTTGTCGATCAGCCGCGTGGCGCCCACGCGCGCGGCGACCGCGAGGATCGCCTCCCCGTCGTGGTCGTCGGCGACCTCGGTGAAGTCGGCCGGGTCGACGAGGGCGAGGTAGTCGAGGACGAGCGGCGGCTCGGCCCGCGACGCGTCGTCGAGCACGGTACGGGCCGCGGCCCGTACGGCATCGGCGCCGCAGCCCTCGGCCGCCTGCGCGACCGCGTGGGCGTCGGCGGCGGCCCGGGCCTCGCCGAGCCGGGCGAGGGCCTCGGCGCGGTTCTGGTCGCCGGGCAGGGCCACGGCACGCGCGCGCAGCGCCTCCTGGGCGGCGAGCCGATCACGGGCTGCGAACAGCGCGCCGGACAGCGCGAGGGCGGTACGGCGCTCGTCGGCCGACAGGTAACGGTTGCGGCTGGAGAGGGCGAGGCCGTCCGTCTCGCGGACCGTCGGCACGCCGACGATCTCGACCGGGAAGTTCAGGTCGCGGGCCATCCGGCGGATCAGGGCCAGCTGCTGGGCGTCCTTCTGGCCGAAGAAGGCCAGGTCGGGCGCGGTGAGGTGGAGCAGCTTCGCGACGACGGTCAGCATCCCGTCGAAGTGGCCGGGCCGGGAGGCGCCTTCGAGGAGCTCGCCCATGGGGCCCGCGGTGATGCGGACCTGGGGCTCTCCGCCCGGATAGACCTCGTCGACGGACGGCGCGAAGACGGCGTCGGCGCCCGCGGCGAAGGCCACGTCCAGGTCGGCGTCGAGGGTGCGGGGGTAGCGGTCGAGGTCCTCGCCCGCACCGAACTGGAGCGGGTTGACGAAGACGGTGACGACGACGAAGCCCTTGTCGCCGACGCGCTCGCGCGCGGCCCTGACCAGGGAGGCGTGGCCGTCGTGGAGGGCGCCCATGGTCATGACCACGGCGTTCCTGCCGGGGGCGCCGAAGCGGGCCGCGGCGTCGTGGAGGTCCTCGGCCGTGCGCAGGAGTCCGGCCGGCCGGTGGTCGTCGGGACGGCCGCTCACGGCGCGGTCACGCGCGGACAGGCTCATCGGTCGTCTCCTTGCGGCCCTTCGGCCGCTCCGGTGGTGCCGGTCTCGCCCGTCGAGGGGTCGGCGAGCACGCCCAGCAGGTCCTCGGCCAGCTCGGGCTTGAGCAGGCCGTGCGCGAGCGCGCGGTCGGCGGTCGTGCGGGCCATCGCCAGATAGCCGGCGACCGTGCCGGGCGCGTGCTTGCGCAGCTCTGCGACGTGGGCGGCGACCGTGCCGGCGTCACCGCGCGCGACGGGGCCGGTGAGGGCCGCGTCACCGGACCGCAGCGCGTTGTCCAGGGCGGCGCCGAGCAGCGGGCCCAGCATCCGGTCCGGGGCCGCGACCCCGGCCTTGTGCAGCAGCTCCATCGACTGGGCCACCAGGGTGACCAGGTGGTTCGCGCCGAGCGCCAGCGCCGCGTGGTAGAGCGGGCGGGCGTCCTCGGCGATCCACTCGGGCTCGCCGCCCATCTCGATCACCAGGGCCTCGGCCGCCAGCCGCAGCTGCTCCGGCGCGGTGACCCCGAAGGAGCAGCCGGCCAGGCGCTGGACGTCGACGGGCGTGCCGGTGAAGGTCATCGCGGGGTGCAGGGCGAGGGGCAGGGCGCCCGCGCGCCGGACGGGGTCCAGGACCCGGGCCCCGTACCGCCCGGAGGTGTGCACGACGATCTGTCCCGGCCGTACGGCTCCGGTGTCGGCGAGGCCCTCGACCAGACCGGGCAGCGCATCGTCCGGCACGGTCAGCAGGACCAGGTCGGCGAGGGCGAGGACGCGCGCGGGCTCCACGACGGGAACGTCGGGCAGGAACTCCGCGGCGCGGCGCCGGGAGGCGTCGGAGACCGCCGAGACGGCGACGGGGCGGTGCCCGGCGAGCCGGAGGGCGGCGGCGAGGGCGGGGCCCACGCGGCCCGCGCCGACGACTCCGACGGTGAGCCGGGCGGGTCGGTCCTCGGCTCGGGGCTCTGGCGCTGCTGATGCGTTCACGGTGGGGACGGCCTTCCGTTCCAGTCCTCGGCGGGTACCGGACGATTTCTGGTCATGCTACGCCAGCGTTTCGCGGTGCTCCGTGGCTGTCCACAGGGTGTGGGCGGTGGTGTGATGATCGCTGCATGAATCCTGTTGACCCTGTGGACGAGGAAGCGGCCCGGCTCCACCGGGCGAAGGTCTGGGGCGGCGCCGACCGCACCCTGTGGCGCACCCAGGTGGACGGCACGGTGGGCACGCGGCTGCGTGAACTCGCCGACTGGGCCGAGACCTCCGGCCACGGCGAGGGGCCGCTCGACACCTACGGGGACGGGCTCGTCGAGGAGCTGGAACGGCGCGTCGCCGAGGAGCTCGGCCTCCCTTCCGCCGTCTTCTTCCCCACCGGCACGATGGCGCAGCAGGTGGCCCTGCGCTGCTGGGCCGGGCGGACCGGCAGCCCCGTCGTCGCCCTCCATCCGCTCGCCCACCCGGAGGTCCACGAGGACGGCGCGTTCGGGGCCGTCTCCGGGCTCCGCACCGTCCACCCGACCGACGCGCCCCGGCTGCCGACGGCCGAGGAGGTACGGGACCATCCGGAGCCCTTCGGAACGCTGATGCTGGAGCTGCCGCTGCGGGACGCCGGCTTCGTGCTGCCGTCCTGGGAGGAGCTGACCGCGGTGGTGGAGGCGGCCCGCGAGCGCGACGCCGTGGTCCATCTCGACGGGGCGCGGCTCTGGGAGTGCACGCCCCGTTTCGGCCGTACGCTCGCGGAGATCGCAGGGCTCGCCGACAGCGTCTACGTCTCGTTCTACAAGTCGCTCGGCGGGCACTCCGGCGCCGCGCTCGCCGGACCCGAGGACGTCATGGCCGAGGCGAGGGTGTGGCGCCACCGGTACGGGGGCCAGCTGTTCCAGCAGTACCCGGCGGCCCTCTCCGCGCTCCGGGGCCTGGACGAGGAGCTGCCCCGGCTGCCCTCGTACGTGGCCCACGCGCGCGTGGTGGCCGACGCGGTCCGGGAGGCGCTCACGGAGGCGGGCACCGGATGGTTCCGGGTCCACCCCGGGACCCCGCACACCCACCAGTTCCAGGTCTGGCTGCCGTACGAGGCCGAGAGGCTGACGGCGGCGTCCCTCGCCCTGACCGAGGCCACCGGCACGGTCCTCTTCCGCCGCTGGTTCACCCCGGGCGCGGGAGGCCCGCCGGGGGTCGCCGTGACGGAGCTGACGGTGGCGGGACCGGGCCTGGAGTGGACGGCGGAGGACGTACGGGCGGCGGTACGGGAGTTCCTGGCGCGACTGGGGTAGCAGGCCCGCTCGCGTTGGCCTCGCTCGCTCCTGGGGTCAGGAGGCGCGGCGGCGCAGGGCGGCCCGCAGACCGCCCCTCGCAGGGCGGCCCGCCAGGACCCGCTCGAAACGGCGCCGGTCGCGGACCGCCCGCAGGACGGCGAGGTCATGGGTGCCGGGCGCCGGCGGCGTCGGCTCACCGAGGCGAGCGGCGCGGTAGGCGTCGAAGAGGTACTGGTGCATCGCGTTCATGACCTCACCGTGGGCCCGGCCCCGGGCCCACGGCGCTCCGTTTGACGGCTCCCGTCAAACGGTGGTCCCGGGCCCGACGTCACGCCGATTGACGGCCCTCGTCAAACGTCGCGACACCTTCCCCGCCCCACCCCGCACCATGGTGGGGTGAGCGTGACCATCGACATCACCGGACTGCCGCGCGAGCGGATCGTCTTCTGCCCCTCGCCGCTGGCGGAGCTGGGCGCCGCCCTGCACGCCCTCGCCGAGCCCGCACACCACGCCAGGCTGCACGCCTGGACCACCGCGACGGCCGCCGCGCTTGAGCCCGAGCTCGCGGACCGGCTGCACGAGGCCGACTTCATGTGGCGGTCCACCCGCTCCGACATCCTGCTGCCCGCCCTGCCCCGCGCGACCCTCGCCGAGGAGCTGGACGACCTCGACCGCATGGACGACGAGAAGTACGTGGGCTCGGCCCTGGAGATCTCCTGCGCCAGCCGCTACTCGCGCGGCGCCCCCTCGCCGCTCGTCGACGAGCGGTCGCGGCGCCGGGCGCTCGAACTGGCCGCCGCGCGCGGACCGCGCCAGGCGGCGTTCGTGGAGCGGATGCTCGCCGACCCTCCCGGTACGCGCGCGTGGATCCGGCGGCTCATGGAGGACTGCGACGAGGCCTTCTTCGCCGACACCTGGCGCCGCGTCCGGGTCCAGCTCTCCGCCGACGCCCGCCACAAGACGGAGCTGATGCGCCGCAAGGGCCTGGCCGAGGCCGTCGCCGACGTGTCCTCCGCGATGGTCCTGGAGGAGGACGAGGCGGGTTCCCGGATCGTCGTCGACAAGCTGGTCCAGGGCCGCGCGGACGCCGAGGGCACGGGCGTGACGTTCCTGCCGACCGCCTTCGGCTGGCCGCACCTCTTCGCGCTGCACGCCCCCGGCTGGCAGCCGGTGATCCAGTACCCGGTGCCCGCCCGCGACCTCGGCGGCGGTGCCCCCGTCGACACGGTCATGCTGCGTATGGAGGCGGTCGCCCACCCGATGCGGATGCGGCTGAGCCGCAGCCTCGCCCGGGGGGCGTACTCGACGAGCGAGCTCGCCGACACGTACGGCATCAGTGCCCCCGAGGTCTCCCGCCACCTCGCGGTCATGAAGAAGGCCGGTCTGATCACCACCCAGCGCCGTGGCCGCTACGTCCTGCACCAGCTGGACGTGGCCGTCGTCGCCCGCCTCGGCAGCGACTTCCTGGAGAGCGTGCTGCGGTAGGCCCCGGTCCCGGGCCGACCACCGGTCCCAGGCCGACCCTCCCGCCGGGCCGACCCTCCCGCCGGGCCGCCCGCCCGGCGCCGGGCGGGCGGCCGGGCCCCGCCAGAGGACCGGGGCCGGGCCCCGTCCGACAGCGGCACGGCCGGGGTTCAGGCGGAGAGGGCGTG
>NZ_JBVHZJ010000003.1:170440-244571 GCF_055574655.1 Streptomyces sp. NPDC029956 | reverse complement strand
GGTAGCGGGTTGTGCGACCTCTCCGCAGGGGTCCCTGGCCCCCCCCCCCCCCCCCCCCCCCCCCCCCCCGCCCCCCCCCCCCCCCCCCCCCGGGCCCCGCCGGGCGACCGGGGCCGGACCCCGTTCGACGGCGGCACGGCCGGGTCTCAGTCGAAGCGGATGTGGGAGAGGCCCACCCGGAGCCGCCGCAGCCGGTGCCGCAGCGGCCCGTCCGTGTTCGGCTCGGGCCGCAGCCCGGCCAGCTCCGCGACCCGGTCGGCCACCTCCGGGACCGTCAGCCGGTCCGTACGGAGGTGGTGGGCGAACTCCGGTGCCGCCAAGCGCTCCAGACACTCGTCGAGCTTGGCCACGGCGAAGCTCTCCCGCTTCAGTCCCCGCCCGAGGCCCCGCTCGGCCAGCCGCCCCAGGACCGTCTCCCGCTCGGCGAGCAACGCGACGTGACCCACCCGGTCCGCGCCGTGGTCCGCACGCAGCCGGCCGACGATCTCGGCGAAGTACGCCGGGTCGGTGAGCGTCATCGGGACGATCACGGGCCCTCGCCCGTACCGCCGGAGCGCCAGGTCCAGCACCTCGTGCACGCCCTGCCGCCAGGCCCGCAGGTCCTGGAAGTCGCCTCTGAGCGCGGGCGGCAGCGTCCGGTGCAGCCCGAAGCCGATGTGCTCCGGGTCGCACACCACGCCGCCCGGCAGCCTGCGCCGGAGCTCGTACGCGGTCTGCGTCTTGCCCCCGCCGAAGGGACCGTTGATCCACAGGAGCATCGAGGCACCCTCCCCGCTCGGCCCGCCGCGCTCAGCCCGCCGCGCCGCCGCCCGCCCGGACCAGGCCCGTCTCGTACGCGAGGACGACGACCTGGACCCGGTCACGCAGGCCCAGCTTGGTCAGGATGCGACCCACATGGGTCTTCACCGTCGCCTCGGAGAGAACGAGCCGGGCGGCGATCTCGCCGTTCGACAGGCCCTGCGCGACCAGCATCATCACCTCGCGCTCCCGGTCGGTGAGCCGCCCCAGCTCCTTGTGCTCGGGCTCCCTGCCCGACGACGGCAGCATCGGCGAGAAGCGGTCGAGGAGCCGCCGGGTGGTCGAGGGCGCGACCACCGCGTCCCCGCTGTGCACCGAGCGGATCGCGCCGAGCAGCTCCGCAGGCGGCACGTCCTTCAGCATGAAGCCGCTCGCACCCGCCTTCAGCCCCGAGAACGCGTACTCGTCGAGGTCGAAGGTGGTCAGGATCAGCACCTTCGGCGCGTCCGGCTGGGAGCAGATCCGCCGGGTCGTCTCCACCCCGTCGAGCTTGGGCATGCGCACGTCCATCAGCACCACGTCGACCGCCGTCGAGCGCAGCACCTCCAGCGCCTCGACCCCGTCGCCCGCCTCCGCCACGACCTCCATGTCCGGCTGGGCGGCGAGCACCATGCGGAAACCGGTGCGCAGCAGCACCTGGTCGTCGACAAGCATCACGCGGATGGACATCAGATTCCTTCGGGTCGTCAGTGAGCGGGTTTGAGAGGGAGCAGGGCGCTGATCCGGAAGCCTCCGCCGGGACGCGGGCCCGCGTCCAGCGTGCCGCCGACCATGCCGACCCGCTCCCGCATGCCGATCAGACCGTGACCCCGGCCGTCGGCACCCCCGTCCTCGTACATCTCCTGCGGCGCTCCCCGGCCGTCGTCCTCGACGAGCAGTCCGAGGCCGTCGTCGAAGTACACCAGCCGGACGCTGGCCCCGACGTCAGGACCGCCGTGCTTGCGCGAGTTGGTGAGGGCCTCCTGCACGATCCGGTACGCGGTGAGCTCGACGCCGCTGGGCAGCGGGCGGGGGCTCCCCTCGATCGCGAAGTCCACGGTCAGACCGGCGCCCCGCACCTGCTCGACCAGGTCCTCGATCTGCTTCACGTCGGGCTGCGGCACGTACTCCCCGGCCTCCTGGTGCTCGCCTGTCCGCAGGATGCCGAGCAGCCTGCGCATCTCGGCGAGCGCCTGCCGGCCGGTGGTGGAGATGGTGTCGAGGGCCTGCTTGGCGGTCTCCGGGGAGGTGTCCATGACGTACGCGGCGCCGTCGGCCTGCACGACCATCACCGACACGTTGTGCGCGACGACGTCGTGCAGCTCGCGGGCGATCCGGGCCCGCTCGGCGGCGACCGCGACCTTGGCCTGGGCCTCGCGCTCCTTCTCCAGGCGGGAGGCCCGCTCCTCCAGCTGCGCGAAGTAGGCGCGGCGGGTGCGGAGCGAGTCGCCGAGGACCCAGGCGAGCGCGAACGGCACCGTCATGATGATCGTGAAGAAGACCTGGGCCGCGCCCGACTGCGGGCCGTCCACCGGCCATCTCAGCTGCGAGAGCGTCGCGGCGGAGAGTCCGCCGGCCAGCGCGAGCCGGGACGCCCAGCGGGGTCCGTCGTGCGCGGCGACGGTGTAGATGATCACGAGCATGGCGAAGTCGGCCATGAACGGCGTCAGGCCGAAGGCGAGCTGCGCGAGCCCGAGGCCGACCGAGAGGACCAGCATCTTCTCCGGCGCGCGTCGCCTCATGGCCACGACGAGGGAGAAGAGCAGGGCGACGAGGGCGTACCCGACGGGGTGGCCCTCCACCGCATCCGTGCCCGCCGACACCACCCACAGCATGGAGAACCCGAGGAGGACGACGCCCCAGAAGGTGTCGACGCCCGTCGGGTGTCTGCGGATGAAGTCGTAAAGGCGCTGCACGTCACCCAGAGTAGGGAAGGGAGATAGGTGCAGGGATCAACCGTGGGGTCGATCCTTGACGAGGGCCCCGTACTCCCCGAGGTGGAGACTGGGGCGCGTGACGGATGAGACGTGTCAGTGGCAGGGGTGGCGACAGGCCACGGAACGGGCGCTGTACGGCCCCGGGGGCTTCTATCTGCGGCCCGAGGGGCCCGCGGGGCACTTCCGCACCTCGGTGCACGCCTCCCCGCTCTTCGCGGCGGCGGTGGCCCGGCTGCTCGCCGAGGTCGCGGAGGAGCTGGGGACGTCCGAGGTCGACCTCGTCGACGTGGGCGCGGGGCGGGGGGAGCTGCTCGCCGGTGTCCTCACCGCGATCGGGAGCGGGGCCGTCTCCCCGGGCGGGCGGGCGGCCGGCAACGCGGACGACGCAACGGGTGATGCCACGGGCGGCGGCGTCATGGGCGGCATCACGGGTGGCCGGGCGGGTGGCCTGACGGTCCGGGCGTACGCCGTCGAACGCGCGGAGCGGCCCGCCGGGCTCGATCCCCGGATCGAGTGGACCGACCGGCTGCCCCGGGGCGTACGGGGGCTGGTCTTCGCGAACGAGTGGCTCGACAACGTGCCGGTGGACGTCGCCGAGGCGGACGCGGAGGGCACGGCCCGGTACGTGGAGGTCCGCACGGACGGCACGGAGCGGCTCGGCGGGCCCGTCTCCGGCGCGGACGCGGAGTGGCTGGCCCGCTGGTGGCCGCTGCGGGAGCCGGGCGCGCGGGCCGAGATCGGCCGGCCGCGCGACGAGGCCTGGGCGTCGGCGGTGGCCTCCCTGTCGGCGGGCCGGGCGGTGGCCGTGGACTACGCGCACGTACGGGACGCCCGTCCGCCCTTCGGCTCGCTGACCGGCTTCCGGGCGGGCCGCGAGGTCCCGCCGGTCCCGGACGGCAGCTGCGACCTGACGGCGCACGTGGCGCTGGACGCGTGCGCGGCGGCGGTCGACGACGGCAGCGGCGACGGCGACAGCGGTCACAGAGACGCCGGTGGCAGCGGCTGCGATGGTGGCGAGGGCGGGCCGCGCATGGCCGAGCTGCTCACACAACGGGAGGCGCTGGGCCGCCTCGGGGTGTCCGGCGGGCGACCGCCGCTCTCGCTCGCCTCGACCGACCCCGTCGCGTACCTCCGCGCGCTCTCCTCCGCCGGGGAGGCCGCCGAGCTCACCGCCCGCGGCGGTCTCGGCGACTTCCTCTGGCTGACCCGGCGGGTCCCGGGCGGGGCTACGAGGCCTCCGGGGCAGGGGGGATACTGACCGCATGACGGAGACGACGGTCGGCATCGGCGGCGCGGCGGAGAGCACCGACATGGTGCTGAACATCGGGCCGCAGCATCCCTCGACCCACGGTGTGCTCCGGCTCCGGCTCGTGCTCGACGGCGAGGTCGTGCGGCAGGCCGAGCCGGTGATCGGCTATATGCACCGCGGCGCCGAGAAGCTCTTCGAGGCGCGGGACTACCGGCAGATCATCATGCTGGCCAACCGGCACGACTGGCTCTCCGCCTTCTCGAACGAACTCGGCGTGGTCATGGCCGTCGAGCGGATGCTGGGCATGGAGGTCCCGGAGCGCGCGGTGTGGACCCGTACGCTCCTCGCCGAGCTGAACCGGGTCCTCAATCATTTGATGTTCCTCGGCTCGTACCCCCTCGAACTGGGCGGCATCACCCCCGTCTTCCACGCCTTCCGGGAGCGGGAGGAGCTCCAGGCCGTGATGGAGGAGGTCTCCGGCGGCCGGATGCACTACATGTTCAACCGGGTCGGGGGCCTCAAGGAGGACCTGCCCGCCGGCTGGCTGGGCCGGGCCCGCCAGGCGGTCGCCGACGTCCGCTCGCGGATGGACGTGTACGACCGGCTCGTCCTCGGCAACGAGATCTTCCGGGGCCGTACGCGGGGGGTCGGCGTGCTGTCCCCGGCGGCGGTCCACGCGTACGGGGTGTCGGGGCCCATCGCCCGTGCCTCGGGCGTCGACTTCGACCTGCGCCGCGACGAGCCGTACCTGGCCTACGGCGAGCTCCAGGACACCCTGCGGGTCGCGGTGCGCGAGGAGGGCGACTGCCTGGCCCGGTTCGAGTGCCTGCTGGAGCAGACGCACAACTCCCTGGACCTCGCGGACGCGTGCCTGGACCGGATGGCGGAGCTGCCGCAGGGGCCGATCAACCAGCGGCTGCCGAAGGTGCTCAAGGCGCCGGAGGGCCACACGTACGCGTGGACCGAGAATCCGCTCGGCGTCAACGGCTACTACCTGGTGTCCAAGGGAGAGAAGACCCCCTACCGGCTGAAGCTGCGCTCGGCGTCGTTCAACAACATCCAGGCCCTGGTGGAACTGCTGCCGGGGACGCTGGTCGCTGACATGGTGGCGATCCTGGGGTCGCTGTTCTTCGTCGTCGGCGACATCGACAAGTAGCGAGGCCCTGCTCCGAGCCCCCGGGGCGGTGCTGTCGTCCCCGAGCCCCCGGGGCGGTGCTGTCGTCCCCGGCCCGGGTGTCCGCCCTGGTCAGCCCTTCCGGCGCATCACGACGTACTCCCGCTCCTCCTTGCCGGGGCGGCGCCGGTCGACCACCGTCCAGCCCCAGCGCACGTACCGGTCCGTGAGTTCCGGTACGTCGAGGGTCATGAGGAGGGCCGGCCCGGGCGTCCCGGCCGCGAGCAGGGCGTCGTGGAGGCCGCGGCCGATGCCGCGCCCCTGGTGACCGGGGGCGACGACGAGTTCGGCGAGTTCGAAGGCGGTCTCAGCGCCGGTCAGTACGGTGTCCGTCCACCCGGCCGCGAATCCGAGCAGGGCGCCTTCGGCGTCGAGCGCGACCACCGCGGTGAAGTCGTCCCTCCGCGCGGCCGAGTCGAGCAGCCGGTCCACGGTGCGCACGGCGCCGAGCGGCGGCTCGTGCCAGGGAGCGCCGCAGAAGGCCTGGGCGCTCAGGGCGAGCAGTTCGTCGCGGTGCCCGGCCGCCTCACCGGCCGGGAGGTCGGTGAGGCGGTACGTCACGAGTTCACCGCTCCGCGCAGTTCGGCCACGTCGAGCTGCTCGGTCTCGTCGTGCGCGGTCAGGTCGATGACGTGGCCGACCGCCTGCGCCTGCCCCGGCGTCAGCGGGTTCCCCGGCGTCCCCGTGGGGCCGATCGGAGTGAGGAGCGGGGCACCGAGCGCCGTCTGCGCCGCCAAGGCCTCCTCGAGGACCTCTTCGCCCACCACGTCGGCCAGGTCCGTGTGCTGCACCGCCTCGATCGCGGCCGCCGCCTTCTGCATGCCGAAGAAGTCGAAGCCGCCCTCGGGCCGCGGGACGGGCCTGCGGGCCGCGTACGGGACGATCGCGGACGCCGTCGGCACCGCCGGGACCTTCGTGGACGCGGACGGGAGCGCGAGGGCGGCCGGTCGGCTGTGCTCGGTTCCGTCGGCCGCCGCGTGCTTCCCCTGCGGCTCCTCCGTCTCACGGGCCCGCTCCGCGAGGTCGCGCGCGCGGGCGGCCTCGGCGGTGCGGCGGGCCTGCTGGGCTGCCGCGTTGCGCGGGAGGTCACGCAGTGCCTGGGCCGGGCGGCGGTAGGCCTCGGGGGTGGGCGTGGAGCTTCCGGCGGTCAGCGCCTTGGCGTCGCCGTCCTTGCCGGCCGCCGACTCCAGTGCCAGGACGCGGGCGCCTTCCAGCGCGCTGGCCCGCTCGGTCTCGGCCGTGGCGTACCGGCGGAGCAGATCGGCGTGCTCGCCGCGGAGCCCGGCCAGCTCCACCCGCTTGGCGCGGAGTTTCGCGTCGAGCCGGGAGCGGAGCGCACGGGCCTCCTCGAGGTCGGACTCCAGCTCGGCGACCCGCTCCTCCGCCTTCCACTGGTCGGCGGTGCGGGCCCGGTCGAGCTCGGCGACCCGCAGTCCCGCGCTCCGGTCCCAACTGCGCATGAGGACGGCACCGGTGACGGCGGCGGCGGCCGCGGCGGCCGCGAGCAGCCGTACGACGATCAGGTCACCGGGCAGCCAGGCGGCCGCGGCACACACGACCGCGGCGCCGGCGACCGCGGAGGGCGGCAGCAGCTTGTGCAGAGGCGGGGAATGGCGGTGGCGTCCACGTGGCATGGCCTGAAATTTACCGTGCGTAGGCGCCGTGTGGGGTGTCGGCCCGGCAATCTCTTGGCCACTTCTCGTCACCAGAAGTGGAAATCCACCGTTCCGGTTCCGTTTCGGGCCGACGGCCCTCACCCGACGCCTACTTCTTGAGCAGCCCCTTCGTCTGCAGATACTCCTTGGCGACGTCCTCCGGCTTCGCCCGCTCGGCGTCGACCTTGCGGTTGAGTTCGGCGAGATCCGCTGTGGTCAGCACCTTGGTGATCTTGTCCAGGGCGGCGGCTATCTCGGGGGAACCGGCGTCCTTGGCGTTGACCACGGGCAGCACGTTGTCGGCGTTCTGCAGCTTCTTGTCGTCTTCGAGGAAGACCAGGCCGTAACTGTCGACGGTGGCGTCCGTGGTGGTCGTCAGGACCAGCTGGTCCACCCCGTCCTTGACCGCCTGCTTGGCCTGCGGGGTACCGACGCCCTTGGGGTCGATCCCGGTCACGTCGATCCCGTACGTCTTCTTCAGGCCGGGCGCGCAGAACGGCCGCACCGCGCATTCGTCACCGGCGGCGATCTTCACCTTCAGCTTCGAACCACCGAGATCGGAAAGCGTCTTCAGCTTGTTCTTCTCGGCGAATTCCTTCGTCACCGCGAACGCGTTCTGATCGACCGCCTCACCGACCGCGAGCACCTTCAGGCCGCGCGGTTCGGCGAGCTTCCGCAGCGCCTCGACCGTGGCCGTCGCGTCACCGGAGGCGACCGGCTTGTCCTCGGGCGCCTTCGGCCCGTTCACCTTCGCGTTGAGGAATTCCGCGATGGTCGCCGCGTATTCGGGGACGACGTCGATCTCGCCCTTCTCCAGCGACGGCTCGTACAGCTCACGATTCTTCACGGTGGTTATGGATACGGAGTATCCGGCGTCCCGCAGCGCCTGGGCGTACAGCTCGGCGAGCACCTTCGCCTCGGTGAAGGCCGCCGCGCCGACGACCAGCGAGCCCTTCTCCGCGGATCCGGAGTTCCCGGCGTCCCCGGAGCCTCCCGAGCCCTTCTTGCCCTCCTCCAGGCTGTCGCCGCCGCACGCGGCCAGCGCGACGGCCAGTGCCGCCGTTCCCAGCACCGCGCCCGCGATACGCGAGACCCTGTTCACGAGATCACCCATCCCCACTCAGCGTTTGCCCAGTTGATCGAGTCGTCGGTCGAGTTGTCGGTCGAGGCGTCGCCCGAAGCGTCGCTCGCGTCGTTCTGGCGTGGCCGCTCGTGTCGTTGCCCGATCCGTCTGCTCGAAGCGTGGAAAGAGCAGCCGGTCCGCGCCCACCAGGACGCCCTCCACCAGGAGGGCGAGCAGGGCCACCAGGACCGCGCCCGCGACGACCTGCGCGGTGTCGTACGTGGCGAAGCCGGCCGTGATGATCCGGCCCAGGCCACCCTGGCCGACCATCGCCGCGACCGTCGCCGTGGCCACCACCTGCACGGCCGCCGAGCGCACCCCCGTCATCACCACCGGCCGGGCCAGCGGCAGTTCGACCTGCCGGAAGAGCTGCCCGCCGGTCATCCCCATGCCCCGCGCGGCGCGTACCGCGGCCGGGTCCACCTCCCGCACGCCCACGTAGGCGTTGGTGAGGAGCGGGGGTATCGCGAACAGCACGAGGGCCACGACGGTCGGCACGTACCCGGCGTTCCGCAGGGGGGACACCATGAACAGGGCGAGCACCGCGAAGACCGGGACCGCCCGCCCCACGTTCGACACGTTCACCGCGAGGGCCCCGCCCCGGCCGAGGTGGCCGAGCCAGAGGCCCAGCGGCAGCGCGAGCGCCGCGGCGATCAGCAGCGCCGCCCCGCTCACGTACACGTGCTCGGCGAGCCGCTGTCCGACGCCCTCCTCGCCCGTCCAGTGCGCGCCGGTGGTGAGCCAGCCCCAGGCGTCCGTCACCACGCCCATCTCACCCACCTCCCGGCGCGGTCCGTATCCGGGTCCACGGCGTGAGCAGCCGCTGGAGTCCCAGGAGCAACAGGTCGGCGGCGACGGCGAGAAGCACGCACAGCACCGAGGCGGCGAGCATCTGCGCCTTGAAGAAGGTGGGCAGCGCGTCCTCGATGAGGTTGCCGAGGCCGCCGCGGCCGACGACCGAGCCGACCGTCGTCAGCGCGATCGTGGAGACCGTCGCCATCCGTATCCCCGCCATCAGCACCGGGAGCGCCAGCGGCAGTTCGACCTGCCACAGGAGACGCAGCGCGCCGAACCCCATGCCCCGGGCGGCCTCCCGCGTCTCGGCGGGCACGGCGGCGAGTCCCGCGAGGGTGTTCCGCACGAGGATCGTCAGCGCGTACAGCACGAGGCCGGTGACCACGAGCGCCGACGACAGCCCGAAGAGGGGCAGCAGCAGGGAGAACATGGCGAGCGACGGCACCGTGTAGAGCAGGGTGGTCAGTCCGAGGACGGGGCCCGCGAAGCGGGGTTCGGCCCGCACGAGCAGCGCGAGCGGCACCGCGACGGCGAGCGCGATCAGCACGGACACGACCGTGATTCCCACATGCTGGAGCGTGGCGTCGGTCAACTCCTGGGAGCGCGTGCGCAGATACTCACCGCAGATCCAGTCGTTGGTGACCAGACAGTTCGGTGCGCTCATCCGTCCCTCCCCCCGGGTCGCCGATCTTCCGAACGCATGTCTGACGACCCTAACCCCCGCCACCGACAATCCCCGAGACCCGCCACAATGCGGCAACACGCCCTTCACACACCCCCGGCATCCAGGGGCCAGAATGGGGAACCATGATCCGGTTCGAGCACGTGACCAAGCGGTACCCGGACGGCACCACCGCCGTCGACGACCTCTCCTTCGAGGTGGCGGAGGGCGAACTCGTCACCCTGGTCGGACCGTCCGGCTGCGGCAAGACGACCACGATGATGATGGTGAACCGGCTGGTCGAGCCGACCTCCGGCCGTGTGCTCGTCGACGGCGAGGACATCGCCGGTGTCGACCCCGTCGCCCTGCGCCGCAAGATCGGCTACGTCATCCAGCAGGTCGGGCTCTTCCCCCACCGCACGGTCCTCGACAACACCGCGACCGTCCCCGCCCTCCTCGGCTGGAAGAAGGCGGCCGCACGCGCGCGTGCGGCCGAACTCCTCGACCTGGTCGGCCTCGACCCGGCCGTCTACGGCTCCCGCTACCCCGCGCAGCTCTCCGGCGGCCAGCGCCAGCGCGTCGGCGTGGCCCGCGCCCTCGCGGCGGACCCGCCGGTCCTCCTCATGGACGAACCGTTCGGCGCCGTCGACCCGGTGGTCCGCGAGCGCCTCCAGAACGAGTTCCTCGCCCTCCAGGCCACCGTTCGCAAGACCGTCCTCCTCGTCACCCACGACATCGAGGAGGCCGTCCGCATGGGCGATCGCATGGCGGTCTACGGGCAGGGCCGCATCGAGCAGTTCGACGCGCCCGCGACCGTCCTGGGCGCCCCCGCCACCCCGTACGTCGCGGACTTCGTCGGCAGCGACCGCGGCCTGAAGCGGCTCGCGGTCACGCCCGTCACGGAGGCCGACCTCGAACCCGTACCCGCGGGAGGTCCCGCGGCGACGGACAAGCCCGGAAGCCGGGACGGCGCCCCCGCCCCCGACCCCGTCCCGCTCGGGACCTCGCTCAAGGACGCCCTCGCCGTGCTCCTCCAGCACGACACGGGCCGGCTCACGGTCACCGGCGACGACGGCCGGCCGCTCGGCGTCCTCACCCCGGAGGGCGTCCACCGCGCCCTGCGCCGGGCGTCCGCACCGGCCCCGGCGCCGGCTTCCTGAGCGGGACTCAGGTCGCGCTGAGCTTGCCGCTCATCCAGACGAGACCCGGCGGGATCTCGCGGTTCCACGTGTTGAAGTTGTGGCCGCCGCTCTCCAGCGTGATCGACGAGACCTTCGCCGGGCTCTTCACCTTCTTGATGAAGTCGAGCGTGGCCCGCCGGTTGCCCTCGCCCTGCTTCGACGTCGTCACCAGGAACGACGACTGGCCCTGCGGCCGGTGGTCCAGGCTCCACAGCAGGTCTCCCCGCTTGCGCAGGCTGTCGTCCCCGTGGAAGAGGTCACCGGTCGTCACGTCCTCCGCCGCCCGGTAGTACGCGGAGAACCCCGCCCCTGCGGCGAACCGGTCGGGGTGGTGCAGGGCGATCTTCAGCGCGCAGTACCCACCGGTGGAGTTCCCCATGAAGCCCCAGTTACGGGGCTTCGTGCCGACCCGGTACGTCTCCGAGACCGCCTTCGGCAGGTCCTCCGCGAAGAAGGTCTCCGTCTGCGGACCACCCGGGATGTCCACGCACTCGGTGTCCCGCGGCGGCGCCACCGTCGGGCGGAGCATCACCAGGATCATCGGCTGCATCCGGCCCTCCTTCGCCTGGAGGTAGGCCGTCTTCGGGTACTTCAGCCCTTTGATCAGGTTCTCCGCCGTGCCCGGATACCCCGTCAGCACCACCGCGGCGGGAAAGGTGCGCTTGGCGTACTTCGGCTGGAAGTACTCCGGCGGCAGGTACACGTAGGCCGGCGAGACGATCCCGGACCGCTCCCCCGCCACGACGACCTTCTGTATCTGGCCGGCGGTCGTGGGACGTCCGCCGGCCGGCACGTCGAGCCCCTGCTTCCCCACCACCTTGAGGTCCTTCGAACCGGCCGAGTGGTCGACGACCACGCCCATGTCCTGTTCCTGCCCGAACAGGTCGGCCCATGAGCCGTAGAAGAGGAAGGAACGATTCGCCGCCAGGCCTACCGCGGCGAACAGCGCCAGCTGCGTCACCAGCAGCAGTCCGATCCGCCCCACCACCGCCCGCCAGCCACGACGCGCGAGCCGCGGCCAGAGCCAGACCGTGACGAGGAACAGCGCCACGGCCGCCACGACCGCCACCACGAGGACTTTGTTGCTGGTGAGACCCATGGGGCGACCGAGCCTTCTTTCTGAGAATTTCCTGTGGACCGATGAACCCGACTCCGCACGGTTCCGTCCTAGAAGGCGCACCACCCGGAACGGCCCGCCGAACGCGCCGCAGGGCCCGACCGGAGTCAAGGACTCTTCGCAGGACCACGGGAAGCACGGGAAGCCATGTCTGTGACAGTAGATGGGGACAAATCAGGATTGGTTCCGGTTCGAGTACGCCGGATTCTCCGCGGCCCCCGCCCCGAGAAGGTCCCCGCGCTCGTCGGCACCGCCTGCACCCTGATCGGCCTCATCGACATCGCCGCCGGCGTCTTCCCCCGCTTCCGCGCCAGCCGGATGCACGCCATGGCAGAGATCCTCCCCGGCACCCTCGGGCCCCTCTCCGCCGCCCTCTCCCTCAGCGCCGGCGTCCTCCTGCTGCTCCTCGCCCACGGCCTCAAGCGGCACAAGCGCCGCGCCTGGCGCGCCGCCGTGGTCCTCCTGCCCCTCGGCGCCGTCGCCCAGTTCGTCTGGCGCCACTCCGTCCTCGGCGCCCTCCTCTCCCTCGCACTCCTCGCACTCCTCCTGCGCCACCGCGGCGAGTTCGCCGCCCTGCCCGACCCCCGCAGCCGCTGGCGCGCACTCGCCAACTTCGTCCTCATGGGCGCCGGATCCATCGCCCTCGGCCTCGTCATCGTCAGCGCCCACCCGCGCCGCGTCATCGGCAGCCCCAGCCTCGCCGACCGCCTCGAACACGTCCTCTACGGACTCTTCGGCGTCGAAGGCCCCGTCGACTACAGCAACGGCGTCGACTGGACCGTCGGCTACTCCCTCGGCGCCCTCGGCATGCTCACCGCCCTCACCACCATCTACCTCGCCTTCCGCCCCGAGCACCCCGCCGCCCGCCTCACCGCCGAGGACGAGGTCCGGCTGCGCGCCCTCCTCGACCAGCACGGCGGCCGCGACTCCCTCGGCCACTTCGCCCTCCGCAGCGACAAGGGCGTCGTCTTCTCCCCCAGCGGAAAGGCCGCCGTCTGCTACCGCGTCGTCTCCGGCGTCATGCTCGCCAGCGGCGACCCCATCGGCGACGTCGAGGCCTGGCCCGGCGCCATCGAACGCTTCATGGACGAGGCCAAGGCCCACTCCTGGACCCCCGCCGTCATGGGCTGCTCCGAGACCGGCGGCCAGGTCTGGACCCGCGAGACCGGCCTCGACGCCCTCGAACTCGGCGACGAGGCGGTCGTCGACGTCGCGGATTTCTCCCTCTCCGGCCGGGCCATGCGCAACGTCCGCCAGATGGTGAAGCGCATCGAGCGCAACGGCTACACCACCCGGGTCCGCCGCGTACGTGACCTCGACGACGCCGAACTCGAGCAGGTCCGCCGGGCCGCCGCCGACTGGCGCGGCACCGACACCGAACGCGGCTTCTCCATGGCCCTCGGCCGCATCGGCGCCCCCGGCGACGGCGACGCCGTGATAGCGACCGCCCACAAGACCGACACCGAAGACGACCCGGACTCCGTCTACGGCGACCTCAAGGCGATCATCCACTTCGTCCCCTGGGGCCCGGACGGCATGTCCCTCGAACTCATGCGCCGCGACCGCTCCGCCGACCCCGGCATGAACGAGCTCCTCATCGTCGCCGCCCTCCAGGCCTCTCCCGGCCTCGGCATCGCGCGCGTGTCCCTCAACTTCGCCATGTTCCGCTCGGCACTCGCCCGCGGCGAGAAGATCGGCGCCGGACCCGTCCTGCGCGTCTGGCGCGGACTCCTCGTCTTCCTCTCCCGCTGGTTCCAGATCGAGTCGCTGTACAAGTTCAACGCCAAGTTCCGGCCCCGCTGGGAACCCCGCTTCGTCGTCTACCGCAAGAGCCGCGACCTCCCCCGCATCGGCTTCGCCGCCATGCAGGCCGAAGGCTTCGTGAACCTCGCGCTGCCCCGCCCCTTCACCCGCAGGCGCCCCGCCCCGGCCCCGCGCCCCTGCGCCCACATCGTCCCCACCCCCTCGGAGCGCGAGGTCCGGGCCGCCTGATGCCGCTCCTGGGCCCTACGCTGGACACATGAGTACGACGATCGACAGGGGTACGGCCCGGGGCCTGCCGGAGTGGGACCGCTGCGCGGTCATGGGCGTGGTCAACGTGACCCCCGACTCCTTCTCCGACGGCGGCCGCTGGTTCGACACCACGGCCGCCGTCAAACACGGCCTCGACCTCGTCGCCGAGGGCGCCGACCTCGTCGACGTCGGCGGCGAGTCCACCCGGCCCGGCGCCAGCCGCGTCGACGAGGAGGAGGAACTCCGCCGCGTCGTCCCCGTCGTCCGCGGCCTCGCGGCCGAAGGCGTCACCGTCTCCGTCGACACCATGCGCGCCCGCGTCGCCGCCCGCGCCGTAGAAGCCGGCGCCCTCCTCGTCAACGACGTCAGCGGCGGCCTCGCCGACCCCGGCATGGTCCCCGCCGTCGCCGCCGCCGAAGTCCCCTTCGTCGTCATGCACTGGCGCGGATTCAGCCAGGACATGAACAGCCTCGCCGTGTACGACGACGTCGTCACCGAGGTCGTCGGCGAACTCCGCACCCGCCTGGAGGCCGTCGTCGACGGCGGCATCGACCCCGAGCGCATCGTCGTCGACCCGGGCCTCGGCTTCGCCAAGCTCGCCCCCCACGACCTCGCCCTCGTCGCCCACCTCCCCGAGCTCCGCGCCCTCGGCCGCCCCCTCCTCGTCGCCGCCTCCCGCAAGCGTTTCCTCGGCCACGTCCTCACCCGGGAGGGCGCCGCACCGCCGCCCGCGCGCGAACGCGACGCCGCCACCGCCGCCATCTCCGCCCTCGCCGCCCACGCGGGCGCGTGGGCCGTCCGCGTCCACGAGGTCCGGGCCACCGCCGACGCCGTACGGGTCGCCCGCGCCGTCGAGGGAGCCGCGTGAGCCGCAGCGCCGACGAGGCGGCCGTCGAAGCCGCCAACACCGCCTTCTACGAGGCGATGGAGACCGGCGACTTCGAGGGCGTCTCGGCGCTCTGGCTCGACGACGGCGCCACCCCCATCACCTGCGTCCACCCCGGCTGGCCCGTCCTCACCGGCCGCGGCGAGGTGCTCCGCTCGTACGCGCTGATCATGGCGAACACCGAGTACATCCAGTTCTTCCTCACCGACCTCAAGATCTCGCTCGCCGGCGGGACCGCCGTGATCACCTGCACCGAGAACATCCTCAGCGGCGGCCCCGCCGAGGACGGCGCCGAACTGGGCCCCCTCGTCGGACAGCTCGTCGTCGCCACCAATGTGTTCCGCCACACACCCGACGGCTGGCGGATCTGGTCCCACCACGCCTCCCCGGTGCTCACGGACACCGAGGAAACACCGGACGAGGAGCCGGGCGGCGACACCCCGTGACCACCCCACCACCCGCCTCGCGGACCCGTCCGAGGCCCCCACGGGCAAGCTCTGTCGGTCCCCGCAGGTAGATTCGATGCTGGACACCCGGCCGTCCGCACCCGGTTGCGTGGCCACCGAACTACGACAGCAGGAGTGATTCGCGTGGATCGTGTCGCGCTGCGCGGCCTCAAGGCCCGGGGCCACCACGGCGTCTTCCCCAAGGAGCGCGAGGAGGGCCAGACCTTCATCGTGGACCTGGTCCTCGGCCTGGACACCCGCCCGGCGGCCGCCGACGACGACCTGGCGAAGACCGTGCACTACGGGATCGTCGCCGAAGAAGTCGTCGACGTCGTCCAGGGCGAGCCGGTCGACCTCATCGAAACGCTCGCCGAGCGCATCGCCCAGCAATGTCTCAGCCACACCGGGGTACAAGAGGTGGAGGTCGTCGTCCACAAGCCGGACGCGCCCATCACCGTGCCGTTCGACGACGTGACCATCACGATCACCCGGAGCCGACGATGAAGCCGATGCAGAGCGACCCCACCGTCCAGCCCGTACCGGCCTCCGTCGTCGCGACCGTCGACGCAGCCGACACGACGCTGTCCAACCCGCGCTGGGCCGTCGTGGCCCTCGGCGCCAACCTCGGCAACCGCCTGGAGACCCTCCAGGGGGCCGTCGACGCCCTCGCGGACACCCCGGGCCTCCGGGTCAAGGCCGTCTCCCCCGTGTACGAGACGGAGCCCTGGGGCGTCGAGCCCGACACCCAGCCCGCGTACTTCAACGCCGTCGCGCTCGTGAAGACGACGCTGCCGCCCTCCTCCCTCCTGGAGCGGGCCCACGCCGTCGAGGAGGCCTTCCACCGCGTCCGCGAGGAGCGCTGGGGCGCCCGCACCATCGACGTCGACATCGTCGCCTACGCGGACGTGGTCTCCGAGGACCCCGTCCTCACCCTCCCGCACCCCCGCGCCCACCAGCGCGCCTTCGTCCTCGCCCCCTGGCACGACGTGGACCCCGAGGCCCAGCTCCCCGGCCGCGGCACCGTCGCCGCGCTCCTCGACGCCCTCGGCGACGACGGCATCGCCCGCCGCGCCGACCTGGAACTCCGTCTGCCCGAGTAGTCGTTACGCTTCGTGGCAGATCCACAGCGGACCACGACCGACGACCAGGAGAAGGACACCCGGTGAAACAACTGCGGCTGAAGGTGCTCGCCGGACTGTTCCTCGTGGCCGGCGTCCTCTCCTGGGGCGCCGCACGGCTCTGGGACGCGTTCGGCACCCTGCCCAGCGTGCCGATCGCCGCGCCCATCGTCCTCGCCGTGATCGCGGTCGTCCTCACCGCGACCGCCCTCTCGATCCGGGCCCGCCTCAAGGCCCAGCGCGAGCGCCGCCCGGGCGCCAAGGGCGTCGAACCCCTGATGGCGGCCCGCGCGGTGGTCTTCGGTCAGGCGAGCGCCCTGGTGGCCGCCCTCGTCGCCGGCATGTACGGCGGCACGGGCGTCTTCCTCCTCGGCTCGCTCGACGTCCCGGCACGCCGCGACCAGGCCCTCTACGCGGCCCTCTCGGTGGCGGCGGGCATCGCCGTCATCGCGGCCGCCCTCTTCCTGGAGCGCGTCTGCAAGCTCCCGGAGGACGAGGACGAGGGCCCGGGCAAGGCCCGGGTCTGATTCCGTCCGGCGAGGGGCCCCGCGCTCAGCGGCAGAGCTCGTCGAGATCCTCGGAGAAGCTCGCGAACTCGGCCTGCGCCTCGCCGATGATCTCCCGAGCGCCCCGGCGGGGCGTGGTCGCGTACCGCCCGGCCAGATCAGCCAGGTCGGCGTCCGGGCGCGCCTCCCGCTCCCCGTACAGAGCGGCCTCCATCGGCCCGAAGCCGTCGGCCAGCACCCACAGGAGGTCGGACAGGTTCCCGGCGACCACGCCGCGTTCGCCCTCGGACCCCAGGAACACCACGGGCTGCTCGTCGAGCGGCCGCCCCGGCCGCACACACCAGATCGCGGCGAGACCGCCGGTCCCGTCCTGCCCGAAGACGCGGTAGGCGTCGCCGTCGAGCGCGTGGTTGCCGGTCCAGTTCCGGAGCCAGTCGGTGGTCTCCTCGACCGAGTCGAAGACGTTGTACGGCTCGAAGTCGACGCCCTCACCCTCTTCGCCGTAGTCGAACTCGACCCGGGCGACAGCGGCCAACGCGTCAGGAAAGCGGCGGTCGCCGCCGAACGTCTCGATCACCCGCGCAGGCTAGCCGCCTCCACCGACATCCCCGCGCCCGGGGCAGGGGGCCGTACCCCCTACGCATCCCACTTGATCAGCGAGCGGCTCCGCTGATCGGGGACGGTAGGGAGCGCGGCGGACAGCTCGCTGCTAACGGGCCAGTATCAGGGACATGGCCTCGGCACGGGTGGTCGCGTCACGAAGCTGACCGCGTACCGCCGAGGTGGTCGTCTTGGCGCCCGGCTTGCGGATGCCTCGCAGGGACATGCACATGTGCTCGGCCTCGATGACGACGATCGCGCCGCGCGCCTCGAGAATCCGCATCAGCGAATCGGCGATCTGCGTCGTCAGACGCTCCTGGACCTGCGGGCGCCGCGCGAAGACGTCGACCAGACGCGCCAGCTTCGACAGGCCCGTGATCTTGCCGCTGTCCGCCGGGATGTAGCCCACATGGGCCACACCGTGGAACGGAAGCAGGTGATGTTCGCAGAAGGAAACGAGCTCGATGTCCTTCACGAGCACCATCTCATCGTGCCCGAGATCGAAAGTCGTGGTCAGAACATCCTCAGGCTCCTGACGCATTCCGGCCAGCAGCTCCCGGTACGCACGTGCAACGCGCGCAGGCGTCTTCTGCAGACCCTCGCGGTCCGGGTCCTCGCCGACCGCGATGAGGAGCTCGCGTACGGCCGCCTCGGCGCGCTTCTCGTCGAACTCGCCGATCGTGCCCTCGCCGTCCAGCGTCACCGGGTCGGTCATCTCTGTGCCTCGTTCCGTCTGACTGATGTGCGCGGAAATGCCGCGCCCCCACAGGCTAAAACCTGTGGGGGCGCGGCAGCCATTCCGGGGTGGGGCGGTCAGTCCTCCGGGGTGTCCACCGGGGCGATCTCGATGCCCTTCGTGGTGTCGACCGCGGGGGCCGCCGATCCGTTCGCCGTGTTCGTCAGGGCGAGCTCCTTGGGGGAGAGCACCGGCGGACGCGTGGACGGGGTACGGCGGGAGGAGCCGGTCCAGGCCGGACGGGCCGGGCGCCGGACGATGGGGGTGAAGATCTCGGCGATCTCCTCCTTGCCCAGCGTCTCCTTCTCCAGAAGGGCGAGGACCAGGTTGTCGAGGACGTCACGGTTCTCGACGAGGATCTCCCAGGCCTCGTTGTGCGCGGTCTCGATGAGCTTCTTGACCTCTTCGTCGACCAGCGCCGCGACCTCTTCCGAGTAGTCGCGCGGGTGCGACATCTCCCGGCCGAGGAACGGCTCGGTGTTGTCGCCACCGAACTTGATCGCGCCGAGACGCTCGGTCATGCCGTACTGGGTGACCATCGCGCGAGCCGTGGCCGTGGCCTTCTCGATGTCGTTGGCGGCGCCGGTGGTCGGGTCGTGGAAGACCAGTTCCTCCGCCGCACGGCCGCCCAGCATGTACGCCAGCTGGTCGAGCATCTCATTGCGGGTGGTCGAGTACTTGTCCTCGTCCGGCAGGACCATCGTGTAGCCCAGGGCACGGCCGCGGGACAGGATGGTGATCTTGTGGACGGGGTCGGAGTTCGGCGAGGCCGCCGCGACGAGGGCGTGGCCGCCCTCGTGGTACGCGGTGATCTTCTTCTCCTTGTCCGACATGATCCGGGTCCGCTTCTGCGGGCCCGCGACCACACGGTCGATCGCCTCGTCCAGTGCCGCGTTGTCGATCAGCTTCTGGTCGCCGCGAGCGGTGAGGAGCGCCGCCTCGTTGAGGACGTTGGAGAGGTCCGCGCCGGTGAAGCCGGGGGTGCGTCGGGCGACGGCGCCGAGGTCGACGTCCGGTGCGACCGGCTTGCCCTTCTGGTGGACCTTGAGGATCTCCAGACGGCCCAGCATGTCCGGGCGGTCGACGGCGATCTGCCGGTCGAAGCGTCCGGGACGCAGGAGGGCGGGGTCGAGGATGTCGGGCCGGTTCGTGGCGGCGATCAGGATGACGCCGCCCTTCACGTCGAAGCCGTCCATCTCGACGAGCAGCTGGTTGAGCGTCTGCTCGCGCTCGTCGTGACCGCCGCCGAGGCCGGCGCCGCGGTGGCGTCCGACGGCGTCGATCTCGTCGACGAAGACGATGGCGGGCGCGTTGGCCTTGGCCTGCTCGAAGAGGTCACGGACCCGGGAGGCACCGACACCGACGAACATCTCGACGAAGTCGGAACCCGAGATCGAGTAGAACGGGACCCCGGCCTCGCCGGCGACGGCGCGCGCGAGGAGCGTCTTGCCGGTTCCGGGCGGGCCGTAGAGCAGGACGCCCTTGGGGATCTTGGCGCCGACGGCCTGGAACTTGGCCGGCTCCTGGAGGAACTCCTTGATCTCGTGGAGTTCCTCGACGGCCTCGTCCGAGCCCGCGACGTCGGCGAAGGTGGTCTTCGGCGTGTCCTTGGTGATGAGCTTCGCCTTGGACTTGCCGAACTGCATGACGCGGGAGCCGCCGCCCTGCATCTGGTTCATCAGGAAGAGGAAGACGACCACGATGAGGACGAAGGGGAGGAGCGAGAGCAGGATCGAGACGAAGGGCGACTGCTTCGTCGGCGAGACGGTGTAGCCCTTCTCGATCTGCCCGGCCTCGAACTTCTCCTGCAGCTTGTCCGCGACGTCGACGCCCTGGGAGCCGATGTAGCTGGCCTGGACCTTGCTGCTGTTGTCGATCTTCTGACCGTCGACGAGCTCGATCTTGATGATCTGCTCGTCACCGGTGGTGACCTTTGCCTGCTTGACCTGGTTCTTGTCGATCGCCTGGACGACCTTGCCGGTGTCCACCGTCTTGTAGCCCTCGGACGAGCCGACGACCTGCATCAGCACGACCACGGCGAGGACGGCCAGCACGATCCACATGACCGGCCCACGGAAGTATCGCTTCACGTCCATCCATACGGAGCGAGAACGCCCCGTCCCTCCTGCCCGTAGGAAAATGCTGCTGTGAGAGCTGCTGTGTGAAAAAGCTGTTCTTCGGACGGTACCTCAGCATCGTCGCCCGCGACCGCCTTCCCGTGGTTCAACGGGGGGAAGGCGGTGCGGGTTCCCCGTACGGCCCGGGTGTTCAGCCGCCGTAGACGTGCGGGGCGAGCGTGCCGACGAACGGAAGGTTCCGGTACTTCTCGGCGTAGTCGAGGCCGTAGCCCACGACGAACTCGTTGGGGATGTCGAAACCGATCCACTTGACGTCGATCGCGACCTTCGCGGCCTCGGGCTTGCGCAGCAGCGTGCAGACCTCGAGGGAGGCCGGCTCGCGCGAGCCGAGGTTCGACAGGAGCCAGGACAGGGTCAGGCCGGAGTCGATGATGTCCTCGACGATCAGGACGTGCTTGCCCTTGATGTCGGTGTCGAGGTCCTTGAGGATCCTGACGACGCCCGAGGACTGGGTGCCGGCGCCGTAGGAGGACACGGCCATCCAGTCCATGGTGACGGGAGTGGAAAGGGCGCGAGCCAGATCCGCCATCACCATCACGGCGCCCTTGAGGACGCCGACGATGAGCAGGTCCTTGCCCGCGTATTCCGCGTCGATCTTCGCGGCCAGCTCTGCCAGCTTGGCGTCGATCTCTTCCTTGGTGATGAGCACCGACTGGAGGTCGGTGCCCATGTCCTTCTCGTTCACCCGGGTCACTTTCGTTGCAGCGTGCGTCAGCCTTGCCGGATGACCAGTCTGCCACCCTGGCGGCGGGCTTCGACGCGACCGGGCAGGTTGATGGCCCCCTGGCCGCGCCAGCCGGTGATGAGCCGGTCGACTTCTTCGATGTGCCGGGCGAAGAGGGAGCCGGCGGGTGCGCCCTCGGCGATGACGGCGCGGCGCAGGACGCGGCGGCGTACGGCGGGGGGCAGGCCGTGGAGCTTGGCGCACTCCAGGGCGCCCGCCTCGTCGCGTACACGGGTCTCGGCGTCGGCGGCCCAGGTGTCGAGGGCGTCGGCGTCGTCGCGGGAGAGTTGGGCCGTTCGGGCGAGGGCTTCGACGACGCCCTTGCCGAGGGCCTTCTCGAGGGCGGGGAGGCCCTCGTGGCGGAGCCTGGAGCGGGTGTAGGCGGGGTCGCTGTTGTGGGGGTCGTCCCAGACGGCGAGCTCCTGCGCGACGCAGGCCTTGCGGACGGTCTGGCGGTCGAGCTGGAGGAAGGGACGCCGGTAGCGGCCGGAGGCGCCGGAGATCGCGGCCATGCCGGAGAGCGAGCGGATCCCGGAGCCTCGGGCGAGCCCGAGCAGGACGGTTTCCGCTTGGTCGTCGCGGGTGTGGCCGAGGAGGATCGCGGCGGCTCCGTGGCGTTCGGCGGCGGCGTCGAGGGCCGCGTACCGCGCGTCGCGTGCGGCGGCCTCGGGGCCTCCTTCGCGTCCGACGGTGACGGCGACGGCCTCGGAGGGGGTGAGGCCGAGTGCGGTCATGCGCGCGACGACCTCGCCCGCGCGGGTGTCGGAGCCGTCCTGGAGCCCGTGGTCGACGGTGATGCCGCCGGCGCGCACGGGAAGCTTGCGGGCCTCGAAGGCGAGGGCGGAGGCGAGCGCCATGGAGTCGGCGCCTCCGGAGCAGGCGACGAGCACGAGGGGCGTGTGTGCGTCGCGTGCGGGAGCGGGGTCGGTCTGGTGCTCGGTGAGAACGTCGTGGAGTACGCGGCGGACCGCCAGGCGTATCGCCGCGACCGCAGGATGGGGACCCATGTCCGGTGCCCTTCGTGAATGGGGTGGGGTGCCTCGGTCGGAGTCTTAACGGTCGGAAAGGGGGGTTCGGTCACTCAGAGTGCGTCGATGGTGACAGAAACCCGGCCGTTACCCGAGCATTGCACGCCTCACCCCATGCCCAGGGTCCCTCGGATGGGTGATTGGTGAGGTGTTCCGACGTGTTCCTGTGTCGTGTGCCGCACCTGTCTCACGAGTCTGCCTTACGGTGCACCCTCGCGATCCAGTCGGCGGGAGCGGCGATCTCGGTCTTGGTGGGGAGCGTGTTGGGCGAGGTCCAGACGCGGTTGAAGCCGTCCATGCCGACCTGGTCGACGACGGCGCGGACGAAGCGCTCGCCGTCGCGGTACTGGCGGAGCTTGGCGTCGAGGCCGAGGAGCTTGCGCAGGGCGAGGTCGAGGCGGGAGGCGCCGCGGGCGCGTCGCTGCTGGAACTTCTCGCGGATCTCGGCGACGGAGGGGACGACCTGGGGTCCGACGCCGTCCATGACGTAGTCGGCGTGGCCTTCCAGGAGCGACATGACGGCCGTGAGGCGACCGAGGATCTCGCGCTGCTCGGGGGTCTGGACGAGTTCGACGAAGGAGGGGGTGGGTTCGCCCTCCTCGCCTTCGGGGCGGCCGCCGGCAAGGGTCTGGGCGGCTTCGCGGAGGCGTTCGACGACGGTGCCGGGGTCGACGTCGGTGGCGGCGAGGAACGACTGGATTTCGCCCTGGAGGTGGTCGCGGAGCCAGGGGACGGCGGTGAACTGGGTGCGGTGGGTCTCCTCGTGGAGGCAGACCCAGAGCCGGAAGTCGTGCGGGGAGACTTCGAGTTCGCGTTCGACGTGGACGATGTTGGGCGCGACGAGGAGAAGGCGTCCGCCGCCGTTGGCGCCGGCCGGGAGGTCGCGGGTGGCGGGGGCGAAGGTCTCGTACTGGCCGAGGATGCGGGAGGCGAGGAACGACAGGAGCATGCCGAGTTCGACGCCGGTGACCTTGCCGCCGACGGCGCCGAGCACGGCGTTGCCGGGGGTGGTGGAGCGGCGGTCCTGCATCTTGCCGAGGAGCGGGGTGAGGAGCTCGCGGAAGCCTGCGACGTTGGCCTTGATCCAGCCGGCCCGGTCGACGACGAGGACGGGCGTGTCGTGCGGCTCCATGCCCTCGGGGATCATCCGGGTGTAGGCCCGGACGTGTTCCTCCGACGCCTTGGCGTGCTTGCGGAGTTCGGCGACGACCTCGCGGGCCTCGTCGCGGCTGACTTCGGGTCCGGGCCGCACGAGGCGGGTCGCGGTCGCGACCGCGAGGTTCCAGTCGACCATCCCGGATGTGCCTGCGCCACCGATGCTCGTCATGCGTCAACCGTACGGTCTCGAAGGCTGTTCGGGGTGGGTTCGGTACGGCTTCCGTGCGGCTCGGGGCGGTGTCCGTGCCGGGGCGGGTGGTGGTCAGTCCTGTGCGGCGAGGGCGGCGGAGAGGCGGTCGAGGGCGGGCTGCGCCTCGTACGGCGAGAGGGTGCTGCCGGCGAGGAACGCGAAGGCGAGCAGTCGTCCGTCGGCGGTGACGACGGTCCCGGCGAGGGTGTTGACGCCCGTCAGGGTGCCGGTCTTGGCGCGGACGAGTCCGGCGCCCTCGGTGGCGGGCGCGGTGTCGAAGCGCCCGGCGAGGGTGCCGGTGAAGCCGCCGACGGGCAGTCCGGTGAGGAGCGGGCGCAGGGCGGGGCGTGCGGGGTCGGCCGCTCGGGTGAGGAGTCCGGTGAGGAGGGCGGCGGAGATCCGGTCGCGGCGGTCGAGTCCGCTGCCGTCGGCGAAGCGGGCGCCGGCGACGGGGAGGCCGAGGCGGGCGAGTTCCTCCCGGACGGCCGTGGCGGCGCCTTCGAAGCTCGCGGGCTTCTTGCGGGCGAGGGCGGTCTGCCGGGCGAGCGCCTCGGCGAGGTCGTTGTCGCTGAGGGTGAGGGTGCGCTCGACGAGGTCGGCGAGGGGGTCGGAGTACGTACGGGCGAGGGGGGCGGCCTGGGGAGTGCGACCGGGGGCCGGGTCGCCGGTGACCTTGATGCCGGCCGCGGTGAGGTGGCCGGCGAAGGCGGCGGCGGTGTCGCCCGCGGGGTCGCCGGTGCGGGGTGCGGGGCCGCTCTCGCTGTCGTCGAGGCGTCCTTCGTCGGTCATGAGGGCGACGACGGGGGCGATGTTCTCGTTGGGGCCGATGGGGTGGATCGAGGGGCCCGGGTAGAGGTGCGTGTCGTACGTGAGGCGTACGGAGGTGTGGCCGCGGGCGGTCAGGGCGCGGGCGGTGTCGGTCGCGAGCGCCTTGAGGCGGACCGGGTCGAGCGTGGGGTCGCCGCCGCCGGTGAGGGTGACGGTCCGGCCGTCGGGGGCGGCGGTGACGGTGGTGGCGATGCGGTGGTCGGGGCCGAGGGCGGAGAGTGCGGCAGCGGCGGTGGCGATCTTGACCGTGGACGCGGGGGTCATGGGGGTGCCGGCGCCCTCGCCGTACAGCTGCCTGCCGGTGGCGGTGTCGACGACGGAGGCCGTGCGCAGCGGGCCGAGCCCGGGGTCGGCGAGGAGAGGTACGAGGCGGGCGGTGAGGTCCGCGGGGCGGCCGGCGGGGGCCGGGGCGTGCAGGGCGGTGAGGACGCCGGGTGCGCTGGGGGCGGGCGCGGGGCGCTTGGGCGGGGCGGGGGCGGGGGGCGGGGCGTGACGTGCGCCACCCGCCGCCGGGGCGGCGGCCCGGGCCCGCTCAGCCGTACGCTGACCCGAGTCCCACGGACCGGCCGCGGTCACCGCCACGGCGGCCAGCGCCAGTCCGAGGGCGGCGGAGCCCGCCGTGAGCTGCCACATCCTCGGCTCGGGCATTGCTGACCAGCCCCTTTCGCGATCACACACGTGCGTGAGGGACACTTAATCACCGCGCGTCGTCGCGAGCATTCACTTGTGTTGATTCAGGAGGAGCCACCCGTGGAGTTCGACGTTCTCATCGAGATCCCCAAGGGATCGCGTAACAAGTACGAGGTCGACCACGAGACGGGGCGCATCCGTCTGGACCGTCGTCTGTTCACGTCGACGGCCTACCCGACCGACTACGGCTACGTCGAGAACACCCTGGGTGAGGACGGCGACCCGCTGGACGCACTCGTCATCCTCGACGAGCCCACCTTCCCGGGCTGCCTGATCAAGTGCCGCGCGATCGGCATGTTCCGCATGACGGACGAGGCGGGCGGCGACGACAAGCTGCTGTGCGTCCCGGCCACGGACCCGCGCATGGAGCACCTGCGGGACATCCACCACGTGGCGGAGTTCGACCGCCTGGAGATCCAGCACTTCTTCGAGGTCTACAAGGACCTGGAGCCGGGCAAGTCGGTCGAGGGCGCCGACTGGGTCGGTCGCGCCGAGGCCGAGGAAGAGATCGAGAAGTCGTACGCGCGCGCCAAGGAGCAGGGCGGCCACTGAGCCGGTTCTGTTCTGAGCGTGTGAAGGCGGTGCACCCGTTGGGTGCACCGCCTTTCGCACATCCGTCGCACGCTCATACTGGAATCCACGGTTCCCAGGGAGTGAGGCGGTCAGAGTGGTGGCGGAGCCGGACGGCTCGAAGGACGATCCGGACGACGTCTCGGAGGACGTCCCGGAGGACGGCTCGGAGAACGATTCGGGGGACGGCCAGGAGAACGATCCGGGGGACGGCTCGGAGGACGGCCCGGGCCACGGTCCGTCAGGGGTCCCCGAGGACTCCCCGGAGGACCGGCCGGTGGACTCTCCGGAGGACTGGCCGGAGGACTGGCCGACGGATCGGAAGCCGTTGTCGGACGAGGCACGGAGCGCTTTCGTGCCGCCGGTCGGGGTGGAGCAGCCCGCGCCGCCGGAGGAGGAGCACCCGACCTCCGAGTTCGCCCTTCCCGCGGGGCTGACGACGGAGCCGCCGGCCGAGCAGGAGGGTTCGGCGTTCGCGCCGCCCGCCACGTACTCGGCGAAGAACTCCCCGCCCGCCTTCACTCCCGCCTACGGCGTGCCCCTGGTGCGGCTCTCGCAGAACGCGCCGTGGCAGGACCGGATGCGGACCATGCTGCGGCTCCCGGTGGGTGAGCGGCCGGTGCCCGAGGCGCCGCGCAAGGAGGACGAGAGCGGTCCCTCGGTGCCGCGTGTGCTCGACCTGACCCTGCGTATCGGCGAGCTGCTGCTCGCGGGCGGGGAGGGCGCGGAGGACGTCGAGGCGGCGATGTTCGCGATCTGCCGCTCGTACGGCCTGGACCGGGTCGAGCCGACGGTGACGTTCACCCTGTTGTCCGTCACGTACCAGCCGTCGCTCGTGGACGACCCGATCACGGCGAACCGGACGGTGCGACGCCGGGGCACGGACTACACGCGGCTCGCGGCGGTGTACACGCTGCTCGCGGACATCAACGCGCAGGCGCACGAGGTGACGCCCGAGGAGGCGTACGGACGGCTCGCGGAGATACGGCGCAACCGGCACCCGTATCCCGGCTGGGTCCTGACGGCGGCGGCGGGCGTGCTCGCCGGCGCGGCCTCGGTGCTGCTGGGCGGCGGTCCGACGGTGTTCTTCGTGGCGGCGCTGGGCGCGGTGCTCGGTGACCGGCTGGCGTGGCTGTTCGCCGGGCGCGGGATGCCGGAGTTCTACCAGTTCCTGGTGGCGGCGATGCCGCCGGCGGCGATGGGCGTGCTCCTGACGATGCTGCACGCCGACCTGCGGCCGTCGGCGGTGATCACCGGTGGTCTGTTCGCGCTGATCCCGGGGCGGGCGCTCGTGGCGGCGGTGCAGGACGGTCTGACCGGCTTCTACATCACGGCCTCGGCCCGGCTCCTGGAGGTCGCGTACTTCTTCGTCGCGATCGTGGTGGGCGTGCTGTCGGTGCTGTACATCGCCGTGCAGTTCGACGCGCAGCTGAACCCGGAGGGGACGCTGCAGGCGGCGGAGCGGCCGGTGACGCAGATCCTGGCGTCGATGGTGCTGTGCGCGACCTTCGCGATCCTGTTGCAGCAGTCGCGGGCGACGGTGCTCTTCGCGACGCTGAACGGCGGGGTCGCCTGGGTGATCTACGCGTCGATAGCGGTGACCGCGAACGGGTCGACGGTCATGGCGACGGCGGTGGCGGCGGGTCTGGTGGGCCTCTTCGGGCAGCTGATCGCCCGCTACGAGCACACCTCGTCGCTGCCGTACGTGACGGCGGCGATCGGCCCGCTGCTGCCCGGTTCGGCGACGTACTTCGGGGTGCTCGCGATCGCCCAGAACAACCTGGACCAGGGCTTCGCCTCGCTGGCGAAGGCGGCGGCGCTGGCCCTGGCGATCGCGATCGGGGTGAACCTGGGAGGCGAGCTGGCCCGCCTCTTCATGCAGGCCCCCGGTGCGGCCGCGGCCCGTCGTGCGGCCAAGCGGACCAGGGGCTTCTAGGGAGGGCCCGGCCCGTCGGCCGGGACACGGGAAAGGGCCCCGCACGGTGTGCGGGGCCCTTTCGGTGCTTCGGGTGGATCCGGGGTCAGCGCTTGGCGTGGCGGCCGCGGGGGCCCTGGGGGTTCGGGGTGCCGGGGGCGTCGTGGTCGCTGCCGTGGTCACCGCCCCTGGCCTGCGACTTCTTCGACTGGGAGCGGGCCCGGAGGTACTCGATCACGATCGGGACCACGGACAGCAGGACGATCCCGACGAGAATCATCTCGATGTGCTGGTGCACGAACTCGACCTTGCCGAGGGAGGCGCCGAGCAGCGTCACGCCCGCGCCCCACAGCACACCGCCGATGATGTTGTACGTGACGAACAGGCGGTAGTTCATGCGGCTGACACCGGCGATGATCGGCGTGAACGTCCGCACGATGGGGACGAAGCGGGCCAGGATCAGCGACTTCGGGCCGTGCTTCTCGAAGAACTCATGGGCCTTCTCGACGTTCTCCTGTTTGAAGAGCTTCGAGTCGGGGCGCTTGAAGAGAGACGGGCCGACCTTGCGTCCGAAGAGGTATCCGACCTGGTCGCCGAGGACCGCCGCGGCCACGATCAGCGTGCACATCAGCCACAGCGGCATGTCCAGCTTGCCGGTCGTGATCAGCAGGCCGGTGGTGAAGAGCAGCGAGTCGCCGGGCAGGAAGAACCCGATGAGGAGGCCGGACTCGGCGAAGACAATGGCCAGGACACCGATCGGACCAAAGGTCTGAATCAGATGGTCCGGGTCCAACCAGCTCGGTCCGAGGGCAAGCGTGTTCACGGGTTCCGGGCTCCTGCGGTCGGTGGGGGCATGGGGGACGGCTGGCCCCAAGCTATCAACGTGGGCCGGACGCGACCGGTTCCACCCGGGGCCCACGGGATGCGGAGAGGGCCCGCTCCCCTGAGGCTGGGGGGCCAGGAGGTGTATGCCGATGGGCATCGAGGAGTACGGAGGCGGCCAGGGGTCGCACCCCGACGTACTGGTCGTGACGACGAACGACGTGCCGGGCTTCGAGGTCCGGCAGGTGATCGGTGAGGTCTTCGGGCTCACCGTCCGCTCCCGCCATCTGGGCAGCCAGATCGGCGCGGGCCTCAAGTCGATGGTCGGCGGCGAGCTCAAGGGGCTCACGAAGACCCTCGTACAGACCCGGAACCAGGCCATGGAACGCCTGGTGGAGCAGGCTCGGGCGCGTGGAGCGAACGCCGTGCTGATGTTCCGCTTCGACGTGACCGACGCGGCGGACGTGGGCACGGAGGTGTGCGCGTACGGCACGGCGGTGGTGATCGCACCACGCGCCTGAGCCTTCGGCAGGGCCCTCAGGCCAGGCCCCGGGGCCCGAGGTCCGGGCCCCGGGACCCGGGACCCGGGCCCGGGTCCAGGCCGGGGGGCACCGGGTCAGGCTTCCGGAGCAGCCCCCAGGCGTGGCGCGTTCGCCCGGACGGCGGCGTGGAGGTGCTCGGGAAGGCAGTGGTGTCGGTACGCGTGTCAGCCTGGGGCCTGACGCGACGTGAAGTGCAAGTCCGCTCGACCCGATTTCCGGGATGTTATGCGGCATTTGCTCACTTATGGTGGGGCGGTGACCACCGATCACGTGCCGCCTGACCCGTCGTCCTCCGCCGACAAGACCCCCTTGCAGGTCCTGTTGCCGCAAGTGCTGCCCGCCCTGGTGATCGGGGTGGCGTCGAGCCTGCTGTACCTGGGCATCAGTGCACTCGCGGAGAAGTTCGAGAGCGTCCTCTGGGACGACTTGCCCGACGTCTTCGGCATCGGCGGCCACTCCTCCCTCTGGATCATCATCATGCTCACGGCGACCGGCATCGCCGTGGGGCTCGTCGTCTGGAAAGTCCCCGGACACGCCGGCCCCGATCCCGCCTCCACCGGCCTCGGCGGGACTCCGCTCGCCCTCATGGTCGTGCCGGGGCTCCTCCTCGCGAGCACGCTCGCGCTTGCCGGCGGTGTCAGTCTCGGCCCCGAGAACCCGATCATCGCGAGCAACATCGCCCTCACCTACTGGCTCGGCCGCAGGGTCGCGCCCGCGGTGCCGGGCGCCGCCTGGGTCGTCCTCGCCTCGTCCGCCACCATCGGCGCCCTCTTCGGCACCCCGGTGGCCGCCGCCCTCGTCATCTCTGAGGTCCTCGTCGGCCAGCCGGGACACGGCTCCCTCTGGGACCGGCTCTTCGCCCCGCTCGTCGCCGCCGGGGCCGGCTCCATGACCACCCAGTTGCTCGCCGATCCGAGCTTCGACATGGGCCTCCCGCCACTCACCGACCCCGGCTGGGGCGACCTGCTCGCCGCCCTGGTGATCGCCTCCGCCGCGGCCGCCTTCGGCCTCGCCTCCTGCTACCTCTTCCCCTACGCCCACGCCGTCTTCCGGCGGCTGCGCCACCCCATGGTGATGCTGCCCCTCGGTGGTCTCGCCCTCGGTCTCCTGGGCGCCCTCGGCGGGCCGCTGACCCTCTTCAAGGGCCTGGAACAGACCAGGGAACTGACCTCCTCGGTCGGCAGCTATTCCTCCGGCGAACTCGCCAAACTGGCCGCGGTCAAACTCGTGGCCCTCCTCGTCGCCGCCTCCTGCGGCTTCCGGGGCGGCCGGATCTTCCCCGCCGTCTTCATCGGGGCCGCGTTCGGACTGTTCGCCCAGGCCCTCGTCCCCGAGGTCCATCCGGCGGTCGCCGTCTCCTCCGCCGTCCTCGGCGTCCTGCTCGCCACCACCCGGCAGGGCTGGATCAGCCTCTTCACCGGCGCCGTCCTCGCCTCCTCCCCCGCGATGCTCGCCCTCCTCTGCCTGGCCTCCCTCCCCGCCTGGCTGATCGTCACCGGCCGCCCCCAGCTCGAACTCGACACCCAGGGCAGATCCCTGCACTGAACCCTCCCCCTCGGGAGACCCTCCCCGCCGGACAGAAGGAGTCCCCATGCCGCTCCACCAGGGGCCCGCCGCCTCCACCACCGAGCCCATCCGCCGGCTCGCCCTCAACCCGTTCTTCGGGGAGGCCGCCAACCCGGTCGGCGGAATGACCGAGGCCCCGCCCCACCACCGGCTGCCCGAGGGACCGCTGCCCCCGGCGAGCGCCTACCAGCTCGTCCACGACGAGCTGATGCTCGACGGCAACTCCCGGCTCAACCTCGCCACCTTCGTCACCACCTGGATGGAGCCCCAGGCGGGCGTCCTGATGGCCGAGTGCCGCGACAAGAACATGATCGACAAGGACGAGTACCCGCGCACCGCCGAACTGGAGCGCCGCTGCGTCGCCATGCTCGCTCAACTGTGGCACGCCCCGGACCCGGCCGCGGCCGTCGGCTGCTCGACCACCGGCTCCAGCGAGGCCTGCATGCTCGCCGGCATGGCCCTCAAGCGCCGCTGGACCAAGCGGAACACCGACCGCTACCCGGGCGCCGCCCGCCCCAACCTGGTCATGGGTGTCAACGTCCAGGTCTGCTGGGAGAAGTTCTGCAACTTCTGGGAGGTCGAGGCCCGGCTCGTCCCCATGGAGGGCGACCGCTTCCACCTCGACGCCGAGTCCGCCGCCGCACTCTGCGACGAGAACACCATCGGCGTCGTCGCCGTCCTCGGATCGACCTTCGACGGCTCCTACGAACCCGTCGCCGAGATCTGCGCCGCTCTGGACGCCCTCCAGGAACGCACCGGCCTCGACATCCCCGTCCACGTCGACGGAGCCTCCGGCGCCATGGTCGCCCCCTTCGTCGACGAAGACCTGATCTGGGACTTCCGGCTCCCCCGGGTCTCCTCCATCAACACCTCCGGTCACAAGTACGGCCTGGTCTACCCGGGCGTCGGCTGGGCCCTGTGGCGCTCCCCCGCCGAACTCCCCGAGGAGCTCGTCTTCCGCGTCAACTACCTGGGCGGCGACATGCCCACCTTCGCCCTCAACTTCTCCCGGCCGGGCGCCCAGGTCGTCGCGCAGTACTACACCTTCCTCAGGCTCGGCCGGGAGGGCTACCGGGCGGTGCAGCAGACCTCCCGCGACATCGCCCGCGGCCTCTCCGAACGGATTGAGGCCATGGGCGACTTCCAGCTCCTCACCCGCGGCAACCAACTGCCCGTCTTCGCCTTCACCACCGCCCCTGACGTCACCTCCTTCAACGTCTTCGACGTCTCTCGACGGCTACGCGAACAAGGCTGGCTGGTCCCCGCCTACACCTTCCCCGCCAACCGCGAGGACCTGTCCGTGCTGCGCGTGGTCTGCCGCAACGGCTTCTCCGCCGACCTCGCCGGACTCCTCATCGAGGACCTGAGCCGGCTGCTGCCCGAACTGCGGAGCCAGTCCAGGCCGTTCACCCAGGACACGAGCGCGGCGACCTCCTTCCACCACTAGGTCCTGTCGTCACACTCCCGGGTCTTCGCAGGCCAGCCGGAACTTCGACCAGCGCACCCCGTCCACGGTCAGCGCGTACTCGCAGGGCGAGCCCTCGCGCAGCAGGCCCAGCGGGGTGCGGCGGACGTGGTGCGTCCCGTCGTCCAGCCGGACGAACGTACGGCCGCCGTCCACGCTCCCGTACCCCGAGAGCTCCGCGTCGATCTCCACCCGGCCACCGGGCCCCGGGACCGGCAGGCCGAGCAGGGTCCGGGGCTGTTCGCTCGGCCCCGTCGTCCACATCCGCTGCCAGGTCCTCCCGCCGTCCACCGAACGGTGCAACGCCCGCATCGGGTTCTTCACGGGCTCCCCGCCCGTCAGCTCCCCCATCTCCGCCGCGTACACCGCGTCCCTGCCCACCGCCACCGCCGTGTGCCACCCGGGACTCGCGACGGGACTCGGCAGCCTGCTGACCGTCCAGCCGCGTCCCCCGTCCCGGGAGACGGCGACCGCCGCCCGCCCCGACAGCGGGTCCGTGCCCGAGACCCACCAGGACCCGTCGGGCTCCGGCTGCTCCTGGGGCCGGGGATGCGCCCCCAGGAGGGGCACCCGGGCCAGCGCACGGCGCCGCCCGTCCTGAGGCGAGATCACCACGAGACGCTGCCGCTCGCAGTCGTCCGGCGAGGCGGCGGAGGGCGCGGCGCAGTCGGTGCCGAGCACCGCCCCCTCGGGTATCTCCGGGGTCGTCCCGACCGAACGCCGGTCGCCCGCCCGCCAGGTGCGCCCGCCGTCCTCGGTGAACCAGGTCCGCGAGCCCGGCTCGGCGCCGCCCTCCTCGACGAGCGCCCGGCCGGGGCCGAGGGGCACCAGGTTCGCCGAGACGCCGTCCCCCGACACCCGGGGCAGCGGGGACCGCCGCAGCACCCATTCCTTCGCTCCGGCGTCCCGCACGGCCACGTGCTGCCGGCAGAAGCCGTTCTCCGGGGCCGCCGGGTCGCTCACGCACGAGGCGAGCAGCGCGAACCCGCTGCCGTCCCGCGCGAAGCCCAGACCGTGCGCCCAGCCGGGCAGCCCGGGCGCGGACGGAATCCGGGGCGGCGCCCCGAACAGCCCCGGGTCCGGACGCGCCACCGGCCCCTTCCCGGCCGGCCACGAACCCCCCGGGGCCCCCGAGCCGGCCGAGCTCCGCGAGGCCCCCGGACTCCCCGACCCGCCTTCCTCCACAGCCGACTTCGGCCCCGTACACCCGCTCAGCACCACCAGCACCAGCGCCACGGCGGCGCCGGCCACTCCTCCCACGAGCCTGCGCATCGCACGTCCCCCTGTCCTGCTTCGGGCGGTCCGCGGTGAACCGCTGCTTTCAATACACCGCTCACCGCCCCGGGGTTCCCATCTCCGCGCCGCTCCTTCCCCACTACTTCCCGAGCCGCCCGAACTTCCTGACCGCCAGCGGGAAGAAGACCGCGAGCAGCACCAGCGGCCACACCACCGCCGCCCAGACGTGCCCCGGCTCGCCGCCCGGATTGCCGAAGAGGTCACGGACCGCCGTCGCGGTCGCCGACATCGGGTTCCACTCCACGAACGTGCCGAGCCAGCCGGGCATCGAGTCCGGCGAGGCGAAGGCGTTGGAGAGGAAGCCGATGGGCCACACCAGGATCTGCACCGCCTGCACCAGCTCGGCCCGCCCCGCGACCAGCGCGAGGAAGATCCCGATCCAGAGCATCGCGAACCGCAGCAGAAGCAGCAGCCCCAGCGCCCCCAGGGTGCTCCCCAGGCCGCCGTCGGCCCGCCAGCCGATCGCGTACCCGACGCCGACCATCACGAGCAGCCCCACCGCCGACTGGAGCATGTCGGCGGCCGCCCGCCCGACGAGCACGGCGCCGTCGGTCATCGGCATCGCCCGGAAGCGGTCGATCACCCCCTTGTTCAGGTCCTGGGTCACCGCCGTCATGGTGCCTTCGAGCCCGAACACCATGGTCAGCGTGAGCATCCCGGGCACCAGGAAGTCGACGTAGTCGCCGTCGACGCTCCGCCCGCCGCCGACCAGATAGCCGAACATCAGCAGCATCATCACCGGGAACACGAGCCCGACCAGGACCTGCACCGGCTGCCGCGCCCAGTGCGCCAGCTCCCGGCGGGTCATCGTCCAGCAGTCGCTCACCACGTACGCCGCACTCATGCCGCCACCTCCTTCTCCTGACGCCCGCCCGACGCACCCGCCACATCCGAACCACCCGACGTATCCGACCCGCCCGACCCGCCCGTCAGATGCAGGAAGACCTCGTCCAGCGTCGGCCGCCTCAGGGCGATGTCCTCCGCCTCGATCCTGGCCGCCGCCAGCACCCGCACCGTCTCGGTGAGCGAGGCCATCCGGTCCGCCACCGGTGCGCTGAGCCGCCGCCGGTCGGCGTCCACGCTCACCTCGGCCCGCGGCACCGGCAGCAGCCCGGCCGCCTCGTCGAGCCGCGCCCCGTCCCGTACGACCACGTCGATGCGGTCCACGCCGACCCGTGCCTTGAGCTCGTCGGCCGTGCCGTCGGCCACGACCCGCCCCTGGTCCACGACCGAGATCCGGTCGGCGAGCTGGTCGGCCTCCTCCAGGTACTGCGTGGTCAGCAGCACCGTGGTGCCCCCGCCGACGAGCGAGCGCACCGACTCCCAGACCTCGCCACGCCCGCGTGGATCGAGTCCCGTCGTCGGCTCGTCGAGGAAGAGCACCTCGGGCTCCGTGATCAACGAGGCCGCCAGGTCGAGCCGCCGCCGCATGCCCCCGCTGAACTGCTTGACCGGCTTGCGGCCGGTGTCGGTGAGGCCGAAGCGCTCCAGGAGCTCCTCGGCCCGCGCACCCGCGCGCCGCGCGCCCAGGTGGTGGAGCCGGCCGAACATCTCCAGGTTCTGCCGGCCGCCCAGCTCCTCGTCGAGGGCGGCGTGCTGTCCGAGCAGCCCGATCCGCCGCCGTACCTCGCGGGCCTCGGCGCGTACGTCGTACCCCGCCACCCGCACCAGACCCTCGTCGTGGCGCAGCAGGGTGGCCAGGATCCGTACGGTCGTCGTCTTGCCCGCTCCGTTGGGGCCGAGCAGACCGTGCACCGTGCCGCGCCGGACCGTGAGGTCGAGTCCGGCCAGGGCGTCCTTCTCGCCGTACCGCTTGCGTGCGCCCTCCACGAGGATCACGTCCCCAGTCGCCGTCATGTCGATTCCTCCAGAAATCGTCGTAGTCAAATTTGACCAGTCACCGCCGACGGAGCACGGTATGCGCTTCACAGGGGTTAGTCAAACTTGATTAGCTTGCATCTCCAGTCGAACCGGATCAGGTCCTGCACTCGGCCGGATCGCGCACCCGGCCAGCACCGTGCACCCGGTCAGACCGTGCACACGGCCAGGCCACACGCGGTCGGGTCGCCCACCCGATCAGGTCGCGAAGGGGTTCTCCTCGCCCTCCGCGAGCACGCCCACGAAGGGATCACCCTCGCCCGCGAACACATACGCCCCGCCCTCGATCCGCTCGATCAGGCCCAGCGTCCACTCCTTGCCGGCGTCCGCCGAGTGGACCCACAGGTGCATGATCTCGCCGATGTGCCCGAGCTGACCGGGGCCGCCCTCCGGCGTGTAGTACTCCGTGACCGCCGTCCGCCACTCGTCGAGCGCCCGCACCCGCTGCCGCAGCAGCTCCGCGGCCTCCTCCCGGGGCAGGTCCACGATGAAGCCGATGCCCGCCGACAGGACGTCCATCTTCTGGTCGTACGTGGTCAGCGCCTCGCGCAGCAGGGCGAAGTACTCCTGGAGGCCCTGCTCCGTCAACTCGTACTCGACACGCGGGGGCCCGCCCACCGCGCTCGGCGCCACCTCGTGCGCGTGCAGCAGTCCCTGCTTCGCCATCTGCTTCAGCGCGTGATAGATCGAGCCGGGCTTGGCGTGGGACCACTCGTGTGCGCCCCAGTACTCCAGATCGTTGCGGACCTGGTAGCCGTGGGCGCGGCCGTGCTGTTTCACCGCGCCCAGGACGAGAAGACGGATCGCCGACATCCCACGTACCTCCTAGTCAATTTTGACCAGGGTACGCGCGCGGGGTCACCGGCCCTGCTCCGCCGCGATCAGTTCGAAGGAGCCCTTGCCGTCCAGGGACTCACGGATGACGTCGGCGTGCCCGGCGTGCCGGCCCGCCTCCTGCACCAGGTGGAGCAGCATCCAGCGCATGGAGACCCGTCCGTCCACGGGGAACCAGGGCGCCTCGGGCAGCGGGAAGGTGTCGTCCAGGCTGGGCACCGAGCGGACGAACTCCTCGGTCTCCTTCGCCACGCCCGCCCAGAACTCCACGATCTCCGGGATCGTCTCGTCGCCCACGAGCCGGAAGCCCTCGCCCCAGGTCTCCTGGGTGCGCTGACGCTCGTTGGGCTGCTGCTGCGCCAGTCGGAGCCAGTTGAGCTCGACCTCGGCGACGTGCTTGAGCAGCCCGGAGAGGCTGAGCTCGCTGACGCTGGGGCGGCTCGCCGCCTGCTCCTCGGTGAGACCGAGGAGCGAGCGGCGGATCGCGGCGCGCTGCGCCTCGACGAAGTTCAGGAGCGCGCCGCGCTCGTCGCCGTGGGTCTCCGTGGGAACGAGAGCCACCATGATGTCCGCCTTCCGTAGCCGAATCGCTTGTGTCGCCCGGTCCGGGTAGGCCCCGACCTTCTCGACACCCCTTACGCTACGGACCCTTGCGGACAACTACTGTCCTAGAAGGGGAACCGGCTCCGGCCGTGCTGGATCGAGATCCACTTCTGGGTGGTGAAGCTCTCCACCATCGCCTCGCCGTTGAGCCGCCCGATGCCGGAGTGCTTCTCACCGCCGAAGGGCACGATCGGCTCGTCGTGCACGGTGCCGTCGTTGATGTGGATCATGCCGGTGTGGATGCGCTTGGCGACCCGTACGCCCCGCTCGACGTTCCCCGTGTGGACGGCGCCGCTGAGCCCGTACGGGGTGTCGTTGGCGATCCGCACGGCCTCCTCCTCGCCGTCGAACGGGACGATCAGGGCGACCGGACCGAAGATCTCCTGGCCCAGGATCGGGGCGTCCGGGGCGAAGCCGGTGAGGACGGACGGGGAGACGAGGTTGCCGTCGACCGTGCCGTGCAGGAGCGCCGTGGCGCCGGCCTCGACCGTCTGGTCGACGAGCGAGGAGACGGCCTCCGCCTGCTGGGAGTTGATGAGCGGGCCGATGTGGGTGGCGGGGTCGGCGGGGTCACCGACGCGCAGGGTCTTCACCTTCGCCACGAACTTCTCGGTGAACTCCTCCTCCACCGTCCGGTCCACCAGGATCCGGTTGGCGGCCATGCAGACCTGGCCCTGGTGCACGAAGCGGCTGAAGACGGCCGCGTCGACCGCGTAGTCCACGTCGGCGTCGTCGAGCACGATCAGGGCGCTGTTGCCGCCGAGTTCGAGGACGGCGTGCTTGAAGTTCTGCGCGCAGACCGTGGCGACGTGACGGCCGACCTTGTCGGAGCCGGTGAAGGAGATGACCTTCGGGACGGGGTGGGTCAGCAGCGCGTCGCCGATCTCGGCGATGTCGGTGACGACGACGTTCAGCAGACCGGCCGGCAGACCGGCCTCCTCCAGGACCTTGGCGACGAGGGTGCCGCCGCAGATCGGGGTGTTCTGGTGCGGCTTGAGGACGACGGCGTTGCCGAGGGCCAGCGCGGGCGCGACCGACTTGATCGACAGGAGGAAGGGGAAGTTGAAGGGGGAGATGACACCGACGACGCCGACCGGGACGCGGTAGACGCGGTTCTCCTTGCCGTCGACCGGGGACGGCAGGATGCGCCCCTCGGGGCGCAGCGCCAGCTGCACCGCCTCGCGCAGGAACTCCTTGGCGAGGTGCAGTTCGAAGGCCGCCTTGAGACGGGTGCCGCCGAGCTCGGCGACGATCGTCTCGGCGATCTCCTCCTCGCGGTCCTCGACGATCCGCAGCGCGCGCTCGAAGACGAGCCGGCGGGTGTAGGGGTTCGTCTCGGCCCACTCCGCCTGGGCGCGCTCCGCGGCCCGGTACGCGCGGTCGACCTCACCGGCGGTGGCGACCGTGATCGACGCGAGCTTCTCCCCCGTGTAGGGGTTGAAGTCGATGATGTCCCACGAGCCGCTGCCCGGCTTCCACTCGCCGTCGATGTACTGGTGGGCCAGGTCGGTGAAGTGCGACATGGATCGAGACCCCTCTACCCGCTCTACTTCCGCACGGATGACAGAAGTGACGTCGAAACGCCGAAACGTCGGAACTGATGTCACGTCATCGTACTGATGTGTCAGGTGAGTTGGAGGAGTCCCCGCAGAAGGTCACGACTTTCGGCCGGATCCGGGCCTTCCTTCTGCAGTCGCTCCATCACGCGCTGGTACTGGGCGACCTCCTCGCGCTTGTCGAGGTAGAGGGCGCTGGTGAGTTGCTCCAGGTAGACGATGTCGGAGAGGTCGGACTCGGGGAAGCTCAGCATCGTGAAGGCGCCGCTCTCGCCGGCGTGCCCGCCGAAGCTGAAGGGCATGATCTGGAGCGTGACGCCCGGGTGTTCGGAGATCTCGATCAGATGCCTCAACTGGCCCCGCATGACGGAGCGGTCGCCGTAGGGGCGGCGCAGCGCGGCCTCGTCGAGGACGGCGTGGAACTGCGGGGCGCGCTCGGAGACGAGGACCTTCTGCCGTTCGAGGCGGAGTGCGACGCGGCGGTCGATCTCGGCGGCCGGGGCGTCGGGCATGCCCCGGGTGACGACGGCCTGGGCGTACGCCTCGGTCTGCAACAGGCCGTGGACGAACTGCACTTCGTAGACACGGATGAGGGAGGCGGCGCCCTCCAGGCCGATGTACGTCTGGAACCAGCCCGGCAGGACGTCGCCGAAGCTGTGCCACCAGCCGGCGACGTTGGCCTCGCGGGCGAGCCCGAGGAGCGAGCCGCGCTCGGCCTCGTCCCCGACCCCGTACAGCGTGAGCAGATCCTCGACGTCCCTGGCCTTGAAGCTCACCCGTCCCAACTCCATACGGCTGATCTTGGATTCGGACGCACGGATCGAGTAACCGGCCGCCTCGCGGGTGATCCCGCGCGACTCGCGCAACCGCCTCAGCTGTGAGCCCAGCAGGATGCGCCGCACCACACTCCCGCTCGCTCCGCCCGATTCGCCTGCGGTCACGGCTCCCAGCCTCCCCTTACGGTGTCGAGCCCCCGTCGAGCCCCGGATTCTGCCACCAAACGCTTCAGCGCGTACACATTCGATTACGGAAAGACGGCGAGTTCCGGGCAGTAGCGGAAAGTTGCCCTCCGGAGGCGGACGACTTATGCACAGATTAGGCACGGGGACGGACAGGTCCGGCGCGTGCACGTGCATCTGCCCTTGCATCCAGTGGTCGCATTCGGAACCATGGACCCCGCGCAGCCGCGTACTCGTTCGTGTTGTCGTGTTGTCGCACCACAGTCGCGATTCCCGGGAGTGCCTCGCATGGGGACGAATGGATCGACCGTGCTCGAGCCGTTACGGCAGGGCCTTCCGCCGATCGATCCCGGCGCCGTCTCCACCTCCGCATCGTGCGCGCTGCCCGCGCGGTTCGAAGCCGTGCGCGGGGCCCGGAAGTTCACCAGTGCGACGCTCGACCGCTGGGATCTGGCCGAGCGCTTCGACGACGTGGCCCTGGTCGTCTCCGAGCTCGTCACCAACGCGCTGCGCCATGCGGTGCCCGCCGACGCGCCCCAGGAAGAAGGCCAGAACCCACCGGTTCGCCTGCATCTGATGCGCTGGTCCTCGCGCCTGGTGTGCGCCGTGCGCGACCCCAGCAGGGAGAGCCCGGAGGCGCGCGGCGGCGAGGAGGACTTCGCCGCCGAGTCGGGACGCGGACTGTTCCTGGTGGACTCGTTCAGCGACAGCTGGGGGTGGCATCCGCTCGCCGGCACGCTGCGGGGCAAAGTGGTGTGGGCGCTGTTCCGGATAGGGCCGGAGTAGCCGCACCGCACACCGCACGCAGGGAAGAAGGGCCCGGGCGCATCCGCCGGGGCCCTTCTTCCGTATGTCCGTCTGACCTCATGCACGTCTCGCTGTCCGCGGCTCGCCGTCCGCCGGCCGTGGCCCGCGCACGCGTGTCCGCTCACACCAGGTGGTCGAACTCGCCGTCCTTCACGCCGAGGAGGAGCGCCTCAATCTCCGCGGGCGTGTAGACGAGGGCGGGGCCTTCGGGGTGGCGCGAGTTGCGTACGGCAACGTTTCCCCCCGGCAGTTTGGCGAACTCCACGCACGATCCCTGGGAGTTGCTGTGCCTGCTCTTCTGCCACACGACGCCTCGCAGCTCCGTGGCCGCCATGCCGTTGTACGCGCGATGCGCATGATGCACTGGTAGCTCCCCGAGTTGCTTGGTGCAGGTGTCAACTTCCTCGGATCATAGCTGTGTTCATATGCCAATGCATGAGCAGATGCACGTGCACGGGGGGTGGCGTAGCGGCTACGCGACAGAGCGTGCTACCAGCGAGTACAGCGCCTCGCCCACCCCTCACCCTACGGGTCGCGATCTTCGTCCGAGCGCCCAGGAAGGCACCGTCCCCGCTCAGCCGGCGTCGCCCCTGGGGATCAGAGGCAGCTCGGAGAGGAGCTTGCCCGCCCGGTCGTACAGCGCCGTGCCGACCTCCCCCATCCCCGGCCCGGTGTGCGTGTACCAGACGCCCCAGCCCGGCCTGCCCGGGAGTTCGAGCAGGGTGGCGACGACCGTGCGGCCCTCGGCGTTCCTCAGCTCGACGCGGCCCGCGGCACGGGTGCCGTAGTAGAGCCCCGAGTGGAAGGCCCCCTTCGGGCCCCCCTGGCTCTGGTGGCTCACGCCCGGCTCGGCCACGTCGATGTTGCCGTCGGTGACGCTGCGGACGTTCTCGTAGCCGTCCGGCCCGGCCCAGTGCTTGCCCTCCGCCGTCAGCCAGACCTGCCAGCCCTTCCCTGCGTTCACCCGCTCGCCGGAGGCCACGACCTTGATCGGGGTCGGTTCCGGCGGCGGCGGCTTCTCGCTCGTGCGTACGGACGGCGCCGAGGTCGGGACGACGGTCGGCGGGACGGCGACGGGGGCCGGACCCGAGGCCGCCGGGGTCGGGCGTACGGGAGTCAGGACGACGACGACGGCCACCACGGCCGTCGCGACCGCGAGCACCGAGAGGGCCGAAAGCACGGTCGTACGGCGCCGCCGGCGTGCCCGGCCCGCCCGCCGGACGGCCGCCAGCGGGACCGGACCCGGGGTGATGTCGGAGGCGGCCCGCGCGAACACCGCGTGCAGGTCGGACTCAGAGCGGGGCCCGGGACCGCGGTGGGGGCGCGAACGGCGATCGGGGTCGGGTCGCGGGTCGGGCTGGGGGTCGGGCGGTGTCGTCGGCCTTGCGGGGGTCATCGTCGGGCTCCGGTAGGGGCGGGGAGAGACGGGGCGGGGACGGTGACGAGCCCCGGGTGGGAGCGCAGCGCGGCCAGACCGCGGCGGGCGTGGGTCTTGACCGTGCCGATCGAGCAGTTGAGCACGCTCGCGATCTCCAGCTCGGTCAGATCCTCCCAGTAGCGGAGCACCATGACCGCGCGTTGACGAGCGGTCAGATCCGCTAACGCGGCCAGGAGCGCGGTGCGTTGCTCGACCGCCTCCGCATGACCCGCTGTGGTGTGGCGCAGCGACTCCGGCAGGACGGGCGTCAGGAGATGGACGACCCGCTTCCGGCGGACCCGGCTGAGGTTGTTGTTGATCAGCGCCCGGCGCACGTAGAGGTCGATCTCCCCGCGCGGGACCCGCCGCCACCGCGCGTAGACCTTGGCGAGCGTCGTCTGCACCAGGTCCTCGGCCTCGTGGAAGTCCCCGGTCAGGAGCTGGGCCGTACGCACCAGACGCGGCCAGGCGGCGACGGCGAACTCGGTGAAACCGTCGTCCTCGGAGGTCGCGGCCATCACGGTGGTCCCGGTGATCTCGGTTCTCTCTGCGATCTCTGTGATCTCGCTGGTCCCGGTGGTCCTGGTGGTCCCGGTGGTCCCGGTCGCCCTCGTGGTCCCGGTCGTCTTGGTGACGTCTGCAGCCCCGGTGGTCGCGATCGCCCCTGCAGTCCCGGCGCCCGCCTTGACCTCGGCGACCTCGGTGACCTCGGTGACGGACTCGTGCGGCACGGTGTCGGACCTCGCGATCGGTCGGTGGGCGGTGGCTCGATGGGGCGGTGGGGCGGTGGGGCGGTGGAGCGGTGGGGCGGTGGGGCGGTGGAGCTGGGTGAGGGAGGCGGCGGGGCCCGCCCCGTGCCGGGCCCCGCCACGTTTCCGTCCCGGTCAGCCGCGGCCGGCCGGGAAGTCGAAGCCCGGGAGCTCGGCGAGGAGCCTGCCCGAGCGGTCGTAGAGGGTGACGTCGAGGCTGCTGCCGCCGTTCCCGTTGGTCGGCCCCGTGTGGGCGTACCAGACACCCCAGTCGGGGCGGCCGGGCAGGGCGATGAGGGTGGCGACGGTCTTGTGGCCCTCGTCGTCGCTCAGTTCGACGCGGCCCGCCTTCCGGGTCCCGTAGTAGAGGCCGGAGTGGAAGACGCCCGTCGCGTCGCCCTCGCTCTGGTGGCTGACGCCGGGCTCGGAGCGGTCGATGTTGCCGTCGACGACGCTGCGGAAGTTCTCGTAGCCGTCCGGGCCCGTCCAGTGCTTGCCGTCGCGGGTCAGCCACACGGTGAAGCCCCTGCCGGCGTCCACGCGCTGACCGGGACGGACGGTGCGGACCGGGTTCGGGGCGGGCGCGGCGGCCTTGGCCGGGGTGACCTCGGCGGGCTCGGTCCGGGCCGCGGTTCCGGTCGCGACGGCCGTGGTGGAGGCCTTGGCGGCGGTGGAGGCGGTGGAGGCCTCGGCGGTCTCGGGCGCTCCGACGGCCGACGGTGCCGCGATCGCCACGGCGGCCACGACGCCGGCGGCCGCCAGCCAGTACTTCTTCATGCGGTTGCTCCTGGGATGGGATGCCGGTGGAGGACCGCGTACCTCCGCGCCCCTCTTCCCCTACCAACTCCGCCCGGCCGCATGCCGGATGACAAGCGCGAGAAATTCGTGCGGGACAACTTCCCGCCGCCGAGGGCGGGAACTACCGCGCACGCGCCCGCGTGGACTCCGTCAGGGCCGTCGTGACCTCGTCCAGGGCCTCCAGGAGGAGGACAGCGCCCTTGTGCAGCAGGAAGTGGTCCGGAGCGTCGTCGGACCACGCGTCGACCGTCTCGCGCAGGTCGTCCCAGCCGGGTTCCCTGCGCTCCCGTACGTCCTTGGCGCCCCGTTCCGTCGCCCGCCGCAGGGACTCCGCGAGGGTCGCGGCGGCCGGCACGGGCGGGGCGCCGGGCTCCGGCAGGTGCGCCTCCATGAGCATCGCCACCCGCCCGAACTCCGCGAGCGCGTGGTCGGCCTGTTCGGTCGCCGCGTGCGAGAGGCCCCGGTGCCGCACGGGCTCGTGCGTCGCCCGCTCCACGGCCTCCTGCCAGGCGACACGGGCCGCGCGGGTGTTCAGGAGCGCCTCGCGGACATCAGGGCTTCCGGGCCCGATCGGGTCGGCGTACCGCGCGATGACGACCGCCCCGTACCCGCCGACGGACGCCAGCCAGTCCGCGAGCCGGCCGCGCAGCCGGGGCGTCTCCCAGGCCGGGTAGACGGCGTACGCCAGCATGGCGAGGACCCCGCCGAGCAGGGTCAACGTCACCCGGTCCCGTACGGTCTGGCCGACGCCGACGCCCTCCATGCCGAGCAGGAAGACGACGTACGCGGCGACGAAGACCTGACTGGCGGCATACCCCGTCCGGATGAACAGGTACATCGCGAAGGCGCACACGACCGCGAGCCCGGCCGACAGGTACACGCCCGGGTGGGCCGACTGCACGACCGCCGTCGCCAGGGCCACCCCGACGAGGGTGCCGCCGAACCGCGCCACCGAGCGCGCGTACGTCTGCGAGAAGTCCGGGCGCATCACCATCACCGAGGCCATCGGCGCCCAGTAGCCGTGCCCGAGGGGGAGGACCGTGCCCAGCAGGTAGCCGGCGGCCGTGACCGCCGAGACGCGGATCGCGTGGCGCAGGATCGGCGAGTCCCGGCGCATCTCGGCACGCACCTTCGCCGCGACGATCGGGGTCAGACGGACGAGGGTGGGGCGCTCCCGGGGTATGGCGCCGTGGCCCGAGGTCTCCGTCCTCGGATCGGCCGTGTCGACGACGTCGCCGAGCAGCGCCGTGAGGCGGATGGCGGCGCGGCGGGGCGGGCCGTGCAGGATCGACAGGGTGTCCGGGGCGTGGAGGGTGGCGACGGCGGGTGCCGGGAGGGTGACCGGTTCGCCGTGCCGGATCGCGTGCGCGGCGGCGTCCAGGACGGTGCCCGCCGCCCCGAGCAGCTCCCGCACGCGCGCGCGTGCCGGGCCTTCCTCCGGGACGCCGACGGCCGGGTCGGCGAGGGAGGCGAGAACCGGGCGGATGCGCTCGGCGAGGCCGCGGGCGCCGTGGAGCTCCGCCGGGCGGCGACGGGCCTGGCCGGGTGTCACGGCGGCCGCGCTGCGGGCGGTCATGAGGGGCAGGGGGTCGAACGGTGCGACCGGGTCGTGGCGCAGGCGGCGGGCGTAGTCCGCCTCCGCGGCGAGCGCGTCCGCGAGGGCGTCGCGCTGGGCGCCCCAGGGGCGTACCGGAAGGAGGACGACCAGACCGGCCTGGACGACACCGCCCGCGAAGATCATGGCGGCGTGGCCGGCGGCGGTGGCGACGGAGGTGGGGAGGGTGACGGTCACCAGCATGATCGCCACGTTGGAGGAGGCGATCATTCCGGCGGTGGGCCCCGCGGCCCAGGCGAGGCCCGAGACCAAGGTCCAGAGGATCAGCAGGGCGAGGAAGAGGATCTCCTCGGTACCGACGAGATAGCCGAGGAAGGTCGACACGGCGAGGCTGGCGCCGGAGGCGAGGGCGAGGGTGGGGCGGGGGCGCCAGGAACGCTGGAAGGTCGCGATGGCCGCCTGGAATGCGCCGAAGGCGGAGGAGGCGGCGACGGCGGGGCCGAAGAGCGCGAGCGAGACGCCCATGACGAGGGCGAGCCCGAGGGCGGCGCGGGCGGCGATCACGGGGGCGAGCCGCCGCCGCTCGACGGTGAGCCCGGAGCGGGCGGTCTCCTTCAACGCCCGGAGCCAGCTCATGCCCCGAGCGTATCCGCGACAGGTGCATAACGTCCCATTTCGCCCGCTCATGGGATTCTGTGTGCATGACGTCCGATGTCACGGCCGCCGACTGGGCCGTGCGGCAGGTCGCCTCGGTCCGGGACGACCCCGCCGGGCGGATGGCGCTGATGGAGCGGTGCTACTACGGCCCGTTCGGCAAGGCGCCCCAGCACCTGCCGTTCCGCCGGGCGGCGATGTCGTTCATGCGCTGGCAGCTGCGGCGGGGCGTGCTCCAGCCGGGCTTCGCCGACCGGCCCGGCAGCCCGTGGTGGCGTGCGGTGAACGAGCGCATCCTTCGGGACGGCTGCGAGGCGGTGGGGCTGAGCGGGGGGCTTCCGGGACGGTCCTCGTCCCCTTCGGTCCACCACTGGCTGTCCTTCGTCCACTACCCCACCGCCCGCGCCTGGTACCGGGCGCACAACGGGAGCGTGGTGGCCGGCTACCTCGGCCACCGCGACCTCGCGGAGGCCGAGACCGAGGCCGAACGGTTCTTCATGAACGTCGTCCTCTGCCGCGTGCTCTACTCCCACGCCCTCGTCGCCGCGCCCGGCCTCTCCCTCGGCCCGCTGCGCCCGCTCGCGCCGTTCCTCGGGGACCCGAGGCTGGGCATGGCCGGGGTCTTCCTCCAGCTGTCCCGCGTACTCCCCGACGAGTACCCGCTCCGCGACAGCGTGCGGACCTATCTGCGCGGCGAGGTCGGCTTCGGCCGCCTCGTCGACTTCGGCGTGATCGTGCCACGCCTCCAGCAGCTGTACGAGTGGTCGGCCCACGAACTCGTGGCACCCGGCCTGCTCGACTGCGTCCGCGACGGCTCCCTGGTCTACGCCTGGGCGTACGAGGACCGGAACGTCTGGAAGCCCCCGGAGACGTTCATGGTCCGACTGGCCCACCGGGCACTGCCACCCGAGGGGCGGGCCCGACGGGGGCGCTGACGCGGGCGGCCAGGGAGGGAGGGCGGGCCGGGAGGGCCAAAAGGGGCGGGCTGGCCGGGAGGGGCGGGGCCGGCAGGAGCAGGGGCGGGTCGCCTACGCACCCGCCTCAGAGCCCGCCCTGAGCACCAGCCCTCACCCCCGCCCGCTCAGCCGCGGCCCTCGACCCCGCGCCGCTCCGGTCCGAGACCCGCCCGGTCCGCCGCCGAGGCGCCGTGCGTCCAGCCCTCCTCGTCCCAGGCCGCACGCACGCGCGTGGCGCGGGTCTCCGGGAAGAGTTCGTCCGTGCGGGTGGTGACCGCCAGGTCCCGGGAGGCGAGGGCCGGGAGGAGGGTCGGGGCCTCGGAGGCCACGCGGCGGGACGTCGCCGCGAGACGTGCGCCGAGCCGGTTCGCGTACGCCAGCAGGAACGACTGCCGGAACGACTTCGTGCGCTTCCGGCCCCCGGCCCGCTGCTCCGCCTCCGCTCGCGTCATCGCCGCCGTCCCCTGCACGAGCAGCGACGTGTACAGCAGCTCCACCGGGTCGAGGTCCGCCTCGAAGCCGACCACCGTCGAGAAGGCGTACGTCTCGTTCCACACCGCCCGGCAGTGGTTCGCCGTCGCGACCGCGTCGAGCAGGATCGCCTTCGCCTGCTCGTAGGGCGGCTCCACCCCGATCCGGATCGCCCCCGGCGTCTCCGGCGACGGCGCTCCCGCCGCGAGCGTCGCCTCGTCCAGGCTGTGCCGCGCCATGAGCTCCTGGGCCTTGGCCGTGAGCGCCTCCGCCTCCTCCGGGTACCCCGTCGCCTCCGCCTTCGCGAGCAGCGCCCGGATCCGGGTCAGCATCCGCGGCTCCCCGGCCGTCGCCGGCGGCAGCGCCTCCCCCGGCACCGGTCCGACCGCGTCGAGCCTCGGCAGCCGCACCAGGAGCCGGTACAGCTCCAGGACCGTCGTCGCGTACGAGAAGCGGTCCGTCGGCCGGCCGGGCTCGGCGTCCAGCTCGTCGAGCTGGGCCCGCCAGCGGTGCGGCAGCGTCTCGTAGCGGGCCGTCTCGGTCAGGACCAGGCCGGTCAGGACCAGGAGGTGGGCGTCGGAGAGGTCACGGCGTGCGATGCGGACCAGGTCCGCGGGCTGCCAGCCCCGACCCCACAGGGTCCGCACGAACTCCTCGCCGCGCCGGCCCAGTTCCGTGTCGGCGCCCCGGTCGGCGGCCAGCAGCGACGCCGCCGTGTCGAGGGACCCGTCGTCGCTCGCGTACAGCGCCTCGAAGGCCCTGTCGACCGTGCTGCCGGTACGGCCGTCACTGCCCCTCCCGTTGTCGCCGGTGTTCCCGGTGTTCCCGGTGTTCCCGGTGCTGCCGGTGCTGCCAGTGCTGCCAGTGCTGCCAGTACGGCCGGTGCTGCCGGTGCTGCCGGTGTTCCCGGTGCTGCCGGTCCTGCCGGTCCTGCCGGTCCTGCCGGTGTTGCTCTTGCTCACGCCGTCCTCGTGTCCCAAGCCTCGCGCGACCGGGCGATCACCGAGCGGTGGTCGAGCGACCAGTCGACGAGCTGCTTGATCAGGTGGGTCATGCTGTGCCCGGTCTCCGTCAGCGCGTACTCGACCTGCGGCGGCGTCGTCGGGTACACCGTCCGCGAGACGAGCCCGTCGCGTTCCAGGCGGCGCAGTGTCAGGGTCAGCATCCGCTGCGAGATCCCGGTGACGAGCCGCTGGAGTTCCCTGAACCGCCGCGGTCCCGCGGCGAGTTCGACGACCACGTGCACGGTCCACTTGTCGCCGAGCCGGTCCTGGACGTCCCGGACCCCGCAGTCCTCCGCACAGCTCACCAGGGGTTCGGTGGTTACCTCCGTGTGCCCCTCGGACATCGATGTGCCTCCTTCCGCGATCTTCCCGGTCCCCCCACGATGGTCTCAGCCATCACCTCGTCACCACGGCCCCAGGGGTAACCATGCTGCTCGTCACCGGCGTCTCCGGCGCTCTCGGCTCGCTCGTCGCCGAACGGCTCGCCGGTCGCGAGGACGTCGTCCTCGGTACGCGCGCGGGGCTGCCCGGCACCCGTCGCCTCGACTTCGACACGCCCGAGACGCTGCCGGAGGCCTTCGCCGGGGTGGAGACGCTGCTGCTCGTCTCCGCCGGCTACGGGGAGGACGACACGGTCGTGGCCCGTCACGAGGCAGCGATAGCGGCGGCGGAGGCGGCGGGCGTGCGGCACGTCGTCTACACGAGCCTCTCCGGCGACGGCGACCACCTCACGTACGCGCTCGCCCACCGCTGGACCGAGCGGCGGCTGCGGAGCTCCGCCACCCTCGACTGGACGTTCCTCCGCAACGGCCTCTACGCCGAGTTCCTGACCTGGATCGCCACGCCCGACGCCGAGAACCGGATCACGGGCCCGCTGGGCGAGGGCCGCCTCGCCGCCGTCGCCCGCGCGGACCTCGCCGACATCGCAGTCTCGGTCGCGACGGACCCGTCCGCCCACCGGAACCGGGTGTACGAGCTCGCCGGCGAGCGCGCCCTCGGCGGCGCCGACCTCGCGGAGGCCGTGGGCGCCACGTACGCCCCCGGCACGCTCGCCGACGCCCGCGCCGCGATCGCCGCGTCCGGGGCGGTGCCGTTCCAGGTGCCGATGCTGGCGAGCACGTACTCGGCGATCGCGCACGGCTTCATGGACGGTACGGGGGTGGAGAGCGACCTGCGCACGCTGCTGGGCGGCCGCGAGCCGCTCGACGTGCTGGACGTGTTCGTGAGGGCCGTACGTTCGTGAAGGCCGTACGGGAGGGCTGACCCCGGCGCGGAGGTAGGGCCAGGCATACCCCCTGAACGCCCGCCAGTGGTCGTGATCGGCGGCCGCGAGAACGGTTCGCTTGAGCCATGACTCCGACGCCCTCGCACACCCCGGCGGCCACCCCGGCGGCGACGCCCGCGGCCACCTCCGCCACGGCCTCCGCCGCCACCTCCGCCACGGCCTCCACCGCTGCCGTACGGCTCCGCCGCCTCACCCGTCACCACCGGGACGTCCGCGCGCTCGACGGCGTCGACCTCGACTTCCGCGCCGGGACCTTCACCGCCGTCATGGGCCCCTCGGGCTCCGGAAAGTCCACGCTGCTCCAGTGCGCGGCCGGGCTCGACCGGCCCACCTCCGGTCGGGTGGAGGTCGGCGGGGTCGCCCTCGAAGGGCTGAGCGAGCGGCGGCTGACCCTGCTGCGGCGGGACCGGATCGGGTTCGTCTTCCAGTCCTTCAACCTGCTGCCCGCCCTCACGGCCGCGCAGAACGTCGCCCTGCCCCTCCGGCTGGCCGGCCGCCGTCCGTCCCGTACGGAGGTACGGGAGGCGTTGGCCCGCGTCGGGCTCGCGGGGCGGGAGCGGCACAGGCCGGGCGAGTTGTCGGGCGGACAGCAGCAACGAGTGGCGATCGCACGGGCGTTGATCACGCGTCCGGCCGTTCTCTTCGGCGACGAGCCGACCGGCGCGCTCGACTCGACGACGAGCCGCGAGGTGCTCGACATGCTGCGGGAGCTGGTCGACCGGGACGGCCAGACGATCGTCATGGTCACCCACGACCCGGTGGCGGCGGCCCGCGCGGACCGTGTGGTCTTTCTCGTCGACGGGCACGTGGCGGGCGAGCTTCCGGCCCCGACGGTGGAGACGGTCGCGGCACGGATGACCGCGCTGGAGACGGTCGCGGCACGGATGACCGCGCCGGAGACGGTCGCAGCACGGATGACCGCGCCGGAGACCGTCGAGCCGTCCTTGGAGCCGGGTCAGGCCCGCAGCACCGCCTCCCCCACCGGGAGCGTCCCGTGCTGATCGTCGTCCTCTCCGGCCTCCGTGCCCGCTGGGCCTCCTTCCTCGGCGGGTTCGTCGCCCTCGCGCTCGGCGTGGGGCTGCTCGCCACCATGGGCCTCGGACTGTCCGCGACCTTCCACGCACCGGAGCGTGCGCCTCAGCGGTTCGCCTCCTCGCCCGTCGTGGTGCAGGGTCAGGACCGGCTGACACTGGACGTACGGCGCGGCCCCGGGACCGCGTCCGTGGCGCAGCGACTCGACCGTCCACAGCCTGTGGACAACGAACTGCTCCGCGAGCTGGAGGCCCGGTGGACCGTCACCCGCTCCGACGGTCCCTCCGCCGGCCCCTCCCTCACTCCCTCCGGCGGTCCCGACGCCGTCGGCGTCGACGCCCCCGCCGCCGAGGTCCGGGCCCTCGTCGGCGATCGCGCCCAGGTCCTCACCGGCGACGAACGGCGGCGCGCCGACCCCGGCCACGACCGGGACGCCGAGGCGCTCGTCGGCGTCAACGCCCTCCTCGGCACCTCCGGCGGCGTCACCGCCTTCGTCTCCGTCTTCGTCGTCGCCTCCACCTTCGCCTTCGCCGTGGCCCTGCGCCGCCGCGAGTTCGGGCTGCTCAGGACCGCCGGAGCCACCCCCGGACAGATCCGCCGACTGCTCCTCGCCGAGGCCGCGGCGCTCGGCGTCCTCGCCTCCGCCGCCGGGTGCGCGCTCGGCGCGGCCGGCGCGCCGCTGCTCGCCAGGACCCTCGTCGACGGCGGGCTCGCGCCCGAGTGGTTCACGGTCGGCGGCCCGGCCTGGCCCTTCCACGCAGCGTTCTGGACGGGCGTGACCGTCGCCCTGGGCGGGGCGGTCGCCGCGTCCCGGCGGGCCGGGAAGGTCGGCCCGACGGCGGCGCTCCGCGAGGCGGACGTCGACGCCGACACCCTGCCCCTCGGCCGGGCCCTGCTCGGTACGGGACTGCTCCTGGCCGGCCTGGGGCTCCTCGTCCAGACGTACGTCACGGACCCGTCCGCGCTGCTCAAGCGGAAGACGTACACGACCCTCCCGATGCTCCTGATCACCGGCATCGCCCTGCTCTCCCCGCTCCTGGTCCGGCCGATGGCCCGGCTGCTGAGGCTGCGGGGGGCCGTGGGGACGCTGGTCCGGGAGAACAGCGCCGCCTCGGTCCGCCGTACGGCCGCCGTCGCCGCCCCCGTCCTCGTGACCGTGGCGCTCGCCGGGACGCTCTTCGGCTCGGCGACGAGCGTCACGCACGCGAAGGCGGTCGAAGGGCGCGAGCAGACGACCGCCGAGTACGTGGTGGCCGGCCGGGCCCTGCGGCCGGTGGCGGCGCCCGCCGGGGCCGTGGTCTCCCCCACGGGGCCGACCTCGGTCTTCGTACGGGACGGGGACGCGGCCGTCGTGAAGTACGGGGCGCGGGCGGTCACCGACCCCGCGGCCTTCGCCGAGCTCGCCCGGCTGCCCGTGGTCGCCGGAGATCCACGGGACCTCGACGACCGGTCGATCGTCGTCAACGAGGAGTTCGAGCATCGCCGGGTGGGCGGGACCGTCGAGGTCTGGCGGGCGGACGGGACCGGTCCGGTACGGCTCCGGATCGCGGCCGTCCTCGCCCTCGGGACCGGCGACAACGGCCCGTACGTCACCCGGGCGAACGCCCCCGGCTCCGTCGCCGACCGGATCGACGCCCGCGGCGGCGGTACGGCCACGGTGCGGGCCCTGGAGGCGAGCGGCGGCACCGTCAGGACGGCCGACGCGTGGGCCGACGCCGAGCGCCCGTCGAGCGGCAGCCCGCAGGCGCGGCTCGGCATGGCCCTGGTCCTCGGCATCGCCCTCGTCTACACGGTGATCGGCCTCGCCAACACCCTGCTCATGGCGACCTCCGTACGCGGCGGAGAACTGGCCTCCCTTCGGCTCGCCGGGGCCACCCGGGCCCAGATCCTGCGGGTGGTGACGGGCGAGGCGACCCTCGCCGTGGCGATCGGCACCCTGCTCGGCCTCGCAGTCACCGCGCTGGTCCTCGGCACCCTGGGAGCGGGGCTCGCCGCCCTCTCGGCCCCGATGGCCCTGGCCCTCCCGTGGGCCACGGTGGGCATGGCGGCGGGCGTGTGCGCGGCGGTCGCGATCGCCGCGTCGGCCCTCCCCGCGTGGCGCCTGACGCGCTGAGCGGCGATGGTGGGACGGACGGGGCGGTGACCGGGGTCGGAGCCGGGTCACCGCCCCGTCCACGCCTGCCTCCATCCGGCCCCGGACAGGGATCGGGCCCGGGAACGGGACCAGGTCCGGGACCGGGACCGGGGGCGCCCCCCGTGACGCCCCCGGCCCCGCCCGGCCCCCGACCCGGAACCCGCTCAGGCCCCGCTCGGACCCGCCCCCGTGGACGCGGTCCTCGCCGCCCTCCACTCCGGGGCGAGGACCGACCAGACCTCCTCGTCGTGGCGTCGGCCCCGGTAGGGGTGGCTGCCCCTCAGGACGGCGTCCCTGCTCATGCCGAGGCGGCGGGCCACCGCGATGCTCGGCTCGTTGTCGGAGGAGACCACCCACTCCACCCGGTGGATCCCGCGTACCTCGATCGCCCAGTCGATGAGCGTCCGCGCGGCCCGGGTCACCAGGCCCTTTCCGACGCCCGCCGGCTCCAGCCAGCAGCCCGCCTCGGCCCGGCCGCTCTTCGTGTCCAGCTGCCGGAGGATCACCGCGCCGACGAGGGTGCCGTCGGACCAGATGCCGTGGATGCGGCCCGAGTCGGCGGCCGCCTTCTCCGCGTAGAGCCGGAGGAACGACCGGCTCGACTCCAGGTCGGTGACGACGTCGGGAAGGCCGTTGCGCGCCCCGATGAACTCGCGGCCCCGGTCCATGTGCGCCAGGAACTCCTCCGCCTGCCACGGTTCGAGCGGCCGCAGCTCCGCGCCGTCGTCTCCCAGGGGTGTCGCGTACATCGTCGTCGTCGCCTTCCAGGTCAGGACCGCCCCGCGCGGCGGACGGATCCTCTCACCCGACAGCGGGGTTACGGGACCAGGATCAACTTCCCCCGCACGTGACCCGATTCGCTCAGCTCCTGGGCCCGCGCCGCCTCCTTCAGGGGGAGCGTGTCGGCGAGCCGGACCGCGAGGGTCCCGGCCGCCGCACCGCGCGCGTGCGCGGTGAGTCCGGCCCGTACGGCCTCGGGGTCGCCCAGGACCCCGGAGAACACGATCCCGTACTTCTCCGCGTCCACGTCCGCGATCGTCACGATCCGCTCCTTCTCCGCCTCGACCCCGTCGGGCCCGTTCCCGCCGAGGAGTTCGATCGCGACCGGCAGCACCCCGTGCCCGGCCGCGTCGAAGACCGCGTCGACGCCGTCCGGGGCGGCGGCCCGCACCCGGTCGGCCAGGCCCTCCCCGTACGCCACCGGGATCGCGCCGAGTTCGCGCAGGTAGGCGTGGTTGGACTCGGACGCGCTGCCGATCACGGTGACCCCGGCGGCGACGGCGAGCTGGACGCCCACCGAGCCGACGACCCCGGCCGCACCGTGCAGGAACAGCGTCTCGCCCGCCCGTACGCCGAGCAGGTCGAGGACCCGCTGCGCCGTCTCGCCGGCCACCGGGAGGCTCGCGGCGGCCTCCCAGGACAGCCCGGCCGGCTTCGGCGCGACGATGCCGGCGATCGCGTACTCGGCGTAGGCGCCGGTCTTCGTCCAGCCGAGGACCTCGTCACCGACCGTCAGACCGGTGACGCCCTCGCCCAGCCTGTCGACCGTGCCGGCGAACTCCAGGCCGGGGACGGCGGGGAAGGTCGTCGGGTAGAACTCCTCGACCCAGCCGTATCGGCGCTTCCAGTCCACCGGGTTGACCCCGACGGCCGCCACCTTGACGCGGACCTCGCCGGGGCCGGGCTCCGGTACGGCGACACCCGCCGCGTGACGCAGCACCTCGGGACCGCCGAACTCCTCGTACACGATCGCTTCCATCTCAGCCTCCACAGCCGCCCGTTCACTTCGACGGGTCCCAGCCTGCGGCCGCGACCACCCCTTCCCCGCCCTCCCAACGGCCAGTCACACCTGGTCGAAAGACCGGCCGCCCCCCACCCCTCCCCGCGTACGCTCCCTCGCATGGACGCGCACACGCTGACCACCGCGTACGAGATCATCCGGCAGCCGCTCGGGGAGATCCTCCCCAAGGTCTCGGCCGCCCTGGCGCCGCTCGTCCCGCACGTGGACGCGGCCGAACTCTCCACCCACTGCGCCCACTCCCCCTTCAAGGCCCTCGGCGGTACGGAGCTGCTCACCTCCTCCGAACTGGCCCCGCTGCTCGCGGCCGGCGTGCCCGGGAGCCCGTGGCAGGGGACGGCGACGATCGGCGGCCGGGAGCGCGAGGTCGTGGCCGTCACCAGCCACGCGACCCGGCGCGGGGCGGTGCTCGTGCTCGTACGGGAGGACGGCGGCGTCCCGGCGGGCGAGGCCGAACTCGCCGTGGCGCAGGCCCTGTGGGACCTGGTGTCCGGCCACTTCGACCGGTTCGCGACGGAGGCCATGCCGGGGGCCCTGGCCAGGTCACGGGCGGCGGCCGACACCCGGGCGCGGGTGATCGCGGAGCTGACCGCCACGCACTCCGCGGCCCTCTCCGGGGTCCTCGGGGTGCTGCGCAGCCGGGCCCTGGACGACACGACGGCCCGGGCGACCGCGACCGACCTGGCCGCGTCGGCGCTGATCGAGATGCGGGCGGCGCAACGGCAGGACCGGGCCCTCGCGGAGGAGCCGGCACCGGACGCCTTCGAACGGCTCGCCGCCGAACTCCGGCCGATGCTGCGGCACAGCCAGGTCGGGCTCGACCTGGGCGCGCCCGACTCGGACCGCTCGCTCGCGGCGGACGTGGCGCACAGCGCGCGGGCGATCGTCCGGTCCCTGCTCCTGATCGTGCTCGAACAGCCCTCGGTGCGCCGGATCCACGTCGGCTGGCAGCTGACCGAACACGAGCTGCGGGCCTCGGTACGGGACGACGGCGCGGGCGCGCTGGCCCCGTGCGACCTGGGCGCGGGCACGATCAAGGACCGGCTCGACGTGCTCGGCGGGCGGCTCGACATGGACGCGGTGCCCGGCTGGGGCACGACGATCACGGCGGTGATCCCGCTGGCGGCGCCGGCCGCGCCGGTCGAGGCGGCGCACCCGCTGACCGGCCTCGGCGAGCGGGAGGTGGAGGTCCTGCGGCACCTGGCGCTGGGGCACCGCAACCGGCGGATCGCGGAGGAGCTGCACATCAGCGAGTCGACGGTGAAGTTCCATGTCGCCAACATCCTGAACAAGCTCGGCGTCGACTCCCGGGGAGAGGCGGCGGCCCTGTTCCACGCGGCGGCGTAGCACCTGCGGGGGGACCCAGCGTTGTGGGCAGTCGTTCCGCTGGGGCGGAACAGTTGCCCACGGCCGAGGCGCGGAACGCATGCCCACCACCGAGCGGCGGCGAGGCGCGGCCGGAGCGCACCGGTCCGCCTCACCGGCGCTGTCAGTGCCGGATGCCAGACTCGCACCCATGACCGAGCGGTGGGCACTCGCAGCCGAAGCCGAGGGGGACGGCGCGCTGCTCGTTCCGCTGGGCCCGGACGGCCTGCCCGCCGGAGACGTGCGGCGCGAGCCGGACCTGGTCGCGGCCGTACGGGCCAGGCCCGGGGTCGCCCGCTGGGTGTGGCGGTCGACGGCCGAGGTGTACCCGCGCCTGCTGGCCGGCGGCGTACGGGTCGATCGGTGCTACGACGTGGAGGACGCCGAGCAGCTGCTCCTGGGCCACGAGGGGCGGCTCGGCGAGCCCCGTTCCGCGGCGGCGGCCTGGGCGCGCCTGCGGAACGCCCCGGTGCCGCCCGATCCCCCGCAGCGCGGCGCCGAGCCCGGTTCGCAGGACTCGCTCTTCGAGCCGCGGCCCGTCGTCTCCGTGCCCTTCGACGGGGTCCTCGCGGTCTACGCGGAGCAGCTGCGCCGTCACGACCGGGCGGAGCACCCGGGCAGGATGCGGCTGCTCACGGCCGCCGAGTCAGCGGGGATGCTGGTGGCCGCCGAGATGCACCGGGCGGGCCTCCCGTGGCGGGCGGACGTGCACCGGGACCTGCTGCACGAGCTGCTCGGCGAGCGGTACGCGGGCGGGGGCGAGCCGCGCCGCCTCGCGGAGCTCGCGGACGAGGTGTCGGCGGCCTTCGGGCGCCGGGTCCGGCCTGACCTGCCCGCCGATGTGGTGAAGGCCTTCGCGCAGGCCGGGGTGCGGCTGAGGTCGACCCGCCGCTGGGAGCTCGAGGAGCTCGACCATCCGGCGGTGAAGCCGCTGATCGCGTACAAGAAGCTGTACCGGATCTGGACGGCGCACGGCTGGTCGTGGCTCCAGGACTGGGTGCGGGACGGCCGCTTCCGGCCGGAGTACCTGCCCGGGGGCACGGTCAGCGGCCGCTGGACGACCAACGGTGGCGGGGCCCTGCAGATCCCGAAGGTGATCCGGCGTGCGGTGGTCGCGGACGAGGGCTGGCGTCTGGTCGTCGCCGACGCCGACCAGATGGAGCCGCGGGTGCTCGCCGCGATCTCCCGGGACCCGGGTCTGATGGAGGTCGCGGGGCACCCCGACGACCTCTACACCCGGCTCTCGGACCGGGCCTTCTCCGGCGACCGCGACCACGCCAAGATCGCACTCCTGGGCGCGATCTACGGGCAGACCAGCGGCGACGGCCTGAAGAACCTGGCGGCGCTGCGGCGCCGCTTCCCGCGCGCGGTGGCCTATGTCGACGATGCGGCGAAGGCGGGCGAGGAGGGCCGGCTCGTACGGACCTGGCTGGGCCGGACCAGCCCGCGGGCGGTGGGCTCGGGCGAGGACGAGGAGGCCGGGCTTCCACAGGAGGGCGGAGAACCGGCTGCGGAGGAGGGGGAGTTCACCCCTGGCTACGCCTCCGGGAACGCGCGGGCGCGGGGCCGGTTCACCCGTAACTTCGTGGTGCAGGGCAGCGCGGCCGACTGGGCGCTGCTGATGCTGGCGGCGTTGCGGCGCGCGCTCTCCGGGATGCGGGCGGAGCTGGTGTTCTTCCAGCACGACGAGGTGATCGTGCACTGCCCGGCGGAGGAGGCGGAGGCGGTCACGGCGGCGATCCGGGCGGCGGGGGACGAGGCGGGCCGGATCGCGTTCGGGGACACGCCGGTGCGGTTCCCGTTCACGGTGGCCACGGTGGAGCGGTACGCGGACGCGAAGTAGCCGCGGGGGAAAGCCGGATGGGCCTCGCACGCCTGTGCGGCGCGGGGCCCGTCCGGCGTCGCGGCCAGCCGGATGGGCCTCGCACGCCCGTGCGTGCGGGGCCCGTCCGGCGTCGCGGCCGCTACTTCAGCGGTAGCTTCTGCCACTTCGGGCTCAGTGCGATCGCCTTCAGCTGCTTCATCGTCAGCGCGGGCTCGGCGCGGGTGGCCGCCTCGTGCTGGGTGCCGGCGTTGAAGGCGGACACGACGACCCGGAAGCCCTCCGGGGTGATGGTGTCGGCGGTCCACCAGACGACGCCCTCGCCGCCCTTCTCGCCCGGCTGCTGGGTGAGCTTGACCTTGCGGCCGTCGGGGAGCGTGGTGACGTCCCCGCTGCCGAAGAGGGAGCCGGCCACGTCCGACATGTTCGGCTGGACGTTGATCTGCACGAGGCTCTTGCCCTTGCCGTCGTCGACGACCACGTAGGCGTACCCGGACTGCCCGCCCTTGTTGGCGACCGTGAGGCCCTTGGGCACGAGCGAGGTGAGGGTGTTCATCACGTCGGCGGCGCTCGGCTCGACCGGCGCCAGGGCCGCGTCCCCGGCGCCGGACATGTCCACGTTCTCGGGCAACTGGGCGGCCAGCGGGCCCCAGGCGGGAGCCGTGACGAGCGCCTTGAGCTGGGCGGGGGTGAAGGGCGGGTTCTCACGGCTGACGGGAGCGCCCTTCTCCGCTGCGGCGTTGTACTCGCTCACGTCGACCAGGTAGCCGTCCCGGGTGAGGAGGACCGCACGCCACTGCTTGGTCTCCTCGCGCTTGTCGGGGTACTCGTACCCCTGGAGGATCATGAGCCGGGAGCCGCCCGCCAGGGTCTCCTCCGTGCAGTCGTCGTAGGGGACGGCGACCTCGTCCGGGCAGGCCACCTGGTCCTCGCCCGCCTCGCCGGTGCCCGTGCGGAAGAGGCCGACGCTGACGGCGGCCTTGCCGTTGCCGTCGTCGAAGACGCCGTTGACCGACTGGCCGACTCCGTCGAGGCCGTCGAACTCCCAGGTGCCCGCCGGGGTGTTGGCCTTGAGGGCGGCGGCGAGGTCCTGGACCGGGATCTCCGCCTCGCCCGGCATCTGCTTCCCGGGGACGGGGTCGACGGTGCCGGTCGGCTTGGGCGGGGCCGCCACGGAGGTGGCCGGGGCGTCCGCGGCGGGCGACAGGAGCGCGCCGCCGTACGCGCCGCCGATGCCGACGGCGGCGAGCGCGAGGACGCCGCCGGTCACCGCGAGGCGACGGCGGACCAGGCGGCGCCTGCCGCGCCGCAGCCCGCCCTCGACCAGCTCGCGCCGGTCGTCGGCGGCGAAGCCTTCGCCGGTGCGGCGCAGGATCGCGCCGAGCTCGTCCTCGAACCCTTCGTACTGGGGGCCTTCGTTCTGAGGCATGTCGAATTCACCGTCTCCGGTCGGGGGGATGAAGAAGCGTGGAAGGGGAACGTCCGCGGGAGCCGGCGGGGGTGGCCGGCGACGGGCGGCGGTGGTCAGCGTGCGGCGAACTCGGTGATGCTGCCGCCGAGTCGTTCGCGCAGCTTCGCGAGGGCGCGTACGGAACGGGTGCGTACCGCGGCGGAGCTGACGTGCAGGGCGTCGGCGGTCTCCTCGATGCTGCGGTCCTCCCAGTACCGCAGGACCACGACCGCCCGGTCCTTGGGCGCGAGTCCGGCCAGGGCGTCGAGCAGCGCGATCCGCAGCACCGGGTCCTCGCCGTTGTCGGGGGCGCGGTCGGGGAGCTCGCCGAGGGGGCGCTCGGTGGCCGACCGGCGCCGCTGGTGGCTGAGGAACGTGCGGACGAGCACGGTCTGGGCGTACGCGGCGGGGTTCCCGATCCGGGCCATGCGGCCCCACAGGGCGTACATCCTGCCGAGCGTCTCCTGGGTGAGGTCCTCGGCGAGGTGGGTGTCCCCACTGGTCAGCAGGCATGCCGAGCGGAACAGCGGGCCCGTGCGTGCGGCGGCGAACTCCAGGAACTCGTCCGCGCGGGACTTTCTCATGCCCCTCCTTTCCCTCGCGGTCACGTGGTGTGGTCGCCGTACACCTCATTGACGCGACGGGGCGGGGCAAATGTTTCAACGTCTTCAAGGGAATCCGCGGGCGTCTTCGCCCAGCGCGTCCAAAAGGGCAGAAAAGGGGTAATCCTGGAGTATGAACACTCTCAGCGCAGCCCAGACCCTGGCCGCGGGAGTCTGGCAGTCAGGCCTCGGACAGGTGCTCGGCGGGCTTGTCATCGTCGCCGTACTGATCGGCGCGGTCTGGCTGGGCTTCCGGGTCCGCGACCGCGAATCCAATCCGCCCAAGCCGGACGAGCAGCCCCACCGGCCCGACGACGGCAGCCTGCCGGGCGAGACCTCCGGGTACCGCAGGCCGACCGAGATGCCGCAGACGGACGGCGAGCACCGGCTCATGCCCTACCAGCTCAAGGACGGCTCGGAGGCGTCGCCCGACCCGCCCACCGAGGAGAAGCGCAAGTGGGGCGGGATCTCCAGCGGAGGCTTCGGCAGCGGAGGCACAGGACACGGCGACTGAACCCTTCCCGCCCGACGGAGGCCACGCCCCGTGGATGAGAACGCTGTCCCCGCAATGCTCCCGGGAGCTCCCCCAGCCCCCTTCGAGGAGCACCGACCACACGTGCGGGCCGTCGCGTACCGCCTCCTCGGCACCTCCGAGGAGGCGGACGAGGCGGTCGAGGACGTACGGAGGACCTGGTCGGCCCGGCACCTCCCGATCGCCCCGGGCCCGGTCCCGGCCCCGTACGACCCCACCGAGGCGGTCGCCCGCGTCTGCCTGGACCGGCTCCGGTCCCGCGAGAGCCACCGCGAACACCCCTGGGACCCGTGGGACCCCTGGGCCTCGGGCATGCCGGGCCACCCGCGCGACCCCGGGGAACCGCCCCCGCCGACGGCCCTCGACGGACTGACACCACCGGAACGGCTCGCGTACGTCCTGCACGACGAGTTCTCCGTCCCGTACGAGCGGATCGCCCCCGTCCTGGAACGCACCCCGGCCGCCGCCCGCCGGCTCGCCGGCCGGGCCCGTTACCGGCTGCGGGAGGCCGAGGAGATGCCGGAGCCGGACCTGCCCCGCCAGCGGGACGTCGTCGCGGCCTTCCTGGCGGCCGCCCGGAGCGGCGACGCCGCCGCCCTGCGCGCGCTCCTCGACCCCGACGTGGTCCTCCGGGCCGACGCCACGGCCGAACGGGCCGGGGCGACCACCGTGCACGGCCCCGCGGCGGTCGCCGACGCGATCGCCCACCAGGTGAGCACGGCCAGAAAGGCCCTGGTGGACGGGGCGGCGGGACTGGCCTGGCCGTCTGAGGGCGACCCGCGGCTCGTGTTCGCCTTCACCGTCCTGGAGGACCGGATCACGGCCGTCGACGCCCTGTCGGACGCGGACCACCTGGACCGCCTGAAGATCCAGCTCTGAGCGCCCACGGCGGGGGCCGGCCACCACAGCCGCGGTGCGCCGGTTCACTCCCCCGGCCCGCCCCATCCCACCCGGCTCACCATCCCGGCCCACCGCCCCTGCTCACTCCCCGAGGACGCGCCCCGCACGGGATGCCACATGGGCGGGCGGTACGACGTCGGCGGGCAGCACCGGATCGGTGACCGGCTCGCCGAAGGTGGTCACCACGGGCAGCACCCCGGCCCACAGCCCGAGCGCCGCGTCCTCGGAATCGCCGTCGTCCGGCGGCCCGCTGCGGGTCTTCACGGAGGCCTCGGTCAGGTCGAGCGCGAGCACGGAGGTCGCCGCCAGTTCCTTGCGGCTGGGCTGCCGCACGTACTCCCACTGCCCCGGGGAGCTCTGCTCGGTGAGCGCCCGCAGGCCCCTCAGCTTCTCGTCCGGGTCGGTCACGACGCGCGGGACGCCGTAGACCATCGCGCAGCGGTAGTTCACCCCGTGCTCGAAGACGGAACGGGCCAGGACCAGCCCGTCGACGTGGGTGACGGTGACACAGACGGTGGTGTCGGGCGCCTGGACGAGACTGCGGCTGGCGACGGACCCGTGCAGATACAGCTGGTCGCCCTCGACTCCGTACGCGGTGGGCACCACCATCGTCGTCCCGTCGACGGGGACGCCGAGATGGCAGAGGAACCCGGCGCCGAGCACGGCGTCCAGATCGGCCCGCAGGTGACTGCCCTTCTCCCGCATCCGCCGCAACCGGGTCCGCTCGGTGACGGTCAGAGCCCCGTCCCCGCCGACCGTTTCCGTGCCGTCGCTCATGCTTCCCCCAGGTTCCTCGACCGATGCAGAAGATCTTCCGGAGTTGTACGACCTCCGGCCCCCGCCCCGCCACCACCGCTCACCTGTCGGAACGGCGGAGGGTTCAGTGGCCGCGCCGCCGCTCCGGACGCACCAGCAGGCCTCGTTCGAGGGCCACGACCACCGCGTGGGTGCGGTCGCTGACGTCGAGCTTGGCGAAGACCCGCAGGAGGTGCGTCTTCACCGTCGCCTCGGCGATCACGAGACGCCTCCCGATGTCGATGTTGGAGAGGCCGTCGGCGACCGCGTTCAGGACATCCACCTCCCGCGCGGTCAGGGCCACCTGGGCCGGCCGCCGCATCCGCGCCACCAGACGTTCGGCGACCCTCGGTGCCAGTACCGTCTCGCCGCGGTCGGCCGAGCGGATGGCGTCGACGAGCTGCTCGCGGGTGGTGTCCTTGAGGAGGTAGCCGATGGCGCCGGCCTCGACCGCGCGCTCGATCTCCTCGTCGGTGTCGTAGGTGGTGAGGATCAGCACCCGGGTGGGCGCGGGACCCGCGACGATCTCCGCCGTGGCGGCGACTCCGTCCAGGACGGGCATCCGCAGATCGACGAGGGCCACGTCGGGGGCGAGGGACTCGACGAGCCCGACCGCCTCCCGGCCGTCGGAGGCCTCTCCGACGATGTCGATGGTGGGCTCGGCGGCAAGCAGGGCGACGACACCGGCCCGCATGACCGTGTGGTCGTCGACCACGACGACACGAATACGCCGCCCCGTCGCGCCGTCCGTCGAGTCGTCCGTCGCACCGCTCATCGCGTCACTCCTGACCACGTGTCACTCCTGACCGTTCGTGGGGAGGGCGGCGAGAACGCGGGTGCCGTCCCCGGGGGAACTGGTGACCGTGAGCTCGCCGCCCAGCTCGGCAAGGCGTTTGCGCATGCCGTCGAGGCCGAAGCCGTGGGACCGCTCGACGACGAACCCGCTGCCGTCGTCGGTGATCTCCAGCTCGACGCGGTCCTCGTGCCGGTCGAGGAACACACTCACGGTCGACGCGCCCGCGTGCTTCCGCACATTGGCCAGCGATTCCTGCGTGCAGCGCAGCAGCGCGATCCGGGTCTGCTGGTCGCAGTCGATCTCCGGCAGCTCGGCGAGGACGGTGAGCCCGGTGTCCTCGGCGAACCGGTCGAGGGTCCTGCGCAGGGTCGCGGCGACCGAGCCGGGGGTGAGGCCGCTCTGCGGCGCCGAACCGACGAGGACCCGCGCCTCGGCGAAGTTCTCGCGTGCGGTCTGCTCGATCGAGAGCAACTGCCGTGCCGTGCGCTCCGGTTCGGTGTCGAGCGTCGTACGGGCCGCCTCGGCCAGCACGATGATGGAGGCGAAGCCCTGGGCGAGAGTGTCGTGGATCTCCCGCGCCAGGCGCTCGCGTTCCTCCACGGCGCCCTGCCGGCGATGCGCCTCGGCGAGCTGGGACTGCGTGCTCTCCAGCTCGTCGCTCAGCCGCAGCGCCCGCGCGGCGGACTCCTCGGCGCTCCGGTGGAGAAGCGTCCCGATGAGCACCCCGGCGGCGTACCCGATGAGCGCGGAGACCGCGTTGCCGGTGACGGCGTCGACGAACCCACCGCGCCACTCGATGCTGCCGACGACGGTCCCGGCGGCCGCGGCGCCACTCAGGGCCGTGGCCGCCCGCGGGCTCGCGGCGAGGATCCAGAACTGCGGCAGCGACACGATGAGCAGGGCCGCGCCGCCGCCCGGGAGCCAGGCCATCGCCCCCAGGGTGACGGCGAGCAGGCACAGATAGGGGTACGGCCGGACCACGGGGTTCCCGGGCATGCAACGCACGAGGGCGTATCCGAGACCGACCGCGACGAGCAGGGCCAGGGCGATGTACCGCTGCGGGGCGGGGTCGTCGAGGCCGCCGATGACCGACGGCGCGAGGCCGAGGAACACCCAGACCAGGGCGTACCACCGGTGGAGGGTCGGCATCCACGCTCTCGTCTCCGCCGGTGGCTGTCGATTCATATGGTCAGCGTACTTTCGGTGCGGCCGGGCCGACTTCGAGCAGCGCCCCGGCCTCGGAGGCCGTACGGGCATCCGCCGGTCCACCCTCGGAAGCCGTACGGGCAACCGCAGGCCCGCCCTCGGAGGCCGTGCGCCGCCGGGCGCGGCCCACCCCGCGCGACGGCCACCAGTTCGCCTCGCCGAGCAACAGCATCAGGGACGGCAGGATCAGGATCCGGATGACGAAGGCGTCGAGCAGCACGGCCACCGCCAGGCTGAAACCGATCTGCTTCATCTCGATCAGATGCAGCGCGGCGAAGCTGGCGAACACCGTCACCATCACGACGGCGGCGCTCGTCACCACGCCCGCCGAGCCGCCGATGCCGTCGAGGACGGCCCTGCGGGTCGGCACTCCGTTCAGCGCGGCCTCCCTGATCCGGCTGATCACGAACACCTGGTAGTCCATCGACAGTCCGAAGAGGATCACGAAGAGGAACAGCGGCACCCTCGAACCGATCGAACCCGTGGACTCGAAGACCAGCAGCCCCTCCGCCCAGCTCCCCTGGAAGACCATCACCAGGACACCGAGCGAGGCGCCGGCCGACAGCAGGTTCAGCACCACACCGACCAGGCCCAGCACCACGGAGCGGAACGCCCACACCGTCATCGCGAAGGTCACCAGCAGCAGGGCCCCGATGATCAGCGGCAGCTTCCGCTTCTGGTGCTCGGGGTAGTCGGCGTAGCGGGCGACATCACCGGTCACCGCGGCCTCGGCGCCGGGCACCGCGCCGACCGTCGCCGGCACGTACTCCTCGCGGAGCTGCCGGAGCGACGACTGCGCCGCGTCGGTGCTCACATAGTGCGGAACTGACAGTTCCAGCATGCTGATCCGGCCGTCGGGAGAGGTCCGCAGCACGGCCGTGCCGCCGAGCCGCGGATCGTCCTTCACGTTCTCGGCCAGCTCGCGCAGAGCGCCGGCCACCTCGTCCGCACGGCCGGCGTCGGCCCGTACGACGACCTGGTGCATGGCCTTCAACTCCGGGAAGGCCGCGTTCAACCGGTCGTACGTCTGCATGGCGCCGATGGCGCGGGAGTGCGTCTCGCGGCCCATGTCGGTGAGCTTGAGGCCGAGGAGCGGCGCGGCGAGCGCGAGCATGGCGACGACCGAGACGATCAGGGTGAGGGCGGGATACCGGCTGACGGGCCGCAGCACGGCCCGGGTGAACCGCCCGGCACCGGAGCCGCCGGCGTCCTTCCCGGCACGGGAGCCACCCTTGTCCTTCCGGGCACGAGGGCCGCCCTTGCCCTTCCGGGCGGCACGGCGCTCCGCGCGCCCGCCGAGCGTGGCGAGGAGCGCGGGCAGCACGGTCAGCGAGCTGACCACGGCCACCAGGGTGACGACGATCGCGCCGGTGGCGATGGACGAGAAGATGACGTCGTCCGCGAGGTACAGCGTCGCGCTGGAGACGGCGACGGCGAGACCGGAGAGGACGACGGCCCGGCCGGAGGTGGCGGCGGCCAGCTCGACGACGGCCTGCGGCGTGAGCCTGCCCCCGGCCCTGGCCCGTTCCTCGCGCTCCCGCTTGAGGTAGAAGAGCGTGTAGTCGACGCCCACCGCGAGACCGATCAGCAGGATGACGTTCGTCCCGACGCCCGCGTCCGGGAAGACGTGCGAGGCCAGCATGGACAGTCCGACGGCGCCGGCGATCGAGGACAGCGCGAGGAGCAGCGGCACCAGGGCCATCGACACCGAGCGGAAGACGAAGAGCAGGGTGATCAGCGTCACCGGCAGCGCGATCATCTCGGTACGGGCGAGATCGTCGCCGCGCAGCTTCTCGACGCCCTTGCCGATGGAGGGACTGCCCACCTCCTCGACGCGCAGCGCGGGATGCGCGGCCGCCACCTGGGCGGTCTGCGCGAGCAGCGGATCGACGTGCTTCTTGCCGTCGAGCTCGGCGCCCTTCATGGTCACGTCGACCCGGACCGCCGTGCCGTCGGCGGCGCGGACGGCGGGGGCGACGGACAGGACCTCGGGCAGCTTCCGCATCCGCGCGGTGATGTCCCGGACCGCCGCGTCGGCCTCGGCGACGTCGAGACGGCCCGTGCCGGGTGCGGCGGAGATCAGCACCCGCTCCAGCGGCCGCTGCCCCATCCCGCCCTCGGCGGCGAGCGCCTCGGCCCGGCCCGCCTCGCCGATCCGGAAGTCCTCGGTGGTGGCGGGGTTCCCGCCGACGGCGATCCCCGCCCCCAGGCACAGGGCGACGAACAGGAACCATCCGACGATCGCGCGCCAGGGGTGCCCGGCGCTCCAACGGGCCATACGTACAGGGAGATTCGTCATGCGTCCATGCTGTTCGCGCACCCACCCCCACCGGCAGGCTCGACCGGTGGAACCTCCCGTCCACCGGTCGGTGGACACACCCCCGAACGCGCCCCACCCACACCGCCGCCCCACCCCGGCCACCGCGTGCCCGTCCGCATCCGCATCCGCATCCGGGCATGAAAAAACCCCAGGTCACGGCGAGTGAGTCCTGGGGTAATTCCGAGCCGCCTTCGGGATTCGAACCCGAGACCTACGCATTACGAGTGCGTTGCTCTGGCCAACTGAGCTAAGGCGGCACGCTGTCCGGACCCATGGTGGGTGCAGCAGCGACGCCAAGTCTACACAGTTTCCGGGAGTGCTCCGACCACCCCCGGAGAGGGCCTATGAGCAGCGCTTTCCTTCGGCGGGAGGGGTGCCGTCGAGGAGGTAGGTGTTGATCGCCGTGTCGATGCAGTCGCTGCCCCGGCCGTACGCGGTGTGGCCGTCGCCCTCGTAGGTGAGGAGGGTGCCGGAGGAGAGCTGGCCGGCCAGGGACTGGGCCCACTTGTACGGGGTGGCCGGGTCGCGGGTGGTGCCGACGACCAGGATCGGGGCGGCGCCCTCGGCGGCGATCCGGTGGGGGGCGCCGGTGGGCGGGGTGGGCCAGGAGGTGCAGTTGAGAGCCGCCCAGGCGAGACCCCGGCCGAAGATCGGGGAGGCCTTCTCGAAGGACGGGACGGCCTTCGCGACGTCGGCGGGGCCCCTGTAGGCGGCCGGCAGGTCGAGGCAGTTCACGGCCGCGTTGGCGAACATCAGGTTGGCGTACGTGCCGTCCGCCTCCCGCTCGTAGTAGCTGTCGGCCAGGGTGAGGAGGCCCGAGCCGTCGCCGCCGATCGCCTGGGTGAGGGCCTCGCGCAGCTGGGGCCAGGCGCCCTCGTCGTACATCGCCGCGATCACTCCGGTGGTGGCGAGGGACTCGCCGAGCGCCCGGCTCTCGCCGGTGGGCACGGGCTCGGCGTCCACGTCGCGGAAGAACTTCTTCATCGCCTCGCCGGCCGCCTCGACCGACTCCGTGCCCAGCGGGCAGTCCGGCTTGGTCACGCAGTCCGCGGCGAAGGCCCGGAACGAGGTCTCGAAGCCGGCGGTCTGGTCGCGGTTGAGGTCGATCGCGGGCAGCGACGGGTCCATCGCCCCGTCGAGGACGAGGCGGCCGACCCGGTCCGGGAACAGCTCGGCGTACGTGGCGCCGAGGAACGTGCCGTACGAGGCCCCCACGTAGCTGAGCTTCTCGTCGCCGAGGACCGCCCGCAGGATGTCCATGTCACGGGCCGTCTCGACCGTGGAGACGTGCGGCAGGATCACCCGCGACTTCTTCGCGCAGCCCGCCGAGAAGACCTTGAAGGCGGCGCTCAGCGCGTTGACCTCCGCGGTGTCGTCGGGGGTCTGGTCGACCTGCGTGAACGTGTCCATCTGCGGGCCCGTCAGACACTCGACCGGCTCACTGCGCGCGACTCCGCGCGGGTCGACGGCCACCATGTCGTAGCGGGCGCGGACGGGTGCGGGGTAGCCGACGCCCGCGTACCCCTGGAGGTAGCCGACGGCGGAGCCGCCGGGGCCGCCCGGGTTGACCAGGAGCGAACCGAGCCGCTTGCCGGGGCCGGTCGCCTTGACCCGCGAGACCGCCAGGTCGATCTGCTCGCCGTCCGGCTTCGCGTAGTCCAGCGGGGCCTTCAGGGTCGCGCACTGGAACCCCGTGACACCGCAGTCGCGCCACGTCAGCTTCTGCCCGTAGAACTTCTTCAGCGCCTCGGGCGAGGAGGAGGGCGAGGAGGCAGAGGGCGAGGCCTGCCGGGCCGCCGTGGTGCGGGACGCCGCCGCGTCGCTTCCGCCCGAGCAGCCGGAGAGGATCAGTCCGGCGGCCGCGAGGGCCGTGGCGGACGTACGGAGCAAGCGCCTGGAGTCCATTCCCGGAGCGTATCCGGAGCGATACGTACCGTGTCCAATCGGCTGCCGGCCGCCCTCCGGGCCCGACCCGATCGGCAGGGCGCTCCTCGGTCCTCCCGATCCGGAGGACGCTCCTCAGTCCCGCAGCGCGAGGGTCATCGCCTCCATCGCGAGCAGCGGGGCGACCTGCCGATCGAGGGCCTCTCGGCAGGCCAGGACGGCCTCGATGCGGCGCAGGGTGCGCTCCGGCGTGGTGTCGTGGGCGATCCGCTCGATCGCGTCCCGCACGTCCGTGTTGGCGAGCGCCGTGCGCGAGCGGAGCTGGAGCGCCAGGACATCACGGTAGAAGCCGGTGAGTTCGGTGAGCGCGAGGTCCAGGCTGTCGATCTGCGTCCGCTTCTTGCGCCGCTTCTGGTCCGCTTCCAGGTCCTTCATCACACCGGCCGTGCCGCGCGGCAGCCGCCCGCCGGGGCCCACGCCCAGGGCGGCCTTCAGCTCCTCGGTCTCCCTGGCGTCGGTCTCCTCCGCCACCTGGTTGGCGTCCTCCGTCGCCGTGTCGATCAGCTCCTGGGCGGCCTTGAGGCAGCCGCCGACGTCGTGGACCCGCAGGGGCACCTTGAGGACGGCGGCCCTGCGCGCACGGGCCCGCTCGTCGGTGGCGAGCCGCCGGGCCCGGTCGATGTGGCCCTGGGTGGCCCGGGCGGCGGCGTGGGCCGTCTCCGGTTCGATGCCGTCACGCCGTACGAGCACGTCGGCGACCGCCTCCACCGGGGGCGTCCGGAGGTTCAGGTGGCGGCACCGGGAGCGGATCGTGGGCAGCACGTCCTCGATCGAGGGGGCGCAGAGCAGCCAGACGGTGCGCGGAGCGGGCTCCTCCACGGCCTTCAGAACCGCGTTGGCCGACTTCTCGTTCAACCGCTCGGCGTCTGCCACCAGGATGACCTGCCAGCGGCCGTTCGCGGGCGCGGTGTACGACTTGCGGACGGTGTCGCGCATGTCCTCGACCCTGACCACGGCACCGACGGCGGTGACCGTGGTGATGTCGGCGTGGGTGCCGACCAGTGCCGTGTGGCAGCCGGTGCAGAACCCGCAGCCCGGCGCGCCGCCGAGCGCCCGGTCGGGGCTCACGCACTGCAGCGCGGCGGCGAACGCCCGCGCGGCGGTCTCCACCCCGGACCCCGGCGGGCCGGTGAAGAGCCAGGCGTGGGTCATCGTCGAGGCCTCGGGGTCGGGCTCTCCGGCGGAATGGGCGGTCACGAGCGCGTCGGCGTCCCGCGCGGCCGCGGCGAGCTGCTCCTCGACCTTCGCCTGTCCGACCAGGTCGTCCCATACGGCCATGTCTGCCCCTCCTCAGGTACGCCCTCCATTGTGGGGCAGTCCTCTGACAGCACCCGCCGCGCCGACGGGTCACGCCTCCCTGTCGCGGCGGGTCAGCCACAGGCCGACGGCGGAACCGAGCAGGACCGTGCCGGTGGCGACGCTCGCCGCCACGTGGGCGGCGCCGGTCAGGTCGGCGACGGTGTTGACGTAGGCGTTGCCGAGGACGCTCGCCGTGAGCAGCAGCCAGAACAGGACGCGCATGGGATCTCCGTGGGTCGGGGTGAACGAAGGGGGAGCAAAAGGGAAGCGGAAGGGGCTCGAAAGCAGGGGCCCCTCCGCATTCGATCTTCGTCGTCCCGGCGCGCCCGCACAGCGGTGCCCACCCCCGGACCGATGGTGGTGCCTGCTCCACCGCACCTCTCGGGTCCGCCCGCATAACCTGGCGGGTATGCGCGACGCGATCAGGGAATCCGGCCGGGCGTCGCTCCATCTCCTGGGCGGGGCCGCGGTCGCACTCCTCTGCTACCTGATGATCGGCGTCGCCGTCTTCACGGCCTTCCTCACCGCCACCGTGATCGGCGCGGGCGTGCTCCCCGAGAGCGTGCTGCTGCTGCGCCGGCTGGCCGGCTGGGAGCGGCGCCGGACCACCGCCCGCACCGGAACGCCCGTCCCGGAGGCGTATCTGCCGCTCGAAGGCCCCCTCCCCGCGCGCGTGCGGACCGCCGTCACCGATCCGGGCACGGGGCGGGACCTGGTCTGGGCGGCCGCGCAGCTGCTGTACGGCATGGGGGTCTGGTTCGCCTCGCTGGTGCTGTGGGCGCCCGCGCTGCTGGTCGACGGTGTGGTGACCGGGCTGGCGGGGCGACGGCCGGTGGCCCTGCCACTGATCGGCAGGCTCGCCGACCTGGAGGCCGAGTGGTCGCGCGCACTGCTCACGCCGACCCCCTCGGCCGCGCGGGCCGCCGCGCTCGCCGCCCGTGTCGAGGAGCTCACGGCCACCCGGGCGGGTGCGATCGCCGCGCACGGCGCCGAGCTGCGCCGGATCGAGCGCGATCTGCACGACGGCACACAGGCCCGTCTCGTGGCGCTCTCCATGCGGATCGGCCTGGCCAAACGGGCGTACGACTCCGATCCCGTGGCCGCGCGGAAGCTCCTCGACGACGCGCAGACGCAGGCCGAGGAGGCGCTGGCCGAACTACGGCACGTGGTGCGCGGCATCCACCCGCCGATCCTCACCGACCGGGGCCTGACCGGGGCGGTACGGGCTCTCGCCGCGAGCAGCGGCCTGGAGGTGGAGGTGTCCGTGACGGGCCTGGCCGACCACGCCCCGGGCGACCTGTCGGAACGGCTCGACGCGACCCGCCCGAGCGCCCCCCGCGCCCCCGCCGCCGTCGAGGCCGCCGCCTACTTCGTGGTCGCCGAGGCCCTCACCAACGCCGCCAAGCACAGCGGCGCCACCCGCGCCTCCGTCGCCCTCGTCCGCGAACCGACCGCTCTCCGCGCGCGTGTGGCGGACGAGGGTCGGGGCGGGGCCGAGGCCGGCGAGAGCGGCGGCTCCGGGCTCCTCGGCATGCGCCGCCGGGTCGCCGCGCTCGACGGCACCGTACGACTGACCAGCCCCGAAGGGGGCCCGACCGTGATCGAAGTGGAGCTTCCGTGCGTGTGGTGATCGCCGAGGACAACGCCCTCCTGCGGGAGGGCCTCGTGCTGCTGCTGACCTCGTCCGGCCATGAGGTCGCCGGGGTAGCGGCCACCGGCCCCGAGGTCCTGCCGCTGCTCCTGGAGCACCGTCCGGACGTGGCCGTCCTCGACGTGCGGATGCCGCCCGGCTTCCGCGACGAGGGGCTGCGGGCGGCCCTCGCGGCCCGCGAGCGGCTGCCCGACCTTCCGGTGCTCGTGCTCTCCCAGTACGTGGAGGAGACGTACGCCGCCGAACTGCTGGGCGGCGGCGCACGGGGCGTCGGCTACCTCCTGAAGGACCGGGTGGGCCGGGTGGACGAGTTCCTCGACGCCCTGGAACGGGTCGCCGCCGGTGGTACGGCCCTGGACCCGGAGGTCGTCTCCGAGCTGCTCTCCCGTCGCCGTGACGACCCGCTGGACTCCCTCACGCCCCGGGAGCGCGAGGTCCTCGAACTGATGGCGCAGGGGCACGACAACGGCACGATCGCCCGCTCGATGGTCGTCACCGAACGGGCCGTGCACAAGCACGTCGGCAATGTCTTCCTGAAGCTCGGCCTGCCGCCGAGCGACAGCGGCGGCCACCGCCGGGTCCTCGCCGTCCTCGCCTACCTCGACGCCTGAGCGGACCCCCGCGTCAGGCCCGCTGCCGCCGCGAGGGCAGGAACACGCCCGCCACCACCGTGACCACCACGGTGCCGGCGATCAGCGCCGCCTGCCCGGGCGGCAGGTACGGCAGTCCGCCCGTGAGCGCCCAGGCGAAGGCGGTCAGCGGCAGCGCGGCCACCACGACGCCGACGAGCAGGCCGGTGGCGGTCAGGAACCCGGCCTCGAGGCCGAGCATCCGGCGCAGCTGACCGGCCGACGCGCCGACCTGGCCGAGGAGATGGAGTTCGCCGCGCCGTCCCGCGCCGATCAGGGTGAGGGTGCTGAGGACGGAGAGGAGGGTGAGGCCGCCGATCGCGGAGACGATCACGGCCGAGACGATGCCGTTGAGTTCGGCGCCCGGCGGACTCACCTGCTCGGGCGCCACGGGGGAACCCGCGGTCGCCTTCGCAGTGGACGCGTTCGCCGTGGACGCCAGGACGCGCGCGGGGTACGGATCGCTCATGTGCGGGGCCAGTTCGGCCTTCGGGAGCAGGAACTCGCCGAGCGCGAGCGAGCGTTCGTACACGGCCGCCACCCGAAGCCGCTTCGGCGTGCCGTCCCCGAGCCGCAGGTCCACCGTCGAACCGGGGCGTACGTCCAGCGAGTCGGCCATGTCCGCGCCGACCGCGACCGTGCCCGTACGGGCGAGTCCGGCCAGGTCCCCCGCGACGACCCCGGGGTCGAGCGTGCCCGCCAGGCCCGCCGCGTCGACGCCGAGCACCGGAAGCCGGTCGAGGCGCGGTGCACCGGCCTCCGTCCGGGCCAGGACGACCGTCGAACGCAGGACGTCCGTGGCCGCGTCGACCCCCGGCAGCCGCCCCACCCGCTCCGCCGTCGTCCCGGTGAGCGCGAGGTCGGCGGTCGTCGCAGCCCGCGCCTGCTCGTCGGCGGCCCGCCCCATCGTCGTGCCCGCCGAGAGCTGCACGAGCGCGAAGGCGGTGACGAGGACGACCGGTACGAGCGCCGCCCCGAGGCGCCGCGAGTGGGTGCTCGCACCCGCGGCGGTGAGCCGTCCGGGCGCACCGCCGAGCCGGCGGAACGGCAGGTCCAGGACCTTCATCGCCGCCCCGGCGATCCAGGGGCCGAGCACCGCGCATCCGGCGACCAGGGTCACCGTGGCCGCCCCGGCGGCGGCGCCGGCGGCCTCGCCGCCCTGGGCCGTGGCGGTGACGGCCGACGCCACGCCGAGCAGGATCAGCGCGATCCCGACGACCCGCCGCACGCCGCCCTTCCCCGGCCGCCGGGGCTGCCGGGCGGCGAAGAGGACGACGAGCCGGGTGATCCCCACGACCACGGCCGCGACCACCAGGGAGGCGGCGAACAGCCAGGGCGGGGAAGGGAGTTCGAGACCCTCGGGAACGACTCCCGCGCGGGTCCGCAGCGCCGACCACAGCCCGAGGAACACCGGTACGGCCACGACCGCGCCGCAGAGCGCCGCGAGCCCCGCCACCCGGGTCACCTCCCGGCCGGCCGCCGCCCGCACCTGACGTGCCGTCGCACCGACCGAGAGCAGCAACTCCCGCTCACCGGACCGCTGCTGGAGCGCCTGGGCGACGAGCGAGGCCAGCACGAGCACGGCGACGAGCACGACGGTCCCGGAGATCGCCGCGAGGAGCTGGAGGAGCTCCATGCGCGCGGGCGCCGCGGCCAGGTGCTCGGGCCCGCCCCGGCCGTCGCCGGTGAGCGCCCGGAGCGGCTGCCCCGAGGCGGTGTCCTTCAGTCCCGCCTCGTCCAGGGCCGCCCGCACGCGCGCGTGGAGGGTGTCCACGGGTACGCCGGGTTCGGCGAGCACGCCGACGGCGTCGACGGAGCCCGGGTGCCCGGCGAGCTTCCGCGCCTCGGCCGCCGTGACGTACAGGGCGGCGGGCCCGTCGGCGAGGCCGACGACCTTGCGCCCGGCGACGGTGTCCCCGATCCGCGCCCCGGCACCGGAGCCCATGACGGCCTCTCCCGCGCCGCGCGGCTCGCGCCCGTCGACCAGCCGGTAGGGGGCCAGCCGCGCCGCCTCCCAGGACCGCCCGCTGTAGGCCTTCGGGTCCGGCTGAGCGCCCGTGCCCGGTTCCCGTACGACGAAGGTGTGGTCCGGCACGGCGGCCCGGACCCCCGGGACCGTCCGCAGCACCTCGACGGTCGCGCCCGGGATCCGTACCCGCTCGGTCAGTCCCGCCGACTGCGTCTGCGCCTCGCTCCCCCACGGCTTCGTCGTCCAGCGGACCTCCTGGTCACCGGCGACGACGACGGACGCGGCGGCGTACCGCTCCACGCGCGCGTGGCCCAGCCCCGCCGAGCCGGCGGCGAGGGCCAGGGCGCCGAGCAGCACGGAGGTGACGGCGACGGCGGCGAACACGGCGGCCCACGCCTTCCGGTGCGCCCGCAGGGAGCGGGCGGCGAGCAGCCGGACCGCAGGGTTCCCGAGCGGCTTCACCGGGCCACCGCCGTTCGGCGGAACGGGTGGCCGGTCGTCGCGCCCACCACGTGCGCGCCCGGGAGGTGTGCACCCGGCGTCTCCCGGGCGCCCGACATCCCCCGGACGCCCAGCATCTCCCGTACCCCCGTCTCGTTCGGACGGTCGAGACGCCCGGCGAGCCTGCCCCGGTCGAGGAACACGGCCTCGTCCGTCCAGGCGGCCGCCACCGGGTCGTGGGTGACGAGGACGACGGTGGTCCCCCGCTCGTCGACCGCGCGCCGCAGCAGGGCGAGGACGCCGGCCGCCGTGACCGGGTCGAGGGCGGCGGTCGGCTCGTCGGCGAAGACGACCTCGGGTTCGTTGACCAGGGCGCGGGCGATGGCCACCCGCTGGCGCTGGCCGCCGGACAGGTTCTCCGGCCGGTCCCCGGCCCGGTCCGCGAGGCCGACGGCCGCGAGACCGGCGAGGGCGCGGGCGTCGAGCTCCCGGCCCTCCCTGGCTCCGGCGAGGAGCAGCGGGAGGGTGACGTTCTCCCGCACGTCGAGGGCGGAGACGAGGTTCAACGACTGGAAGACGAAGCCGATCCGGTCGCGGCGGAGCCGGGTGAGACCGGCCGCCTTCAGCGTGGCGAGGTCGGTGCCCCCGATCCGTACCGTTCCGGTCGTCGGCCGTTCGAGTCCCGCGGCGCACCGCAGCAGGGTGGACTTCCCGGAACCCGAGGGACCCATCACGGCCACGAACCGGCCGCGCGGCACGGTCAGACTCACCCCTTCGAGCGAGGGGGCCCCGCGCCCGTACGTCCGGCCCACCCCGTCGAGGGCGAGGGCCGCGTCCGGGGCGCGGGCGGCACCGTTCTCCGTCACTGCTGTCGTCGTCATACCGACAACGCTAGAAAAATGCAGGTCAGAGCGGTATGGGGCTGGCTTCCCGGGGGGGGGGGGGGGGGGGCCCCCCCCCCCCCCGGGGGGGGGGGGGGGGGGGGGGGGGGGAGGGGGACGTTTTTCTTTTTTG
>NZ_JBVHZJ010000003.1:87772-170430 GCF_055574655.1 Streptomyces sp. NPDC029956 | reverse complement strand
GGGGGGGTCGCCTTTTTCTCCTTCCCTTTTCGCTTCCCAAAACAAACAAAACGAAAAAAACGGGCGGGGGGGGTGGGGGGGTTTTGTTCTGGGGGGGGGGGGGGCCCCCCCCCCCCCCCCCCACCGGGGGAGCGGGGGTCAGCGGCGGCGCCGCGGGCCCTCGTCCTCGTCGTCGTGCGGGCCGAACAACTCGTCCGCGAGCGTCGGCAGATCGTCGAGCGGGGTCTCCTCCGCCCAGTCGGAGCGGCGGCGGGGCCGGCCGTTCTCGTCGAGCTGGGGCAGCTCGCGGGTCCGGTCGTTCGCCCCCTGCGGCTGCTTCCGGGCGGGCCCGGCGTCCCGGAAGATGCCCTGCGGAACCCGGTCGACCGGGTCGGACGCCGGGGTGTCCCGGACGGAGGGCAGCACGGCGGTCGACTCGGCGTCCCGCACGGGAGGCAGAACAGCGGTCTCGTCGGCCGCGCGCTCCTCGCCGATCCGGGGCAGGACGCTCGTCTCCGCCTCCGGCTTCGTGATCCTCACGATCGGCGTGGCGACGGTGATCTCTTCGGGCGAGACGGTCGGCGCGTCCGGTTCGGCGGCCGCCGGCTTCCGGTCCCGCGCCCCGCCCGACGTCCCGGCCTTCGCTGCGCCCGACGTCCCGGCCCTCGTCGTGTCCGGCTTCGCGATCCGCGGATCCGGCTTCACGATCGGGGTCGGCTGGGTGACCTCGTTGGCCGAGAGCTCCACGGCCGCGGCCTCGGCGGCACGCGCGGCCCGCTCCGCGGCGGCGTTCGCCTCCGCCTCGGCCTTCTCCCGCGCGACCTTCGCATCGGCGGCGGCCTCGGCCTCCGCCGCCGCCTTCCGCTCCGCGGCGGCCCGCTCGGCCGTTGCCTTGGCCGCCTCGGCACGGAGGGCTGCGGCGGCTTCCGCGGCGGCCCGCTCGGCCGCCGCACGCTCCGCGGCGGCCTTGGCGGCCGCCTCGGCCGCGATCTTCTCGGCGGCCGCCTTCGCCGCGGCCTCCTCCGCCGCCTTCGCGGCAGCCGCTGCCTCGGCCATCCGGCGGGCCTCCTCGGCGCGGAGCAGGGCCTCCTCCGCCTTGCGCTGCTTCTCCAGGCGGCGTTCCTCAGCCTCGGCCCGCAGCCGGGCCTCCTCCTCGGCCTCCTTGCGGAGCCGCTCCTCTTCCTCCTTGCGGGCCTTCTCCTCGGCCGCGAGGCGCCTGCGCTCCTCCTCGGCGGCGATGCGGGCCTCCTCGGCCTTGCGCCGCGCCTCCTCAGCCTGGCGCTCGGCCTCCAGGCGGCGCGCCTCTTCCTCCTCGCGCCGCTTGCGCTCCTCCTCCTCGGCGCGGAGCTTGGCGAGCTGCTCCTGGCGCTCGCGCTCCAGTCGCTCCTCCTCGGCCTTGCGGGCGGCTTCCTCCTCGGCGCGGCGGCGCGCCTCCTCCTCGGCCTTCCGGCGGGCCTCCTCGACGGCCTTCACCTCGGCCTCGGAGAGCGGCAGCATCCGGTCGAGCCGGTGGCGTACGACGGTGGTGACGGCCTCGGGCTCCTGCCCGGCGTCGACGACGAGGTAGCGGCTGGGGTCGGCGGCCGCGAGGGCGAGGAAACCGGCCCGCACGCGCGCGTGGAACTCCGGCGGCTCGGACTCCAGGCGGTCGGGCGCCTCGGTGAACCGTTCCCTCGCGGTCTCCGGAGAGACGTCGAGGACCACGGTCAGGTGCGGGACGAGTCCGTCGGTCGCCCAGCGCGAGATACGGGCGATCTCGGTCGGGGAGAGGTCACGGCCCGCGCCCTGGTAGGCGACGGACGAGTCGATGTACCGGTCGGAGAGGACGATCGCGCCCCGCTCCAGGGCCGGCCGGACCAGGGAGTCGACGTGCTCGGCGCGGTCGGCGGCGTACAGCAGGGCTTCGGCGCGGTTCGAGAGCCCCGCCGACGACACGTCGAGGAGGATCGAGCGGAGGCGCTTGCCGATGGGGGTGGCGCCGGGCTCGCGGGTGACGACGACCTCGTGGCCCTTGGCCCGGATCCACTCGGCGAGCGCCTGGACCTGGGTGGACTTGCCGGCGCCGTCGCCGCCCTCCAGGGCGATGAAGAAGCCGGTCGGGGAGGGCGCCTGCACCGGGTCCGAGCCGCGCAGCGCGTCGCGCAGGTCGCGGCGGAGCGGGACGCCCGCCCGGTCGTCGGCCTTCGCGAGGACGAGCGCGGCGACCGGCAGCAGCAGGGCGCCGATGAGGGCGAGCGTGAAGGCGGCGCCGCCGTGCGCGAAGACGAAGCTCCCGGAGTCGGAGGCGAGCCGGTGCGGTCCGATCGCGGCGGCGAGCAGCGGCGCGGCGAGCGCGCCGGCCGCCATGCCGACGCGGGCGGTGGCCTGGAGGTGCTCGGTGGTGCGGGCCCTGCGGGGCTCCTCGGTCTCCTGGTCGACGAGGGTGTGCCCGGTGTTCGCGGCGACTCCGGCGGCGTATCCGGCGAGGACGGAGAGGAGCAGCACGGTCGCCGTGTCCGGCACCAGGCCCATCGCGATCAGCGCGACCCCGGTGACGGCGGTCACGAGCGCGAGCAGCCGGCGGCGGGACAGGACGGGCAGGACCGAGCGGGCGGTGCGGATGCCGACGGCGGTGCCGCCGCTGAGCCCGAGGACGAGCAGGGCGTACGTGACGGGCCCGCCGCCCAGGTCGTAGGCGTGGAGTACGGCGACGGACGCGGCCGCGGCGATGGCTCCGGCGACGGTGGCGCAGGTCAGGACGAGCAGCGCGAGGGCTCCGGTACGGCCCTTCTCGACGCTGCCCTCGGCGCCCTTCTCGGTGGGCCGGCGCAGCCCCTCCAGGGGCGAGCGGGGGCGGGGGGTGTCCCCGCCGGGCAGCGCCATGGCGTACAGGACGGTGACGGATGCGGCGAACAGGCCGGCGGCCACGTACGAGCCGAGGGCGGCCTGGTGCAGCGAGAACCAGTCGATTCCGGCGCCGAGCAGGTTGCCGACGAGGGTGGCGACGAGCAGGACGGCGGCAGCGACGGGGACGGCGAGGAAGCCGGTGCGCTGGGAGAGCCGGCGCAGCGCGCCGAGGTGGTCGGGCAGGGGCCGTACGGCGCCGCCCTCGATCGGCGGGGCGGGCAGCAGCGCGGGCGCGGCGCCCTCGCGGCTGATCGTCCAGAGCCGCTCGGCCGCGCCGGCGACGAAGACGGTGCCGAGCAGGTACCAGAGGGCGTTGCCGGGGGTCCAGTCGATCCACAGCGGTGCGATGACGAGCAGCGCGATCCGGACGCCGTCGGCGCCGATCATGGTCCAGCGCCGGTCGAGCACTCCGCCGGGTCCGGTGAGCGCGGTCAGCGGTCCGAGCAGGACGGCCCCGAAGAGGACCGAGGCGAGCAGCCGGGCGCCGACGACGGCGGCCACGGCGAACGCGGCGCCCCGTTCTCCCCCGCCGAGCGCTCCCTCGGTCACCGCGGCCTGGAGGCCCAGGAGGACGAGCACGAGCAGGGCGAGTGCGTCGCCGGTGCTGCCGACGAAGTGGGCGCTCCACAACCTGCGCAACGGCTGATGGCGCAACAGGGCGCGTACGGCACGCTCCCTGGAATCCGCGACGAGTGCGGCGTCGGAATCGCCGAGGCGGTCTGGCTGCTCTGCTCGCGTCATCCGTCCACCCTATCCGGACGGCCTTGCTCCCCGTGGCCTCCGCCCGAACATCCGGACGAGCCTGTGACAGGACGAACAGGAGAACGACGAACGGGGGTGGAGGCAGCTGCCTCCACCCCCGCCGGAACAGTTCGTTCCAGGGTCGACTACTCCGGCTTCGCCGCCGCCGTCTTCTTCGCGGCGGTCGTCTTCTTGGCCGTCGTCGTCTTCTTCGCGGCCGTCTTCTTCGCGGCCGTCGTCGTCTTCTTCGCCGCGGTCTTCGTGGCGCTCTTCTTCGCGGTGGTCGCCTTCTTGGCCGGGGCCTTCTTGGCGGTCTTCTTCGCCGGTCCCTTGGCGCGCTTCTCGGCGAGCAGCTCGTAGCCGCGCTCCGGCGTGATGTCCTCCACGCTGTCGCCGGTCCGCAGGGTGGCGTTGGTCTCGCCGTCCGTCACGTACGGGCCGAAGCGGCCGTCCTTGACGACCACGGGCTTCTCGCTGACCGGGTCGGTGCCCAGCTCCTTCAGCGGCGGCTTGGCCGCGGCGCGGCCCCGCTGCTTCGGCTGGGCGTAGATCGCGAGGGCCTCTTCGAGGGTGATCGTGAAGAGCTGCTCCTCCTCGGTGAGCGAACGCGAGTCCGTGCCCTTCTTCAGGTACGGGCCGTAGCGGCCGTTCTGCGCGGTGATCTCGACGCCCTCGGCGTCCGCGCCGACGACCCTGGGCAGGGACATCAGCCGGAGCGCTTCCTCCAGGGTGACGGTGTCGACGGACATCGACTTGAAGAGGGAGGCCGTGCGCGGCTTCACCGCGTTCTTGCCGGTCTTCGGGGTGCCCTCGGGCAGGATCTCCGTGACGTACGGGCCGTAGCGGCCGTCCTTCGCGACGATCTGGTTGCCGCTGACCGGGTCGGCGCCCAGCTCGAAGTCGCCGCTCGGCTTGGCGAGCAGCTCCTCGGCGAGCTCGACGGTCAGCTCGTCGGGTGCGAGCTCCTCGGGGACGTCGGCGCGCTGGTGGCCCTCGGCCTCCTTCTCGCCGCGCTCGACGTACGGGCCGTAGCGGCCGACGCGGAGCACGATGTCGTTGCCGACGGGGAAGGAGGAGATCTCGCGGGCGTCGATCGCACCGAGGTCGGTGACGAGTTCCTTGAGGCCGCCGAGGTGGTCCCCGTCGCCGTTGCCGGCGTCCGCGGCACCGCCGGAGGCGGCCGTACCGCCCTCGGTCTCACCGAAGTAGAAACGCTTCAGCCACGGCACGGACTTGGCCTCGCCGCGGGCGATGCGGTCGAGGTCGTCCTCCATCCGGGCGGTGAAGTCGTAGTCGACGAGCCGCCCGAAGTGCGTCTCCAGGAGGTTGACGACGGCGAAGCTCAGGAAGGACGGCACGAGGGCCGTGCCCTTCTTGAAGACGTAGCCGCGGTCGAGGATCGTGCCGATGATCGACGCGTACGTCGAGGGGCGGCCGATCTCGCGCTCTTCCAGCTCCTTGACCAGCGAGGCCTCGGTGTAGCGGGCCGGCGGCTTGGTCGCGTGGCCGTCCACCGTGATCTCGTCGGCGGTCAGCGCGTCGCCCTCGGCGACCTGCGGCAGGCGCCGCTCGCGGTCGTCGAGCTCCGCGTTCGGGTCGTCGGCGCCTTCGACGTACGCCTTCATGAAGCCGTGGAAGGTGATCGTCTTGCCGGACGCGCTGAACTCGGCGTCACGGCCGTCGGCGGCCCGGCCGCCGATCTTCACGGTGACCGAGTTTCCGGTGGCGTCCTTCATCTGGGAGGCGACGGTCCGCTTCCAGATGAGCTCGTACAGCCGGAACTGGTCGCCGGTCAGACCGGTCTCCGCCGGGGTGCGGAAACGATCACCCGAAGGACGGATCGCCTCGTGCGCCTCCTGCGCGTTCTTGACCTTGCCCGCGTAGACGCGCGGCTTCTCCGGCAGGTAGTCGGCGCCGTACAGCTGCGTGACCTGCGCCCGCGCCGCCGAGACGGCGGTGTCGGAGAGGATCGTGGAGTCCGTACGCATGTAGGTGATGAAGCCGTTCTCGTACAGCTTCTGCGCCACCTGCATGGTCGCCTTCGCACCGAAGCCCAGCTTGCGGCTCGCCTCCTGCTGGAGGGTGGTGGTGCGGAAGGGGGCGTACGGGGAGCGGCGGTACGGCTTCGACTCGACCGAGCGCACCGCGAACGCGGTGTCGGCGAGCGCCGCGGCCAGGGCGCGGGCGTTCGTCTCGTCCAGGTGGAGGACGCTGTCGCTCTTCAGCCGGCCGTCGGCGCCGAAGTCACGGCCCTGCGCGACCCGCTTGCCGTCGACCGCCGCGAGGCGCGCGACCAGCTGCGACGGGTCGGAGGCGTCACCGGTGCGGCCGGTGGCGAAGGTGCCGGTGAGGTCCCAGTACTCGGCGGAACGGAAGGCGATGCGCTCGCGCTCCCGCTCGACGACGAGGCGGGTGGCCACCGACTGGACGCGGCCGGCCGACAGCTTTGGCATGACCTTCTTCCAGAGGACCGGCGAGACCTCGTAGCCGTAGAGGCGGTCGAGGATGCGGCGGGTCTCCTGGGCGTCGACCATGCGCTGGTTCAGCTCGCGCGGGTTGGCGACGGCCTCGCGGATCGCGTCCTTGGTGATCTCGTGGAAGACCATCCGGTGGACCGGGACCTTGGGCTTCAGGACTTCCTGGAGGTGCCACGCGATGGCCTCGCCCTCGCGGTCCTCATCGGTGGCGAGGAAGAGCTCGTCGGATTCGGCGAGGAGCTCCTTGAGTTTCCTGACCTGCGCCTTCTTGTCGGCATTGACGACATAGATGGGCTGGAAGTCGTGCTCGACGTCGACGCCGAGGCGGCGGACCTCACCGGTGTACTTCTCGGGCACCTCTGCGGCGCCGCTGGGAAGGTCTCGGATGTGCCCGACGCTCGCCTCGACGACGTAGCCGGGGCCGAGGTAGCCCTTGATCGTCTTCGCCTTGGCAGGCGACTCGACGATGACGAGTCGGCGGCCGCCGTGTGCGGCTTCGCTGGTCGGGGACAACTTCGCTCTTCTCTCCGGATCGACACTCTCTGGCACGTACGGTGCTGGCACGCACGGCAGCGGCACGGACGGTGACGCTCCCGTCGCTGCGGAGTGTGACGGTACAACCCGCCCCCGTGTCAAACGGCGAAAGCCCGCAACGGCCACTCGAACGGTAACCCGAGTCCTGGCATTCCTGCCGCCCGGACTCCCGGTCGGGCGGGGCGCGACGGGATCAGGAGGAGATCGGGGAAGGGGTCAGAGACGGCCGAAGCACCAGACGCCGAGGACGAGGGAGGCGGCGCCGAAGAGGCTCGTCAGCGCGACGGCGGCACGCGGGGCGACCCCGTGGGCGACGGGCTCACGGTGCAGTGTCCGCACGGTGGTCCACAGCAGCAGCGCGCCTCCGAACAGCGTGAACGCCGCCCCCGCGAAGATCGCCGGCCCGCTCTCCATGCCCGTACCCCGTTCCGTTCACATGCGGTGTTGGTCTCCCGCAGCCGAGGCTGACACCTCTCGGCGTCGTGGGTGCGAATTCCGGGTGAACGACGCGGAGCATCCCGTACGGTTTCACGAAGATGGCCGGTAGTGACCTACTCGTCACTTCTCGTACGTCGCTCACATCGCTCACATCACTCGCTTCACGTACTGCTCGGCCTCGCTGCCTTCTCGGCCTCGCTGCCTCGCGGGCTTCCGCCGCCTTCGCGGCCTCTCCGCCTGCCCGCACGTCTCGTCCGTCACATCGTGTCGAGGGTGGCCCGGCGCCGGCTGCCCCGCTCGAAGACGCCCAGCAGGACGACGGCGAGCAGCCCCCAGCCCGCTCCCACGGCGAGCTCCGCCCCGAGCAGGGCACCGTCGAGACCGGCGCCGGCGGTCAGCCCGCGCGCCGCGTCCGCCGCGTGCGTGAGCGGCAGCAGCTCGCCGGCGGCCCGCATCCACTCCGGCAGCGTCTCCCGGGGTACGGCCGCGCCGGTCAGCAGGAGCAGTACGGAACTGGCCACGTTCGACACCAGGAACACGTCCCGGAAGCGGAGCCCCAGCGCGCCGAGCGCGAGCCCGAACGCCGAGCAGGCGCCGGCCGCGACGAGCAGGACGAGACCGAGACCGGGCAGCGCCCCGGCGGGCACGGACAGCCCGAGGACGAGCGAGGCGGCGGTGAGCACGAAGGCGCTGACGAACAGCCCGTTGAGCACGTACGGCAGGGCGCGCCCGATCCACAGCGGGACCCGGTGCCGGGGCGAGAGCAGGACCGCGCCGAGCGTGCCGTACCGGCGCTCGTTGGCGACGGCCATCGTGCCGCCGTACACGCAGGAGGCGGAAGCCGCGAGGACGGCGTTCCCCACGAGGTGGAAGCGGTCGTCGGCCACCCCCAGTTCACGCCCCAGGAAGACGAAGAAGAAGACCTGGAGAAGCGGCCCGACCAGCAGGGTTCCGATGAACATCGGCGGGGTCGTCCAGTTGAAGAGGGCCCGGTAGGAGATCGCCCCGCCGACGACGACGAGCCGCGCGGTGCCGAGGAAACGGAACATGGTTGTCGTGCCTCTCGAGGGTGGGGTGGAGGTTTCCGTCGGGTGGGCGGGGGAGCTCGTACGTCTCACGCGAGGGCGAGCGTCGCGGCGGCGCGCGCCCGGCGCTCCACCCGTCCGAGGACGAGGACGGCGGCCAGGGCGTACCCGGCGCCGAGCACGGCGGCGAACAGCATCGGGGTGAGCACGTCGCCGCCGGAGGCCGCCGCGTGCACGGCCCGCGCGCCCCAGGTCGTGGGCAGGGCCCAGGAGACCGGATGGGTCCAGGCGGGCAGCACGGTGACGGGCACGAGCAGCCCGGACAGCAGCCAGACGGGCGTGTCGAGCGGGTTGGCGAGCGCGTTGGCGTTGCGCAGCAGGACGAACGTGGCGGCGAGCAGCAGCCCGGTCATGCCGAGCACGAGGACGCACACCGGGACGGCGACCAGGAAGAGCAGCGGATGCGCGAAGTCCAGGGGCACGTCGAAGAGCAGGACGCCCCACAGGACGGTCGCGCCCATCGCGTACGTGCCGATGACGGCCGTCGCGAGGGTGATCGGGAGCAGGACGAGCGCGAGCGGCGTAGGCGCGACGACCAGGCTCTCCAGGGTGCCGAGCCAGCGCTGGTTCTGCACCGCGCCGCCCGAACCGAACAGCACCGAGCCCCAGATGCCCATGAGCCCGGCCCCGACGGAGGCGGTGAGCAGCCGGTCGGGGTCCCCCGCGGCGCGGAACAGATAGACGGCGAGCGTCGCGTAGACGAGGGGGACGAGGACGGCGAAGGTGATCTCGATCGGGGAGCGCGACATGTACGAGACGTGCGTACGGACTCCGACGAGGATCAGCCGCGGGACGCGCCGCGGGTCGACGGTACGACCGCTCATGCCGACGCCACCTCCTGCGCCGTACCTGTCGTGGCCTCTGCGCCCGCCGTGCCCTCCGTGCTCACTTCGGCTGCCGTGCCCGCCATGCCCGCCGTGCCAGCCGTGCCCGCCGTGCCCTCGACGATCGCGATGTAGGCGTCCTCCAGGGACGGTTCGCGGCTGGTGACCCGGCCGATCCGTACCCCGTCGAGCGCGGCGAGGACCGGCCGGTGCAGTTCGGCGGCCCCCCGTCCGGTCTGCACCGTCACGGTCTGCAGCGCGCCCCGGTCCTCGGCGGACACGCCCCGCACGCCCGGCACCCGCCGCAGCCGGTCGAGCCGCTCGTCGTCGACGCCGTACGCCTCGATCTCCAGCACGTCCCGGTCCCGTACGAGGGACTTGAGGCTGTCGGGGGTGCCGAGGGCACGGATCCGACCGCCCGCGATGACGGCGATCCGGTCGCAGAGCTCGTCCGCCTCGGCCATGTAGTGGGTGGTGAGCAGGACGGTCGTCCCGGCGGCGGCCAGGTCGGCGACCGTGCGGCGCAGATCGCGGGCGGCGACGGGGTCGACGCCGATGGACGGCTCGTCGAGGAAGAGGACGTCGGGGCGGTGGAGCAGACCGCGGGCGATGTGGAGGCGCTGCCGCATCCCGCGCGAGTAGCCCTCGACGCGCTCCTTCTCCCGGCCCAGGAGGCCGACCAGGTCGAGGAGTTCGGCGATGCGGCGCTTCTGCTCGCGGGCGGGGACCGCGTACAGCTCGGCGAAGTAGCGGAGGTTGTCGAGCGCGGAGAGCCGGTCGTACAGGCCCCGGTCTCCGCCGAAGACGTACCCGATCCTGCGGCGTACGGCGACGGGGTCGCGGGCGACGTCGTGGCCGAACACCCGGGCCGTGCCGGAGGTCGGCAGGAGCAGGGTGTTGAGCATCTTGATGGTGGTGGTCTTCCCGGCGCCGTTGGGCCCGAGGAGCCCGAACAGCTCCCCGGGCGCCACGTCGAAGGTGACGCCGCGGACGGCCTCGGTCTCGGTCCGCCGGGACTTCGGCCACCCGGTCCTGCCGGTGTAGGTGCGGCGCAGCGCGTCCGCCTCGATTGCGAGCATGCGCCGGACGGTAGGAGCCCGGGGAGGGACGCGGCCATCGATTCGGAACGCCCCGAATCGTCGCACCGTCGTCGCGGGCCACGGCCGGCCGCCAGGCCTGGCCGTCGTCAGGCCACGGCCGTGAGGATGCCCTCCCCGGCGAGCAGCGCGAGCAGTGAACGGCCGGTGTCCGTCAGCTGGTAGTACACCGAGCGCCCGACCCGATGGCGGGTCACGACACCCGCCTCCGCGAGCACCGACAGGTGCTCGGAGACCGTGCTGGGCGCGAGGCCGAGGCGGTCGGCGAGGCCCGCCGTGGTCAGCGGCCCGCCCAGCTCGCGCAGGACCGCGGCCCGGCCGCGGCCGAGCATCAGCCCGAGCCGGTCCTCGGCGACGGGCTCGGGCGGTTCGCGCAGGGCGCCGGCGCCCCGGGCCTGGAAGCTGAGCGCGAACACCTCGGGGTCGTCCGTCGAGTACAACCGGCAGCCCTCGGCGAAGACCAGCGGCACGAGGACGAGACGCCGCTCGCCGGGCGCGTACTCCGCGTCGATGTGCTTGGTCAGTTCGAGTACGGGCGGCTGCCAGCGTCCCCGGGTCTCCAGTCCGGCGAACAGCGCGTCGACGCCCTCGGTCGCGAACGTCCTGGCGCGGACGAGCACTTCGTCCTCGACGAGCCGGCGCATCGTCGGCCAGTACGGCTCGATCGCGCCCTCCCAGTAGGCCGCGTACGCGTCGGCGAGCGCCGCGCAGGCGGCAACCGGGTCCTTCAGATAGGGCTGCACGAAGGGCGCGTCGGCCATGCCGGGGTAGCAGTCGGCCACCTGGGCGCGGACGAACTCCGGGTCGGTGGCCCGCAGCGCGGCGAGCTCCTCATGGACGTGGACCGTGCCGAACGGCCGGGGCAGCAGGAAGTCGGAGACCGTGTACCGCCCTTCGGCGAACAGGTCCCACAGCGGCCGGAGCCGGTCGTCCTCGCGCCACACCTCCCGCGCCTGCCCGACCCACTCCTGGTACGGCCAGGAGGGGTGGCGGTGCGGCAGCGCGAGGTGCATCGAACAGAACGCGTCCCGCAGCGGGCTGATCGCGATCCGGGTCCCCCCGAGCGAGGCCTCGTCCAGCTCGATCCGTATCAAGCGCCGTCCCCGCCCGCGGCCGGCGCGCCGTCCTCGTCCCCGACGGGCAGCAGGAAGCCCTCCTCGACGAGGAGCCGGATCGCCTGCGGGGTGCGGTCCCGCAGTATCACCGGGTCCTCGCCCATCAGCTGCCCGATCGCGTCGAGGATGCGGCCCGCGCTGAGGGTGCCGTCGCAGACCCCGGCGAACCCGGCGCCGACGTGGTCGACCCGGGTGGCCCGGCGCATCCCCCGGTTCTGCCGGAGCACGACGTGCTCCGGGTCCTCGGCTCCGGGGAGTCCGACCTGCTCCTGCACGACCTCGGGTGCGAGCGTGAACCGGTCGGCGAGGAGACCCGCGTCGTCGTGGGAGCGGAGGTAGTCCTGGCGCTCGAAGTGGGCGAGGACGGTGGGGCCGAGGGGCTGCTCGACGGGGTGCGGCCACTCCTCGACGACGATCGACGGCTCGACGGCGCCGGACGCCACGGCCTCGTTCCGCCGGATCGTGATCCAGCCGAAGCCCACCGCGCGCGTCTTGCGGGCCTCGAACTCGTCGAGCCAGCGCCCGTACGCCTCGCGGTACGCGTCCGGGTCGCCGCGGTGGTCCCCGCTGTCGCGCAGCCACAGTTCGGCGTACTGGGTGACGTCCTGGACCTCGCGCTGCACGATCCAGGCGTCGCAGCCGGCGGGCACCCAGGACCGCAGCCGGTCCTGCCACTCCTCGCCCTCGACGTGCTGCCAGTTGGCGAGGAACTGGGCGTACCCGCCGTCGTTGAGCCGGTCGCCCGCCTGCTGCACGAGCGTGCGGCACAGGTCGTCGCCGCCCATCCCGCCGTCCCGGTAGGTGAGCCGGGCGCCGGGGGAGATCACGAACGGCGGGTTGGAGACGATCAGGTCGTACGTGTCGCCGTCGACCGGCTCGAAGAGCGAGCCGGTCAGCAGCTCGGCCTCCCGGGCCCCGGAGAGCGCGAGGGTGAGCCGTGTGAAGTCCAGGGCGCGCGGGTTGAGATCGGTGGCCGTGACCAGGGTGGTGTGCTGGGCGGCGTGCAGCGCCTGGATGCCGGAGCCGGTGCCGAGGTCGAGGGCGGAGGACACCGGTGTACGGACCGTGATCCCGGCGAGGGTGGTGGAGGCACCGCCGACGCCGAGGACGACGCCTTCGTCCTTCCTGCCGATCCCGCCGGCCCCGCCGACGGCGCAGCCCAGGTCGGAGACGATGAACCAGTCCTCGCCGTCGGGCCCGCCGTACGGCCGGACGTCGACCGTGGCGGAGACGGTGTCGTCCTCGCGGACGACCCAGCCGTCGGCCAGGGCCTCTTCGAGCGGGAGCGCGGCGGCGGCCCGCTCGTGCCCGACGCCCTGCTGGAGCAGGAAGAGCCGGACGAGGGTCTCCAGCGGGGAGTCACCGCGGGTGGCGCGCAGCGCGGGCACGGTCTCGCTGCGCGCGAGCGCGGCGTAGGCCGGGGCGCCGAGCAGGTCGAGGAGTCCGTCGGCGGTGAAGTCGGCGGCGAGCAGCGCCTCGCGCAGACGTGCGGCGTGCGCGGGCACCGGGAGGCGGGGAGGCAGGCTGGTCGTACTCACCGCTCCATTGTGACCGCCGCCACCGACAACCGGGCGGCCGACCCGGCGGCGGACGTCCACGGACCGGCCCGAGGGCCTCCGTCGACCCGGCGGCGCGGACGACCCGTTGCCCTGTCGACCCGGCGGCACGGTGACCCGGCAGCGCGGCGAGCGTTGCCCTGTCGACCCGGCGGCGTGGCAGCGCGACGACCCGGCGGCGCGTGGCGGATCGCCGCGGCCACCGGGTCGGGGCGAGGTGTCCCGGGCGGGACTACTCCTCGGTCTTGGCCGGCGAGGTCGTCCCGGCCGGCTTCGCCGAAGCCTTGTCGGAGGAGGCGGACGCCGTGGAGCCGGGCTGCGGGGACGCCGAGCCGGAGGTCTTCGGCGGGGTCGAGGCCGTGGGCTTCTGGCAGCCGGGCTGCTTGGCCATCGCCTGGCCCAGCTCGCCCTCCTCCAGCTTGGACAGGGCGTTCTGGTCCATCTTCTCGATCTTGGTCAGGCCGTCGGCGACACCCTGGAGGCCGTCCGCGAACTTCTGCTGGTTCGTCGGGTCCAGCGCGTCGACCTGCTTCTTGAGGCCCTCGTAGGCCACGGCGGTCGCGTTGAGCTCCTTGATCGCGTCCTGCTGCACCTTCTCGCCGTTCTCGACGGGCGGGGCGCCGGCGCCCTCGACGGCCTTCGCCAGCGCCCGGTCGGCGTTGGCGATGTCCTGGAACGCCTTCGAGTCCGCGGCCTGGATCTCGGCGGGCTTGCTGTCCGCGGCCGTCGAAATGATGATCTGGTGGGCGTCGGCCCGCTTCTGGATCTGAGGCTTCGCCTGGTCGCAGAACGTCTTCGCCCAGTCGTCCACCTTGTTGCCCTCGTCGTCGCTGCAACCGGACAGCGCGAGCACGAGTACCGCGCCGCCGGACAGTGCGGCCGCAAGCTTCTTGTTCACCGGATCGGTCCCTTCCAAGGCTCTCGGCCCCGGAACATACACGCCGAACGGGCTACTTCCACCTTTCGTGCGACCGATTAAGACTGTATTGCAGTCTTTTGACCCAAGGGAGAGACCTCTCACGCGCCCCCGACGCGCCCGGGAATGAGACGGACACCACCCGCGGAGCCCGTACGAACAGCCCGCGCGGCTCTCGTACGAACCCAGGACGCGGAGCCCGTACACACCGCGCACGGTTCTCGTACGGGCACCGGGCACGAAGGCCGTACGGACACCGGGCACGAAGGCCGTACGGACACCGCGTCAGGACACCGTCACGGAGCGCCTCTTGGAGATCCGTACGGCGACGATGACGACGATCAGCGCGATCCCCGCGACCGCCGCCCGGAGACCGGCGCTCGCGTCGCCCCCGTAGCTGAACCTCACGACCGCCGGGGCGATGAGCAGCGCGACCAGGTTCATCACCTTCAGGAGCGGGTTGATCGCCGGTCCCGCCGTGTCCTTGAACGGGTCGCCGACCGTGTCCCCGATGACGGTCGCCTCGTGCGCCTCACTGCCCTTGCCGCCGTGGTTCCCGTCCTCCACCAGCTTCTTCGCGTTGTCCCAGGCGCCACCTGAGTTGGCGAGGAAGACGGCCATCAGGGCGCCCGTGCCGATCGCTCCGGCGAGGTACGCGCCGAGCGCGCCTACCCCCAGCGCGAAGCCGACCGCGATCGGGGCCATCACCGCGAGCAGCCCGGGCGTGGCGAGTTCGCGCAGCGCGTCCTTGGTGCAGATGTCGACGACCCGTCCGTACTCGGGTTTCTCGGTGAAGTTCATGATTCCGGGGTGTTCGCGGAACTGCCGCCGCACCTCGTAGACCACCGACCCCGCCGACCGCGACACGGCGTTGATCGCGAGCCCCGAGAAGAGGAACACGACCGCCGAGCCGAGGATCAGGCCGAAGAGGTTGTTGGGCTGGGAGATGTCCATCGAGAGGGTCAGCTCGTCTGCCTTCGCGCCGACCTCGGCGACCGAGGTGGCGATGGCGTCCCGGTACGAGCCGAACAGCGCCGCCGCCGCGAGGACGGCGGTCGCGATGGCGATGCCCTTGGTGATGGCCTTCGTCGTGTTGCCGACGGCGTCCAGATCGGTGAGGACCTGCGCCCCAGCCCCCCGGACGTCCCCGGACATCTCCGCGATGCCCTGGGCGTTGTCGGCGACCGGGCCGAAGGTGTCCATCGCGACGATCACGCCGACGGTGGTGAGCAGGCCCGTACCGGCGAGGGCGACCGCGAACAGCGCGAGCATGATCGAGGAACCGCCGAGCAGGAACGCCCCGTACACGGTGAGGCCGATCAGGAGCGCCGTGTAGACGGCGGACTCCATGCCCAGGGCGACGCCCGCGAGGACGACGGTCGCGGGGCCGGTGAGCGAGGACCTGCCGACGTCCCTGACCGGCCGGCGGCTCGTCTCCGTGAAGTAGCCGGTGAGCTGCTGGATGAGCGCGGCGAGGACGATGCCGAGGGCCACGGCGACCAGGGCGAGGACCCGGGGATCACCGGCGTGGTTCTGGATGCCCGGCTCGGTGACGCCCTCGAGCTCGGCGTAGGAGGAGGGCAGGTACAGGAAGGCGGCGACGGCGACTCCGGCGAGCGAGATCACGGCGGAGACGAGGAATCCGCGGTTGATCGCGCTCATCCCGCCGCGGTCGGAGCGCCGCGGCGAGACGGCGAAGATGCCGATCACCGCGGTGATCACGCCGATCGCGGGCACGATCAGGGGAAACGCCAGACCGTGGTCGCCGAAGGCCGCCATGCCGAGGATGAGCGCGGCGACCAGGGTGACGGCGTACGACTCGAAGAGGTCGGCGGCCATGCCCGCGCAGTCGCCGACGTTGTCGCCCACGTTGTCGGCGATGGTGGCCGCGTTGCGCGGGTCGTCCTCCGGGATGCCCTGCTCGACCTTGCCGACCAGGTCGGCGCCGACGTCGGCGGCCTTGGTGAAGATGCCGCCGCCCACGCGCATGAACATGGCGATGAGCGCGGCGCCGAGTCCGAATCCCTCCAGGACCTTGGGCGCGTCGGCGGCGTAGACGAGCACGACGCACACGACACCGAGCAGCCCGAGGCCCACCGTGCACATGCCGACGACCCCACCGGTACGGAACGCGATCCGGGTGGCCCGGTGGGCCACCTCCGTCAGGTTCTTCTCGGGTGCGCCCTCGGCCGGCGTGGCCTCCCGCGCGGCCGCGGCCACCCGCACATTGGCCCGTACGGCGAGCCGCATGCCGATGTACCCGGTGACCACCGAGAAGAGCGCCCCGACCAGGAAGAACAGGGAACGTCCGGCGCGCTGAGACCAGTTGTCCGCGGGCAGCAGCATCAGCAGGAAGAACACGGCGACCGCGAAGACGGCGAGGGTCCGCAGCTGCCGCGCGAGGTAGGCGTTGGCCCCCTCCTGCACGGCGGCGGCGATCTCCCTCATCCGCTCGGTGCCCTCACCGGCTCTGAGCACCTGGCGGACGAGGAGCCGCGCGACGACCAGCGCGGCGAGGGCGACGGCGCCGATGACGTACACGATCGTCCGGTTCCCGCTCGTGAGCACCGCCGCGGCGAGAGATGTGGGGTACATGGGGACGGATCATAGGGAGACAAACCGGCACGTACGGGGATGCCGGAAACCCCCCGCGCGGATGCACCAATCAGGGGGCGGACTCGGAGCCTGCCGGTCCGGAACGGGGCGGACTCGGGCAGAGGCAGAGGCAGAGGCAGGTTACGGGCGGGTCCGGTCTCGGGCGGCGGCCGGTTGCGCCGGGGGCGCCGGTTGCGACGGGGGCGCCGGTTGCGACGCAACGAGAAGAGGCCCTGCGGGGCAGGGCCTCTGCTCGTTGTTGCGTTGTCGCGTTGTCTCGTTGCGCTTCGTGGCTCCGTACGGGTCAGGACAGGATGTCCGCCGAGTTCACCGGCCAGCTCATCCGGATGGTGCCGCCGTCCTCGCCGGCGCTCACCTCGACATCGTCGACGAGCCCGCGGATCACCGCGAGCCCCATCTCGTCCTCACCGTCGGCGTCGTCGAATTCCTCGGCCGGGGCCGCCGACCGCGCGCCGGGGACACCGGCGGCATCGGCCGCCGCGACCCCCGCGCCCGGGACCTCGTCGCCGACCTCGATGGAGAACGTCTTCTCCTCCTCGGTCAGCACGACCCTGATGGGCGTGGTGACGTCGTTGCTGCGGTGCAGCCCGACGGCACGCGAACACGCCTCGCCGACGGCGAGCCGCACCTCGTCGAGGACCGCCTCGTCCACCCCGGCCCGGCGCGCGACCGCGGCCGCCACCAGGCGGGCCGTACGGACGTGCTCGGGCTGAGCGCTGAAGCGGAGTTCAACGGTGGCCATACGAACCCCCTGGGCTCAGTCGACGGCGTTGACGGCCTCGTCGACCGAGGTGTGGATCGGGAACACCTTGGTGAGACCCGTGATCCGGAAAATCTTCAGAATGCGCTCCTGGTTGCAGACCAGACGCAGCGAGCCCTCATGGGCGCGCACACGCTTCAGGCCGCCGACGAGCACACCGAGGCCGGTGGAGTCGAGGAAGTCCACGCCCTCCATGTCGACAACCAGGTGGTAGCTGCCGTCGTTCACCAACTCGACCAACTGCTCGCGCAGCTTGGGCGCGGTATACACATCAATCTCGCCACCGACCTCGACGACCGTACGGTCGCCACCAGCGCCGGACACATTGCGAGTCGACAGGGACAGGTCCACGGATCCTCCAGCACCTTGCTATCGAACGATCGTCCCCACTGGGTCTCCCGGGCGGAGTCAGGGAACTGATCGCCAGCCGCGATGGCATTCAATCACTTACCAGCAGCCATGCACGACGCCTTGGAAGCATTGTCCGTCATGGCAGTGACACACTCGGTGCCGATGGCCAAGAATCAGCGCCCCCGACGACCGGCCGGAGACATGGGCAGCCGCCCCTCTCCCGCCATGGTCCTCGACCGGCTCTCCTCGGGCGAGAGCCGGGCCGCGCGCATCACTCATATGGAGCACATGCCCGCCCGGGAGGGTCGTCATGCCGTCTGGCCGCACCGCATCCGTCCGGAGGTGATCGCGGCGATCGAGGCGGCCGGGATCGAGCACCCCTGGGCACACCAGGCGGAGGCCGCCGAGCACGCTCTCGACGGCGAGAACGTGGTCATCGCCACCGGCACCGCCTCGGGCAAGTCGCTCGCCTACCTCGCCCCGGTCCTCAGCACCCTCCTGGACGGCTCGGAGGCCCCGAACGGCCGGGGGACCACCGCCCTGTACCTCTCGCCCACCAAGGCCCTCGCCGCCGACCAGCGGCGCGCCGTCCGGGAACTGGCCGCCCCGCTCGGCAACCGGATCCGCCCCGCCGTCTACGACGGCGACACGCCCGTCGAGGAACGCGAGTGGGTCCGCCAGTACGCGAACCACGTGCTGACCAACCCCGACATGCTGCACCGGGGCATACTCCCGTCCCACCCCAGATGGGCCTCCTTCCTGCGCTCCCTGCGCTACGTCGTGATCGACGAGTGCCACACCTACCGGGGCGTCTTCGGCTCCCACGTCGCCCAGGTGCTGCGGCGACTGCGCCGGATCTGCGCCCGGTACGGCTCCGAGCCGGTCTTCCTCCTCGCCTCCGCCACCTCCGCCGAACCCGCCCTCGCCGCCGGCCGCCTCACCGGCCTGCCGGTCACCGAGGTCTCCGACGACGCCTCTCCGCGCGGCGAGCTGGTCTTCGCCCTGTGGGAGCCGCCGCTGACCGAGCTGCACGGCGAGCGCGGAGCGCCCGTGCGCCGCACCGCCACCGCCGAGACCGCGGACCTGCTGACCGACCTGACCCGCCAGGGCGTCCGCTCGGTCGCCTTCGTACGCTCCCGGCGCGGCGCCGAGCTGATCTCGGTGATCGCCCAGGAACGCCTCGCCGAGACCGACCGCGCGCTCGCCCGCCGGGTCGCCGCCTACCGCGGCGGCTACCTCCCCGAGGAGCGCCGGGCCCTGGAGCGGGCCCTGCACTCCGGCGAGCTCCTCGGTCTGGCCGCCACGACGGCCCTGGAGCTGGGCGTGGACGTCTCGGGCCTGGACGCGGTCCTGATCGCCGGCTACCCCGGCACCAGGGCCTCCCTGTGGCAGCAGGCGGGCCGCGCCGGCCGTTCGGGCGAGGGCTCCCTGGCGATCCTGATCGCCCGCGACGATCCGCTGGACACCTTCCTGGTCCACCACCCGGAGGCGATCTTCGACCAGCCGGTCGAGTCGACCGTCCTCGACCCGGACAACCCGTACGTCCTCGCCCCCCATCTGTGCGCCGCCGCCGCCGAGCTCCCGCTGACCGAAGCGGACCTGGCCCTCTTCGGCCCGGCCGTCCCCGACCTGCTGCCCCAGCTGGAGGGCGCCGGCCTGCTGCGCCGCCGCTCCACCGGCTGGTACTGGACCCGCCGCGAGCGGGCCGCCGACCTCACGGACATCCGGGGCGGCGGCGGCAGCCCCGTCCGGATCGTGGAGGCCGGAACCGGCCGGCTGCTGGGCACCGTCGACGAGGCCGCCTCCCACGCGGCCGTCCACGAGGGTGCCGTCCACCTCCACCAGGGCCGTACCTATCTGGTCCGGGAGCTCGACCTCAAGGACTCCGTGGCACTCGTGGAGGAGGCCGTCCCGCCGTACTCCACGACCGCCCGCGACACCACCTCCATCGCCGTCCTGGACACCGAGACCGAGATCCCCTGGGGAGCCGGCCGCCTCTGCTACGGCTCCGTCGAGGTCACCAACCAGGTCGTCTCCTTCCTGCGCCGCCGTCTGATCACCGGCGAGGTGCTCGGCGAGACCAAGCTCGACCTGCCGCCCCGCACCCTGCGCACCCGGGCCGTGTGGTGGACGGTCACGGAGGACCAGCTCGACGCCGCCCGGATCACCCCGGAGATCCTCGGGGGCGCCCTGCACGCCGCCGAGCACGCCTCCATCGGCATGCTGCCGCTCTTCGCCACCTGCGACCGCTGGGACATCGGCGGCGTCTCCGTGCCGCTCCACCCGGACACCCTGCTGCCCACCGTCTTCGTGTACGACGGCCATCCGGGCGGCGCGGGCTTCGCCGAGCGCGCCTTCCACACGGCCCGTGCCTGGCTGACGGCCACCCGGGAGGCCATCGCCTCCTGCGAGTGCGAGGCGGGCTGCCCGTCCTGCATCCAGTCCCCGAAGTGCGGCAACGGCAACGACCCCCTCCACAAGCGCGGCGCGGTCCGCCTCCTCACGGAGATCCTCCGCGAGGCCCCGGAGCCCCCGAAGACCCCTGGGACGCCCGAGGTCCCTGTGGTGCCTGAGATCCCTGTGGCGCCTGAGACATCTGAGACACCTGGGACACCTGGGACGCCGCCGGCAGAGGCGTCGGAGGCCCCGCCCGAGACCTGATCGCAGGCCGGTAGGGGCCGCGCACGACCCGGGCGGTCACCACCGCGATCTCGCCCCGCACGGCGCAGCCCACCAGCTCGGCGCCCTGCGCGGCGGCCACCCGGTCGGCGGTGGCACAGGCCTCGACCTCGCCCCACAGCGCCCGGTCGGCGGCGGCGAGCGCCGCCAGGTCGGCCGCCCCTCCGGCCCGGTGCCTGGCCGCCACCGCCTGCCCGAGCGCGAGCACCGCCCCGAACACCACGCACAGCGCACAGGCCGCGAACGCCACCCACACGGTCGCCGCGCCCCGGTCCCGGCCGCGACCACGGACGTCAGCCGTCACGACGGGCCCCGCTCTCCGGGACGACCGGTGCCGGGTCGCCGATCGGCGTGTCCTCCGCGAGTGCCGCGGCCTCCGCCCTCAGGGTCAGCCCCATGCCCCGGGGACCCGGCGCCGCGGCCTCCACCGTCACCCGCCACAGCTCCCCCGACCGCGTCACCGCGACCCGGGCGCCCTCGGGCGCGGCTGCCCGCGCGGCGGACTCGGCGGAGGCCACGGGCTCGGCGCGGGCCGCGACCCGGGCCCCGGCCCGCGCCGCGTCCACACAGCGGATCTGCGCGGCGGCCGCCGCCAGCGCCCAGAGCAGGGTGACCGTGAAGAGGGCGAGGACAGGCAGCACCAGCGCCGCCTCCACGGTCACGAAACCCCGGTCAGAACGGCGCATCGAGAGCCTTCCCGATCATCGACTCCAGCGCTCCCGAGACCGTCTCGCTGGTCACGATCTTGTACAGGACCGCGGCGAACCCCGCCGCCGCGATCGTCCCCACCGCGTACTCGGACGTGGTCATCCCCGCGTCCCGGCACTCGGCCGCCCTCCTCGCCGTGTCCCGCCGTGCCCGCCGCGCCTGCCGCCGACCGCCTGCCGCCACCTCGGCTCCCCTCGCCACCTTGACTCCCATGCCGACCTCCTCGGTCCGTCGTTCTCGTCGTGTCATGCCGTTCATCCGTGCCGTCATCCGTCCAGAAGCCCCGTCGCCAGGCCGATCACCACCGGGGCCACGCCCACCGCCAGGAAGGCCGGCAGGAAGCAGAGCCCCACGGGCCCGCTGATGAGGACCTGCGCCCGGCGCGCCTTGGTGGCCGCCGTCCGGGCGCGGGCCGACCGCAGCGCGGCCGCGTGCCGGGCGACAGCGTCCGCCGCGGGTGCCCCGGAGGAGCCGGCCCGTTCCATGCAGCGCGCGAGGCCCGAGGCTCCCGGTATCGCGCCGAACCTCCGCCACACCTCGGCCGGTTCGCCGCCGAGCCGCAGTTCGGCCGCCGTACGGGTCAGCCGCTCGCCCAGTGGGCCGCCGAGGGACCGTCCGACGGCCTCCGCCGCCTCCCCGGGCCCGGCTCCGGCCGAGGCGCAGGCCGCCAGCAGATCCGCGGCCAGCGGAAGATGCCGCGCCGCGTCGTCCTCCGCGTCCACCGGCGCGGCGGATCCGCTCACCGCACCGCGTCCGACGGCCACGGCCACCAGGACGGCGGCCACCAGGGCGCCGAACCCGCCGAACAGCACCCAGCCGAGCCCGGCCGCCCCGAGAGGCGCCGCCCCGTACGCCACCCACCGCGGCGGCCGGCCGGACCGGATCCTCCGCGGTCGCGGGGCCGGGGCGGAGGCCGGGGCCGGCAGCAGGTCCCGCAGCCTCCGCCGCACGCCGCGCGCTCTCCGCCCGCGCACCAGCTCCCGCACCCCCTGCTCGGACCAGACGATCGCCACAGTCGCCACCGCGGCCGCCTGCACGGCACCCGTCACGCCCGCTCCCCTCCTCGGACGATCCGAGCGGCCCACCACAGCCCGGCCGCCTCCAGAGCCCCGCCCACGACGAGGCAGCCCAGGCCCGCCGGTGTGTGCAGCAGCACCCGCAACGGATCCGCGCCCAGAGCCGCGCCCAGGGCGACACCGGCGAGCGGCAGCACCGCGAGGACGGCCACCGTCGCCCAGGCCCCGGCGAGTTCGGCGCGCAACCGCTCGCGCTGCTCGCTGTGGTCCCGCAGAGCCGCTTCGAGCCGGTCGAGCCCGGCGGCCAGGCCCGCGCCGCCGTCCACAGCGACCTGCCAGCACGCCGCCATGCCCGCGAGTCCGTCGGCGCCGTCCTGCCCGGCCGCTCTCCGCAGGGCCTCCGGCACGTCCCCGCCGAACCGGGCCGCCGCGAGCACCGCCGCCTCCCGGTCGCCGAGCGCGCCCGTCTCGCGAGCCGCGAAGGACAGGGCCTGCGCGGGCTGCCAACCGGCCCTCAACTCCCCCACGACAGCCCCGCACAGGGCCACCACGCGCTCGGCCCGCGCCTCGCGTTCCCTCCGGCACTCGGCCTCTCTCAGCCGCCGTCCGACGACCGGCACCGCGACCGCCCCCGCCGCCAAGGGCAGCGGCGAGCCACCGAGCACCGCCACGACTCCCGCCACCGGGAGACACAGCCAGGCCCGCCGCCCCCGCAGCACGGCCCACCAGCGCGCGGCCACCGCCGACCACACCACAGGGCCACCGAGACTCCCCGGGCGCCCGATGGGCCCACCGGCGAGCAGCAGCCGCGCCCGCCCCGTGACGCGCCTCCGCTCGGCCACCTCCCACAACGCCACGACCGCGCAGACCACCGCCGCCACCTGGACCACGTCCCGTACGGACAACCCCGTCGTGCTCACGGTCCCCCTCCGATCAGCGACCTGAGCCGCGCCCAGCCCCGCTCCCGCACGAACCCGGCCGCACCCCACCGCAGCGCCGGGACCGTCCGCACCAGGCCGTCCCGGTCCCGCTCCAGGACGTGCGCCTCGGCGATCCGCCGCCGACCGTCCCGGTCCCGCGCCAGATGGAGCACGACCGACAGACCGGCCCCCAACTGGCTGTGCAGGGCGGCCCGGTCGAGCCCGGCCGCCGTCCCCAGGGCTTCGAGGCGCGCCGGCACGTCCGCCGCGGTGTTGGCGTGGACCGTGCCCGAGCCCCCCTCGTGGCCGGTGTTGAGAGCGGCGAGCAGATCGACCGCCTCGCCGCCCCGGACCTCGCCGACCACCAGCCGGTCCGGCCGCATCCGCAGCGCCTGCCGGACCAGGTCCCGCAGGGTCACGAGTCCGGCGCCCTCCTGGTTCGCGGGCCGTGCCTCCAGCCGCACCACGTGCGGATGGTCGGGCCGCAGCTCCGCCGAGTCCTCGGCGAGGACGATCCGCTCCCGCTCCCCCACCAGGCCGAGCAGGGAGGCGAGCAGGGTGGTCTTCCCCGTCCCCGTGCCGCCGCTGACCAGGTACGACACCCGGGCGTCGATGAGTGCGCGCAGGATGGAGGCACCGCCGGGCGGCACCGTGCCCGCCGCCGCCAGCTCCTCCAGGGTGAAGGCGCGCGGGCGGACCACGCGGAGCGACAGGCAGGTCGAGCCGACCGCCACCGGTGGCAGCACCGCGTGCATCCGGGTGCCGTCGGGCAGGCGTGCGTCCACCCAGGGCCTTGCGTCGTCGAGCCGGCGTCCGGCCACCGCCGCGAGCCGTTGCGCGAGCCTGCGCACGGCGGCGGCGTCGCTGAAGGACACCGGGGCCCGCTCCAGACCGGCGCCCCGGTCCACCCACACCCGGTCGGGTGCCGAGACCAGGACGTCGGTGACGGCCGGATCGGCGAGCAGCGGTTCGAGCGGTCCGGTGCCGATCAGTTCGCACCTCAGCTCCTCGGCCACACCCAGCACTTCCGCGTCGCCGAGCAGCCGCCCCTGCGCCCTCAGCGCCGCCGCGACCCGCGCCGGGGTGGGCTCGGACCCGCTCGCCGCGAGCCGCTGCCGCACCGCGTCGAGGAGCCCCGCGCCGCCGCCACCCGCGCTCCCGGTCACGCCGCACCACCGGGGACGAGGGCGCGCACCCAGAAGGCGTCGCAAAACCGGCCGAGGGGGCCGCGGGGCTCGGCGCCCGGTGGCACACCCGCGTCCTGGTCGGACACGATCCCCGGGTCGTAAGGGAGTTCACCGGCGAGCGGCAGCCGCAGCGCGTCGGCGACCCATCGCTCGTCGAGCCCGGCCGCGTACGGTCCGCGGACCACGGCCCGCAGGTCGCGCACACCCATGGAGAGGGTCGACGCCACCCGGTGCGCGGCCGCGACGGCCCTCAACTCGCCCGGCACGACCAGCAGTCCCAGGTCGAGCTGGGCAAGAGCCTCGACGGCCGCCGGGTCGACCGCGCGCGGCAGGTCGACCACGACGACCCCGCCCCGGCGGCGGGCCGCCGCGAGCACGGACCGCACGGCCTCGGCCGGCACGGGCGAGGCGGGCTCCCTGCCCCAGCTGAGCACCCGGACGCCCCGCACGGACGGCAGGGACTCCTCCAGGGCGCCGGCGGCGAGCCGCCCCTTCGAGGCCGCGAAGTCGGGCCATCGTCTGCCCTCCTCGCGCTCGCCGCCGAGCAACACGTCGAGGCCCCCGCCCAGCGGGTCGCCGTCGACGAGCAGGGTGCGCCACCCGGATCGCGAGGCGGCCAGCGCGAGTCCACAGGCCAGAGTGGAGGCACCCGCGCCGCCTCGGCCGCCGACGACCCCGACGGTCAGCGCCTGCCGGCCCACGCCCTCGGCCGCGTCGGCGATGCGGTCGACGAGGAGGTTCTCGGCGTCCGGCAGCCGCAGGACGCACTCGGCCCCGATCTCGACGGCGAGCCGCCACACCCCCGAATCCGCCCGGTCCCGCCCGACGAGGACGGTCCCCGGGCGGCGCTCCGCTCCCCGGCAGCGTGCCGCGGCGTCGTCGCCGACCAGGACGAGGGGTGGGTCGGTCCAGCTCGCCCGCCGCTCCGGAACCCGGTGGTGCACCTCGGGTTCGACCCCCGCAGCGGCGCACAGCCGCAGGAGGTCGTCGAGCAGCCCGAGGTCCTCGGTGACGATCAACGGACCCGTGCGGCGGTGCTCTTGGGGGCCGGGCCCGTCCGTGCCGTTCGGCACCGGGGCCCGCCCCGCCCCGCTCGGCGCCGACGTCCACGTCGTACCCCCGACCCCGGAAGTCCTGGATGCCTCCATGACACACACCCCTCTCGTGATTCCTGCCGTTCGCGAACTTCGCGACGGGAATCACCGTGGGGCCGAACCGAAAATCCTGGGGATCTTGCCGAAAAACTGGGGATATCCCAAGCCCTGTGAATATCTCCGTCACTCCTCCGGGGACTGCCCGGAACGCAGCCTGCCGGTTACTGTGAGTGATGGATCGAGGGTCGGGCAGAGCGCCTGACGATGCGTGGCCGACGGCCGGAAGGAAGGAGGCGGACGATGTCCCACAGCGCCAAAACGGCTCCGGACATGCGACGACCCCCGCCGGGGGGGAGAGCGGGGGTCGTCTTTCCGGCCGACTCGGGGGGGGGAGGAGCCGGACCGGGTTAGCACGGTCGCGAACGATCCGTGACTTCCATGGTGTACCCGAGAGCCTTCTCAGGCAAACCCACGCGCCCCAGCGTACGCCGAATGGCGGGCACCTATGCTCTGGCTTGTGGAAAACCACTCCTTGCCGCGCACAGCCGCCTTCTTTGACCTGGACAAGACGGTCATTGCGAAGTCCTCGACGCTGACCTTCAGCAAGTCCTTCTACCGGGGCGGACTGATCAGCCGCCGCGCCGCCCTGCGGACGGCCTACATCCAGTTCGTCTTCCTGGCAGGTGGAGCAGATCACGACCAGATGGAGCGGATGCGCGAATATCTTTCCGCGCTCTGCAAAGGCTGGAACGTGGCCCAGGTGAAGGAGCTCGTCGCCGAGACCCTTCACGACCTGATCGACCCGATCATCTACGACGAGGCCGCCTCCCTCATCGAGGAGCACCACGCCGCCGGCCGCGACGTCGTGATCGTCTCGACGTCCGGCGCCGAGGTCGTCGAGCCGATCGGCGAGATGCTGGGCGCCGACCGGGTCGTCGCCACCCGGATGGTGGTCGGCGAGGACGGCTGCTTCACCGGTGAGGTGGAGTACTACGCCTACGGGCCGACGAAGGCCGAGGCCGTCCGGGAGCTCGCGAAGTCCGAGGGCTACGACCTCTCGCGCTGCTACGCGTACAGCGACTCGGCGACCGACATCCCCATGCTGGAGGCCGTCGGCCACCCGTACGCGGTCAATCCGGACCGGTCCCTGCGTCGCGAGGCCGTGGCGCGGGAATGGCCGGTTCTCGCCTTCGAGAAGCCGGTGCGGCTCAAGCAGCGGCTGCCCGAATTCCGTATGCCGCCCCGTCCCACGCTCGTCGCCGCGGCGGCGGTGGGTGCGGCGGCCGTGGGCGCCGGACTCGTCTGGTACGCCGCCCGGCGCCGGCAGGCCGCGCTCGCCCATCGACTCGCGGATGACTTTGCCCGAATTTGAGCGATGAGCAGAGAAGTGGACTCAGCACTTTCGCTTCTACCCCGACAGGAGTAGAAAGGAATCAGGCCCGCGAGACCGAGGACATCCGAGAGGATCACCTGTTGAGCATGAAGGCCCCACGGACCTAGCACAGAAACCGAGCACCCACGCGACGTCGACCCGTCGATTACGGGCCAGCCGCACCAGGCTACGGGCAAAGTTCCCGGCCTGATGGGCACATATTCGAGGACGCATGGTAACTGGGTAGACGTGCCAGCGGCGGTACCAGAACTGGTGCCGCCGCAACCCGTTCCGGGCCCCGCGAGGGGCCCGGATTCGTTTGCAGGGGACCGGGATCCGGGCCCGCACCGCCGTCCACTCAGGACCGGGATCCGGGCCCGCACCGCCGCCCACTCGGACCGGGATCCGGGCCCGCGCCGCCGTCCGCGCCGCGCCGGTTCAGGCAGCGCCGCGCTGGAGGGCCTCGCACACGGCCGTCGACTCGCGGACGCCGAGTTCGACCGAGCGCCCGCAGTGCGCGATCCAGCCGCCCACGCCCTCCGGGGTCCCCGACAGGTACCCCTCGAACGCGGCGAGGTACGCGGCCCGCCCCTGCTCCGCGTGACCGACCTCCGCCGGGCAGATCGCCTTGGGGTCGAGGCCGCTGCCGACCAGCGCGATCCGCTCGGCGGCACGCGCGACCAGGCCGTTGTACGAGGTGAAGGGGCGCAGCGCGAGCAGCTCTCCGTGGACGACGGCGGCCGTCACCAGCGCGGGGGCCTCGCCGCCCGCGACGATCAGTTCCGCGAGGCCGTCGAGGCGTCCACCGACCTCGGCGGGCGTCGGCAGCGGGGCCGTCACCAGCGGTTCGTCGACCGTCTCGCCGTCCAGCCGGGGCCGGCCCACCGATGCGCCCGGGTCGCCCGCGGCGACCAGGTGGAGCCGGGCGAGGACCCGCAGCGGCGACTGACGCCAGATGGAGAGCAGCTGCCCGGCCTCGGCGCCGAGGCGCAGCGCGGCGCCGACCGTGCGGGCCTCTGCGTCGGAGCCGAAGTCGGTGCGGCGGCGCACCTCTTCCAGGGCCCAGTCGGCGCCGGACAGGGCGGCCGAGCCGCGCGCCCCGCGCAGGGCCGCTTCGGAAGAGATCTCGTTGCTGCGGCGGCGCATCACACGGTGGCCGTAGACCCGGTCGACGGCCTTGCGTACGGAGTCCACCGCGTCGGCGACGCCCGGCAGGGAGCCGAGGGCGGCCAAGGGGTCAGAGGCGTGCGTACTCATAAGTAGGGAGGCTACGCGCCCCGACGGCCCGCCCCACGATGGAGTGGTCTTCTTCACGCTTCCCGACCACGCGGCGCGTTCATACCACTACCCTAGGTGAACATGAAGATCGCTTTCGTGGGGAAGGGCGGCAGCGGCAAGACCACGCTGTCCTCGCTCTTCATCCGCCACCTCGCCGCCAACGAAGCCCCGGTCGTAGCCGTCGACGCCGACATCAACCAGCACCTGGGCGCCGCGCTCGGCCTCCCCGACGCGGACGCGGCCGCGCTGCCCGCGATGGGCGCCCATCTGCCGCTGATCAAGGAGTACCTGCGGGGCAGCAACCCGCGGATCGTCTCCGCCGACACGATGATCAAGACGACGCCGCCCGGGGAGGGTTCGCGGCTGCTGCGGGTCCGCGAGGAGAACCCGGTCTACGAGGCCTGCGCGCGGACGGTGCCGCTCGACGACGGCGAGATCCGTCTGATGGCGACCGGCCCCTTCACGGAGTCGGACCTCGGGGTGTCCTGCTACCACTCGAAGGTCGGCGCGGTGGAGCTCTGCCTGAACCATCTGGTCGACGGCGCCGACGAGTACGTGGTGGTCGACATGACCGCCGGGTCGGACTCCTTCGCCTCCGGTCTCTTCACCCGCTTCGACATGACGTTCCTGGTCGCCGAGCCGACCCGGAAGGGGATCTCGGTCTACCGCCAGTACAAGGAGTACGCGCGGGACTTCGGCGTCGCCCTCAAGGTGGTCGGCAACAAGGTGCAGGGCCAGGACGACCTGGACTTCCTGCGCGCGGAGGTCGGCGACGACCTGCTCGTGACGGTGGGTCACTCGGACTGGGTCCGCGCGATGGAGAAGGGCCGTCCGCCCCGCTTCGAACTCCTGGAGGCGGAGAACCGCATGTCGCTCCAGGCCCTCCAGGACGCGGCGGACGACTCGTACGCCGACCGCGACTGGGACCGCTACACGCGCCAGATGGTCCACTTCCACCTGCGCAACGCGGAGAGCTGGGGCAATGCCAAGACAGGGGCGGATCTGGCCGCCCAGGTCGACCCCGACTTCGTACTGGGCGAGCCGATGACCGCGCAGCTCGGCTGACGACACCGACGGCCGACGGCGGACGGAGTCCGGCGCAGCTCGGCTGACGACCCGCCGGCCGACGGGGCCGGCCTGGTTGCTCAGGTCGGCCCCGGCTCCGCGCTCGCCGAGGGCATCGGCGACGTTCAGCCCGACTGACGCCCGTCGCCGGGGCGGCCGGCCGCCGGGGCCCGCGCGCCCGCTGCCGCCGGGGCGGCCGGGGCCGTTGCCGGCTGCGGGGCGAGGAAGGCCTTCCAGCCGGCCGACGGGGCCTCGCCGACCTTGAGGGTGCGCATCTTGGCGATGACGTCGGGGTCCTGTGCGTCGAGCCAGTCGGCGAGCTGCCGGAACGACACGCACTTCACGTCCTTCTGGACGCAGACGGTGGCGATGGTCTCCTCGATGGCGCGCATGTACACGCCACCGTTCCAGGACTCGAAGTGGTTGCCGATGATGAGCGGCGCGCGGTTGCCCCGGTAGGAGCGCTCGAACGCCTGCACCAGGCCGTCCCGCATCTGGTCGCCCCAGTACTCACGCCGGGACGGGTCGCCCTGGGTGGTGCCAGGGGACTGGTTGACCATGAAGTTGTAGTCCATGGACAGCGTCTGGAAGGCGCGGCCCGGGACCGGCACGAGCTGGAGCGACAGGTCCCACAGGCCCAGGTCCTTCTTGGGCCAGATGTGGTCGTTGACGCCGCTCGTGTCGTAGCGGAAGCCCAGCTGCGCCGCCGCCTGGACGAAGTTCGTCCGGCCTTCGAGGCAGGGGGTGCGGGCGCCGACGAGTTCCTTGTCGTAGTCGAACGGCAGCGGCTGCTCGGCGCGCAGCCCCGCGTTGGTCTTCCAGTTCTTGACGAAGGACTTGGCCTGCTTGATCTCGCTCTTCCACTCCTCGACGGACCAGGTGCCGACGCCGCCCTCGGCCCCGCAGAAGTGCCCGTTGAAGTGGGTGCCGATCTCGTTGCCCTCCTGCCACGCGCCGCGCAGCTCGCGGACGGTGGCACGGATGCCCTCGGTGTCGTTGAAGCCGATGTCGGAGCGCCCGGGGCTGTGCTGCGGCGGGTCGTAGAGGTCCCGCTTCTCCTCGGGCAGCAGGTACACGCCGCTGAGGAAGTACGTCATGGTGGCGTCGTACTTCTTGCCGACCTTGCGGAAGTGGGAGAAGAGCTTCTGGCTGTCCTCGCCGGCTCCGTCCCACGAGAAGACGACGAACTGCGGCGGGGTCTCGCCCGGCTTGAGGCGCTGCCAGACGGGCTGGTGGGGCTGGGCGCCGGTGAAGGCGGTGGAACCGTCGCCGATCAGGCGGACCGTGTTCGGCGGGGCGCCGGCCGGTGCCTTCTTGGCACCCGAGCCGCCCGGCGCGCTCTTCGTGGCGGTGCCGTCGGAGCCCGAGCAGCCGGCGAGTCCGCCGATCAGGGCGACGGCGAGGGCAGCGGCGGCGAGCGCCTTCCTCTGGGCAGTGGTCCTTCTCCCGGCGGCTGTCATCCGCGCACCTCTCCTCGGTTCCGTACGAGCGGCGTCAACGTCGCACCGCGACAGCCGGACTGATGAAACGACAAGCGGCAATCCGTCTGCCCTTCACCGGAACCGGTGAATCTTTGCCCCGTTTGCCCCGAAAATAATGCCGGAGACTTTACTCTCCATTACGATCCATTTACCGAGCGTTGATCCTCGCCCCGGCCGGGATCCCGCCTTGCCGCCGCACTGCATCCCGCCGCTGCACGCCGTGACCCACGGCCGCGAGCCCCCACGTTCGTCCCCCACGAACCGCGACCGCGCTGCCCCGGAGGAGACGGGAATGACCCTCTGCACCCCTGCCCGCACAACCAACAGGCCCCGCGTCCAGCGGCCCCACAGTCCGCCGGAGGCGCCACGGCGCTTCCGTATCGCCGGTGCCGACCTGTCGGCGTCCGTCGCCGTCTTCCTGATCGCGCTGCCACTCTCGCTCGGCATCGCGCTCGCCACCGGGGCCCCGCTCCAGTCCGGCCTGGTCGCCGCCGCCGTCGGCGGTCTGGTGGCCGGCCGGTTCGGCGGCTCCCCGCTCCAGGTGAGCGGCCCCGCCGCCGGCCTCACCGTGGTGACCGCCGAGCTCATCCAGCTGTACGGATGGCGCACCACCTGCGCCATCACCGTGCTCGCCGGGCTCGCCCAACTCGGGCTCTCCGCGCTCCGGGTGGCCCGATCGGCGCTCGCCGTCTCGCCCGCGATCGTGCACGGCATGCTCGCCGGCATCGGCGTCACCATCGCCCTGGCCCAGCTCCACATCGTGCTCGGCAGCACCCCGCAGAGCTCCGTCGTCGACAACGTCCTGGCTCTGCCCGCGCAGTTGGCGCACATCCACCCGGCGGCCCTCGGCATCAGCGCCCTCACCGTGGCCGTGCTGCTGTGCTGGCCCCGGCTTCCCGGCCGGGCCGGGAAGCTCGTACGCAGGATCCCGGCCGCGCTCGTCGCGGTGATCGGCGCGACGGCGGTCGCGACGTTCGCCGGGCTCGCGGTCCCCCGCGTCGACCTGCCCTCCTGGAGCAGCCACGCCCTGCCCGGTCTGCCCGAGGGCCCGGTGCTCGGCATCCTCGCCGGAGTGCTGACGATCACCCTGGTCACCAGCGTGCAGTCGCTGCTGTCCGCCGTCGCGGTCGACAAGCTGATCGCCGCCCGCCCGGACGGCGGCCGGGGCGTCCCGCGCGCCGCCCTCGACCGCGAACTCGCCGGTCAGGGCGCCGCCAACGTGATCTCCGGGGCGCTCGGCGGACTGCCGGTCGCCGGTGTCGCGGTCCGCAGCGTCGCCAACGTCTCGGCGGGAGCGGTGAGCCGCGCCTCCACGATGCTGCACGGCCTGTGGATCGTGCTCGCGGCCCTGCTGCTCGTGCCCGTGCTCGACCTGATCCCGCTGCCCGCCCTCGCCGCCCTGGTCATGGTGGTCGGCATCCAGATGGTCAGCATCACCCACATCCGTACCGTCACCCGGCACCGCGAGGTCGTCGTCTACGCGGTGACGCTGTCCGGTGTCGTCCTCGTCGGCATCCTGGAGGGCGTCGCCCTCGGCATCGGCGTGGCCGTCGCGGTCGCCCTGCACCGGCTCGCCCGGACCCGGATCAGCCGCGAGGAGCGGGACGGACGCCAGCTGCTGCACGTCCGGGGCCAGCTCACCTTCCTCGCCGTGCCCCGGCTGAGCCGCGCCCTGCACCAGCTGCCGCACGGTTCCGACGTGGTGGTCGAGCTCGACGGCTCCTTCATGGACCACGCCGCCTACGAGACGCTCAGCGACTGGACCGCGGGGCACCTCGCCCACGGCGGGACGGTCGAGACGACAGGCCCCTCCGGTACCAGGATCGCCGAGCCCACCCCTTCGGCCGCCGCGCACGCCTGCTGCCGGCCCTGGACGCCGTGGCACAACCACCAGTGCGGCGAGCAGCCGGACGAGCGGCCCGACGAGGCCGTGGAGACCCCTCGTACGACGGGGCTGAAGCTGGCCAGCGGCATCGGCAAGTTCCAGCGGAACACGGCCCCGCTGGTCCGGGACGAGCTCGCGCGGCTCGCCCGCGAGGGTCAGACCCCCTCGCAGCTCTTCCTGACCTGCGCCGACTCGCGCCTGGTCACCAGCATGATCACGTCGAGCGGCCCCGGCGACCTGTTCACCGTGCGGAACGTCGGGAACCTCGTCCCCCTGCCCGGCGAGGAGAGCGGCGACGACTCGGTGGCGGCGGCGATCGAGTACGCGGTGGAGGTGCTGCGGGTCGAGTCGATCACCATCTGCGGCCATTCCGGCTGCGGCGCGATGCAGGCCCTGCTCAACGCCGGCCCGGACGACCCGCCCACCCCGCTCCGCCGCTGGCTGCGCCACGGCCGGCCCAGCCTGGAGCGGATGGTGAGCCGGAGACACGCCTGGGCCCGGATCTCCGGCCGGCTTCCGGCGGACGCGGTCGAGCAGCTCTGCCTGACCAACGTGGTCCAGCAGCTGGAGCACCTGCGGGCGTACGAGTCGGTGGCGCGGCGGCTCGCCGAGGGCACGCTCTCGCTGCACGGCGTGTACTTCCACGTGGGCGAGGCACAGGCGTACCTCCTCTCCGGGACGGACGAGGTGCACTCGTACGACGACGTCTTCACCCAGGTCATGCCGACGGAGCCCCTGGAGGCGGCAAGAGCGTCCTGATCCCGGACAGGACGGAGCTCCGATCCCAGACAGGACCAGCTCCGATCCCAGGCAGGACGAAGCCTCCGATCACGGACAGGGCCGAGCCCCTGATCAGGACAGGGCAGCGCGTCCTGAACCTTCCGCTCCCCCGGTCCGTGAGACTGTGTGGCCCCTTCTCCCACCGCTCGGGAGAAGGGGCCCCCGCACGCCATACGACTCACAGGTCTAAACCAATTGCCTGGAGGCTCTTGTCACCCGGGCCTCCGACTGATGAGCTATGACGCGGGACACATACGCACAGAGGACGCCCTGGGAAAGGGAGATGTCGTGAGCAACGAAAGCCTGGCCAATCTGCTTCGGGAAGAGCGTCGATTTTCGCCGCCCGCCGAGCTGGCCGCGCACGCCAACGTGACGGCGGAGGCGTACGAGCAGGCCAAGGCGGACAGGCTGGGCTTCTGGGCCGAGCAGGCCAAGCGCCTGACCTGGGCCACCGAGCCGACCGAGACCCTCGACTGGTCGAACCCGCCGTTCGCCAAGTGGTTCGCGGACGGCGAGCTGAACGTCGCGTACAACTGCGTCGACCGGCACGTCGAGGCAGGCCACGGCGACCGGGTCGCCATCCACTTCGAGGGCGAGCCGGGCGACAGCCGCTCGATCACCTACGCCGAGCTCAAGGACGAGGTCTCCAAGGCGGCCAACGCCCTGACCGAGCTGGGCGTCCGCAAGGGCGACCGCGTCGCCGTCTACCTGCCGATGATCCCCGAGGCGGCCATCACGATGCTGGCCTGCGCCCGCGTCGGCGCCGCCCACTCGGTGGTCTTCGGCGGCTTCTCGGCCGACGCCGTGGCCTCCCGCATCCAGGACGCCGACGCCAAGCTGGTCGTCACCGCCGACGGCGGCTACCGCCGTGGCAAGCCGAGCGCCCTCAAGCCGGCCATCGACGAGGCCGTCGCCAAGTGCCCGCAGGTCGAGCACGTGCTCGTGGTCCGCCGTACGGGCCAGGACACCGCGTTCACCGAGGGCCGCGACGTGTGGTGGGACGACATCGTCGCCCGCCAGTCCACCGAGCACACCCCGGAAGCCTTCGAGGCGGAGCACCCGCTCTTCATCCTCTACACCTCGGGCACCACGGGGAAGCCGAAGGGCATCCTGCACACCTCCGGCGGCTACCTCACCCAGGCCGCGTACACCCACCACGCCGTCTTCGACCTCAAGCCGGAGACCGACGTCTACTGGTGCACCGCCGACATCGGCTGGGTCACCGGGCACTCGTACATCGTCTACGGCCCGCTGGCCAACGGCGCGACGCAGGTCATGTACGAGGGCACCCCGGACACCCCGCACCAGGGGCGGTTCTGGGAGATCGTGCAGAAGTACGGCGTCACGATCCTCTACACGGCGCCGACCGCGATCCGCACGTTCATGAAGTGGGGCGACGACATCCCCGCCAAGTTCGACCTGTCCAGCCTGCGGGTCCTGGGCTCGGTCGGCGAGCCGATCAACCCCGAGGCCTGGGTCTGGTACCGCGAGCACATCGGCGCGAACAAGACCCCGATCGTGGACACCTGGTGGCAGACCGAGACCGGCGCGATGATGATCTCGCCGCTGCCGGGCGTCACCGAGACCAAGCCGGGCTCCGCCCAGCGCCCGCTGCCGGGCATCGCCGCGACCGTCGTCGACGACGAGGCCAACGAGGTGCCGAACGGAGGCGGTGGCTACCTGGTCCTCACCGAGCCGTGGCCGTCGATGCTCCGCACCATCTGGGGCGACGACCAGCGCTACATCGACACGTACTGGTCCCGCTTCGAGGGCAAGTACTTCGCCGGTGACGGGGCCAAGAAGGACGAGGACGGCGACATCTGGCTGCTCGGCCGGGTCGACGACGTCATGCTCGTCTCCGGTCACAACATCTCGACCACCGAAGTCGAGTCGGCCCTCGTCTCGCACCCGGCCGTCGCCGAGGCGGCCGTCGTCGGCGCCGCCGACGAGACCACCGGTCAGGCGATCGTCGCCTTCGTCATCCTGCGCGGTACGGCCAGCGAGGACGAGAGCCTGGTGGCCGAGCTGCGCAACCACGTCGGTGCGACCCTCGGTCCGATCGCCAAGCCGAAGCGCGTCCTGCCGGTGGCGGAGCTGCCCAAGACGCGTTCGGGCAAGATCATGCGCCGTCTGCTGCGCGACGTGGCGGAGAACCGTGAGCTGGGCGACGTCACGACGCTGACCGACTCCTCGGTCATGTCGCTCATCCAGACGCAGCTGCCGTCCGCCTCCAGCGAGGACTGAGCCCGGCCCGTACGACGCGCAGGACGCGCACGACGCTGCACGACGCTGCATGACGCTGCATGACGCTGCATGACGCGACAACGTCCGGGCCGTACGACGCGAGACGCCCGCCCCGAGCCAGTGGGGGCGGGCGTCTCGCTTGCCCTTCTCCGAAGGGACGAAAGACGCAAATATCCCTAAAGTGAATCTCGCCGGACCCAACCCACGCTCGTTAGGTAAGGTAAGAACCGCGTCAGCGACGCGACAAGAAAACCTAGGTGCGCCGGGAAGTCTGGTCGGCATGTGCTCAGTCCTGCCCACCCGACCGGAGGTTTTCCCCCGTGGCCGCGCCCGCACCCACCGACCGCAAGTTCCTCGGCCGGCTCTCCCTGCCCGAGCGCCGGTACCTCACCGACGCGCTGCGCACCGAGACCGTCGGCGGCGTCCTGCTCCTCGTCGCCGCCGTCGTGGCCCTCATCTGGGCCAACACCCTGAGCAGCAGCTACGAGTCGGTCAGCGACTTCCACATCGGCCCCGCCGCCCTCGGCCTCGACCTCTCGATCCAGCACTGGGCGGCCGACGGACTCCTCGCGATCTTCTTCTTCGTCGCCGGCATCGAGCTCAAGCGCGAACTCGTCGCGGGCGAACTGCGCGACCCCAAGGCCGCCGCGCTCCCCGTCATCGCCGCGATCTGCGGCATGGCCGCGCCCGCCCTCGTCTACGTCCTGGTCAACACCCTCGGCAACGGCTCGATGGACGGCTGGGCCGTCCCCACCGCGACCGACATCGCCTTCGCGCTCGCCGTCCTCGCGGTGATCGGCACCTCGCTGCCGTCCGCGCTGCGCGCCTTCCTGCTCACCCTCGCCGTCGTGGACGACCTCTTCGCGATCCTGATCATCGCGGTCTTCTTCACCAGCGACCTGAACTTCGCCGCGCTCGGCGGCGCCTTCGCCGGACTCCTCCTCTTCTGGGTGCTGCTCCGCAAGGAGGTGCACGGCTGGTACGTGTACGTCCCGCTGGCCCTGGTCATCTGGGGCCTGATGTACAACAGCGGCGTCCACGCCACCATCGCGGGCGTCGCCATGGGCCTGATGCTCCGCTGCACCACCCGGGACGGCGAGAAGCACTCCCCCGGCGAGCACATCGAGCACCTCGTCCGCCCGCTCTCGGCCGGCCTCGCCGTCCCGCTGTTCGCGCTCTTCTCGGCCGGCGTGAGCATCTCCGGCGGCGCGATCCACGACGTCTTCACCCAGCCCGTCACCCTCGGCGTCGTCCTCGGTCTCGTCGTCGGCAAGGCGGTCGGCATCTTCGGCGGCACCTGGCTCGCCGCCCGCTTCACCCGTGCCGAGCTCAACCCCGACCTGACCTGGCCGGACGTCTTCGCCGTCGCCACCCTCGCCGGCATCGGCTTCACCGTGTCGCTGCTCATCGGCGAGCTCGCCTTCGCCGGGGACGAGGTCCTCACCGACGAGGTGAAGGCCGCGGTCCTCATCGGCTCGCTCATCGCGGCCGTCCTCGCCTCCGTCCTGCTGAAGCTGCGCGTCCGCAGGTACCAGGCCCTGGTCTCCGACGAGGAGCGCGACGAGGACCAGGACGGCATCCCCGACATCTACGAGCAGGACAACCCGGAGTACCACCTGCGGATGGCCGAGATCTACGAGAAGAAGGCCGCGGAACACCGTGAGCGCGCCCAACTGGCGGGGGCACCGCGCGACGGGGCCGACCGTCCGGCATGATCTGAGTCGGACCGCGTAGAAGAGAACTCGGACCGCAGAAGAGAAGAGGGAGCAGCGATGAGCGACCCGTACGACGGCACCGAGCGCAGCCTCGGCCAGCTGGTCGCCTCGGCGACCGCCGAGATGTCCGCGCTGGTGCACGACGAGCTCGCCCTGGCGAAGGCCGAGATCAGGCAGGACGTCAAGCGTGGTGTGATCGGGAGCGCGGCCGGCATCACGGCCGCGGTCGTGCTGCTGTTCTCGCTGCCGATGCTGAGTTTCGCGCTCGCGTACGCCATCAACACCTGGACCGGCGGGCACAACGGCAACGGGGGCTGGAACCTCGTCTGGTGCTTCCTGCTCTCCTTCGCGGCGAACGTGCTGCTCGCGGTGCTGCTCGGCGTGATCGCCTACGCCAAGTTCAAGAAGGTCAAGCCGCCGGAGAAGTCCATCGCCTCGGCCAAGCAGACGGCCGCGGTGATCTCCACCGTCAAGCCGCACCCGCGCCCGGAGCCCGCCAGGGCGCTGGACAAGGCGCTGGACAAGGCGCTGGACAAGGCCCCCACTGTGGCACGCTCGTCCGTATGACCCTCCCCGAGAGCAGCAACGGCGGGCCCGTCCGGCTCGACGGGCCGTGGACCCATCGCGACGTGGCCGCCAACGGCGCCCGCTTCCACATCGCCGAGATGGGCGACGGCCCGCTGGTGCTGCTCCTGCACGGCTTCCCGCAGTTCTGGTGGACCTGGCGCCACCAGCTGCCCCTCCTCGCCGAGGCCGGTTTCCGGGCCGTCGCGATGGACCTGCGCGGGGTCGGCGGCAGCGACCGCACGCCCCGGGGTTACGACCCCGCCAACCTGGCGCTCGACGTCACGGGTGTGATCCGCTCGCTGGGCGAGCCGGACGCGGCGCTCGTCGGGCACGACCTGGGCGGCTATCTCGCCTGGACGGCGGCCGTCATGCGGCCCAAGCTGGTGCGCCGGCTCGTGGTCTCCTCGATGCCGCACCCGCGCCGCTGGCGTTCGGCGATGCTCTCCGACTTCGCCCAGTCGCGGGCCGGTTCGCACATCTGGGGCTTCCAGCGGCCGTGGCTGCCGGAGCGTCAGCTCGTCGCGGACGACGCGGCGCTGGTGGGCGAGCTGATCCGGGACTGGTCGGGCCCGCAGCCCCTCAGCGCCTCCGAGGAGCAGGCGATCGACGTGTACCGGCGGGCGATGCTGGTCCCGTCGACGGCGCACTGCTCGATCGAGCCGTACCGCTGGATGGTGCGCTCCCTGGCCCGCCCGGACGGCATCCAGTTCAACCGGCGCATGAAGCGGCCGGTGCGGGTGCCGACGCTGCATCTGCACGGCTCGCTGGACCCGGTGATGCGGACCCGCAGCGCCGCGGGGTCGGGCGAGTACGTGGAGGCGCCGTACCGCTGGCGGCTCTTCGACGGGCTCGGGCACTTCCCGCACGAGGAGGACCCGGTGGCCTTCTCGACGGAACTCGTCAACTGGCTGAAGGACCCCGAGCCCGACCGCTGACGGCCCGGGGCGGGGCCGGGGCGGGGCCGGGGCGGCCCGGGGCGGGCGGGGCGGGCGGGGCGGGGCCGCCGAAAAGGAGTCGGGGTCGGGCCGGGGCCGGGCCGCCGAGAGGGGGCCGGGTCGGCTCCCTCGGGACTGCCGTCCGGGCTCGTCCGGGGCCCGGTGGAGCGGATCGGTGGCCGCTGACGGCCACTCTGACCGCCCCGGTGCGTACAGACTTCCTTCGAACGGCCATGTGCCTCGCGCATACTCCGATTGGCGGGCCCCCGGGCGGTTACCGACCTTGGGCCACGGGCAGACGTCGAAGTATGGGCTGGACGCACGACTACGGTGACACGACAGCACGCAACCGCCGCTCGGCCGCCGGGCAGGGCTCCCGCGAGGGGGTCGGACCGCCGGACCCGGGTGGAGCGCACACCGCGCAAGAGGTGGGGATCTCACGTATCCTCCGCCGCCGGGCCCGCTGGGTCTCGGCCCGGCTCAGGCATCCCCGCGACACTCCGTAACAGCACCCCTGACAGCGCCGGGGGCCCCTCACGGGGTCCTCGGCGCTACAGCGCGCAGGCCTGGGTGTCGACCTGCTGGTTCGCGGTCCTGCCGAGCTCGATGTCCTCGCGGATCTCGTCGACGGTCAGGGCGTAGCCGGTGTTCGCGTCGTCGAGGGAGCGGGCGAAGATCACGCCGGACACCTCGCCGTCGACGGTGAGGAGCGGGCCGCCGGAGTTGCCCTGGCGCACCGTCGTGTACAGCGAGTACACGTCCCTGCGCACCTCGCCCCGGCGGTAGATGTCGGGGCCGTCCGCGTTGATACGGCCGCGCACGCGCGCCGAGCGCACGTCGTACGAGCCGTTCTCCGGGAATCCGGCGACGATCGCGCTGTCGCCGCTGCGGGCGTCCTCGTCGGTGAAGGTCAGCGGCGTGGCCTCGAGGTCCGGCACGTCCAGGACGGCGATGTCGCGCCGCCAGTCGTAGAGGACGACCTTGGCGTCGTAGAGCCTGCCCTCGCCGCCTATCTGGACGGTCGGCTCGTCGACGCCGCCGACGACGTGGGCGTTGGTCATGATGCGGCGGTCGGCGAAGACGAATCCGGTGCCTTCGAGGACCTTGCCGCAGCTCTGCGCGGTGCCGACGACCTTCACGATGGAGCGCTGGGCGCGGTCGGCGACCGGGCTCCGGGTGAGCGCGGGATCGGGCGGCACGACCGGGGTGATCGGCTCGTTCGCGAAGGGGCTGAACACCGGCGGGAAGCCGCTGCGGGCCAGGGTGGAGCTGAAGTCGTCGAACCAGCGGGACGCCTGATCGGGCATCACCTGCTCGACGCCGAGCAGGACCTTGGAGTTCCGCACCTCCTTGCCCAGGGTGGGCATGGTGGTGCGGGCGAGGCCCGAGCCGATCAGCCAGGCCACGAGGAGCATGGCGACGACGTTGACCAGGGCGCCGCCGGTGGCGTCGAGGGCGCGGGCCGGCGACCAGGTGATGTGGCGGCGCAGTTTGTTGCCCAGGTGCGTGGTGAAGGCCTGGCCGACGGAGGCGCAGACGATGACCACCATCACGAAGACGACCGTCGCCGTGGTCGAGACCTCGCTGTTGTCGGTGAGCTGGTCCCAGAGGATCGGCAGCAGCAGTACGGCGACGAGGCCGCCGCCGAGGAAGCCGATCACCGACAGGATGCCGACCACGAATCCCTGGCGGTAGCCGATGATCGCGAACCAGACGGCGGCGAGCAGCAGCAAGATGTCCAGCACGTTCACCGTCAATTGCCTCGCAGATTCGTTCCGGTCGCCGGGGATCAGCCAGTCCGCCGGGGTTCAGCCTGTCATGAGCGCCAGTCGAGCGGGACCTGCTTGGACCGGTCCCAGGGCCGCTCCCAGCCGGAGAAATGCAGCAGTCTGTCGATCACTCCGGCCGTAAAACCCCAGACCAGAGCGGATGCGACCAGGAACGCGGGGCCTTGGTGGCCGCTCGGATGGACCGCGGTCGCGCGGTTCGCCGGATCCGTGAGATCTGCCACGGGCACGGTGAAGACCCGGGCGGTCTCGCCGGGGTCGACGACCCCGACGGGGCTGGGGGCGCGCCACCAGCCGATGACCGGGGTGACGACGAAGCCGCTGACCGGGATGTAGAGCTGGGGGAGGACGGCGAAGAGCTGGACGCCGGCCGGGTCGAGCCCGGTCTCCTCCTGGGCCTCGCGCAGGGCGGCGCGCAGCAGCCCGCCGTCCGCCGGTTCGCCGTCCTCGGGGTCGAGGGCGCCGCCGGGGAAGGAGGGCTGTCCCGCGTGCGAGCGGAGGCTGCCGGCCCGCTCCATGAGCAGCAGCTCGGGGCCGCGGTCGCCCTCGCCGAAGAGGACGAGGACGGCGGACTGCCGCCCGGCGCCGCTCGTGGGCGGCAGGAAGCGGCTCAGCTGCTCGGGTTCGACCGTGCGGGCGGCCCGGTCGACGGGCCCGAGCCAGTCGGGCAGCCCGTCCCTGCTGAGCAGCCCGCCGGTGCCGGGCCCGTGGATCTCTTCGTCAGTGCGCGTCATAGGCACCCCCGAGTTTCACAACGCGATCGATGTACGGGTTCGTTCCCTCTGGAGCTCTTCCGGGTGTTCCGGGGAACGGGTCTCAGCCGCCGTTCGCGCCCAGCGGGGGCGCCGGGCGGCCCGGGTAGCCGGGCGGCGGGTCGAGCCGCTGGCCGGGGAGGCCGCCCATCTCGTACTTGAGCAGCTTCTTCGCCTTCTCCGGGTCGGTCTCGCCCTCCCCGTACGACGGGCAGAGGTGGGTGATCGGGCAGGCGCCGCAGGCCGGCTTGCGGGCGTGGCAGATGCGGCGGCCGTGGAAGATCACCCGGTGCGAGAGCATCGTCCACTCGCTCTTCGGGAAGATCGTGGCGACCTCGGCCTCGATCTTCACGGGGTCGTCGGACTCGGTCCACCGCCAGCGCCGGACGAGCCGCATGAAGTGGGTGTCGACGGTGATGCCGGGGACCCCGAAGGCGTTGCCGAGGACGACGAAGGCGGTCTTGCGGCCGACGCCGGGGAGTTTGACGAGGTCTTCGAGGCGGCCGGGGACCTCGCCGTCGAAGTCGTCCCGGAGGGCGGCGGCGAGACCCATGATCGACTTGGTCTTGGCACGGAAGAAGCCGGTGGGGCGGATGAGCTCCTCGACCTCCTCGGGCACGGCGGCGGCGAGGTCCTCGGGCGTGGGGTACTTCGCGAAGAGGGCCGGGGTGGTCTGGTTGACCCGCAGGTCGGTGGTCTGAGCCGAGAGGACCGTGGCGACGAGCAGCTCGAAGGGGTTGCGGAAGTCGAGCTCCGGATGGGCGTACGGGAAGACTTCGGCGAGCTCGCGGTTGATCCTGCGGGCGCGGCGGACCATCGCGAGCCGCGATTCGGGCTTGGCGGGCCTCACGTGCTTGGCGGGCTCGACGGCCTTGGCGGCCTTCGCTGCCTTCGCCGCTTTCGCCGCCTTGGCGGGCACGGCGGCCTTCACCGCTTTCGCCGCCTTGGCGGGCACGGCGGCCTTCGCTGCCTTCACTGCCTTGGCGGGCACGGCGGCCTTCGCTGCCTTCGCGGGCTCAGCAGGCTCGGAGGGCTTCCGATTTGCGGCTTTCACCCGTTTCGACACGCCGTGTTCGCCCACAGCGGAATTACGTTCGGCCGACACTCTTTCAGCCCCCTTGGCCTGCGCTCTCACCGGCGAGTTGGACACCCGGCCAGCCTAGGGGCCACCACCGACATCCGCCCCGGGCGTGGCCGATCAACGCCCAATCGGGCCCCTGGCGTACGGACGGGCGACTCGGTACGTCAAACTTGTTGTGATTGATCGCACTGTTTTGTACGTCCGGCATCATGGGACGCAGGTCCCTGAGCAGGTCGACAGTATGGAGAGAACTCGTGGACGACGTTCTGCGGCGCGCCCCGCTCTTCGCGGCGCTCGATGACGAGCAGGCTGCCGAGCTGCGCGCCTCGATGAGTGAGGCGACGCTCGCCCGTGGCGACGCGCTCTTCCACGAGGGCGACCCCGGCGACCGCCTGTACGTGGTCACCGAGGGCAAGGTGAAGCTGCACCGCACCTCCCCCGACGGCCGGGAGAACATGCTGGCCGTCCTCGGCCCCGGCGAGCTGATCGGTGAGCTGTCGCTCTTCGACCCGGGCCCGCGCACCGCCACCGCCACCGCGCTGACCGAGGTCAAGCTGCTCGGCCTGGGCCACGGCGACCTCCAGCCCTGGCTGAACGCCCGCCCCGAGGTGGCCACGGCGCTGCTGCGCGCCGTCGCCCGCCGACTGCGCAAGACCAACGACCAGATGTCCGACCTGGTCTTCTCCGACGTGCCGGGCCGTGTCGCCCGTGCGCTCCTCGACCTGTCGCGCCGCTTCGGCGTGCAGTCGGAGGAGGGCATCCACGTCGTCCACGACCTCACCCAGGAGGAGCTGGCCCAGCTGGTCGGCGCCTCCCGCGAGACGGTCAACAAGGCGCTCGCCGACTTCGCCCAGCGCGGCTGGCTGCGACTGGAGGCCCGCGCCGTGATCCTGCTGGACGTGGAGCGCCTCGCGAAGCGCTCGCGGTAGGCATCCCCGTACGGACGCGGTGAGCGTCCTCGTACGCGAAAGGGCCGCCCCGGCCGACAAGCCGGGGCGGCCCTTCTCGTACGTCTACGGGCGTCTACGGGCGTCTACGGGCACGTCGTCAGCGCTTCGAGCCGTCCACGATCACCGGCGCCGAGGAACCGTTCGCGCAGGGCACGGTGTAGATCGGGTTCTTCGCCGCGGCGTCCTTGAACGCGTCGATGCACTGGTTCATCAGGACCCGGTCGGTCAGCGAGTCGTTGAGGATCTTGTTGGCGCGGGCGATGCCCTCCGCCTCGATCCGGCGCCGGTCGGCCTCGGCCTTGGCCGTGCGGGCGGCCTCGGTGGCGCGCTCGGTGGCCTGCTGCTGCTGGATCTTCCGGTCGATCTGGGCCTGGAGCGAGTCCGAGGGCTTCACGTTGCGCAGGTTGACCGTGGTCACGTCGATACCGCGCGGAACCAGACGCTCCTTGATCAGGGTGCCGATCTCGGCGTTGATCTTCTCGCGGTCGGAGGCGTAGCCCTGCTCGCTGGTGTAGCGGGCGAAGACGTTGCGGACGATCTCCCGGCTGTCGGGGTAGACGAGACGCTGCTGGATGGAGTCCTCGCTGCCCGCGAGCTTGTAGAGCTCGACGGACTTGGTCGGGACGACGGCCCACTTCACCGTCACCTCGACGTACATGACGCCGCCCTGCGAGGACCGGACCTCGACCACGTCCTTGTCGGAGAGGTTGAGGTCGACCGGACGGGTCGAGAAGGTCGTGACGTCGGTGAACGGCGACTTCACGTGCATGCCGGAGGTCATGGGCGAGCCGACCTTGCCGAAGGCGACCGGCACACCGACCTCGTACGCGCTGATCACGTACGTCATGCTCACGATCAACGAGAAGGCACCGGCCAGGACCGCGCCGAGGGCGCCGAACTTCAGCCCCTTGGAGTCGTTGGCTCGGCCGACGAAGAAGAGCACCACTGCGGCTATGACCAGCAGGATGGCGATGACGAACACGGGCGTTCCCCCCGAAGGCTACGGTCAGAAGTAAGCGGAGCGTAAAGCACAGGTCAAGACGACCGACGCGCCGGGGGTCCGCTCGGTTCCGGATCGTGACAACCCCGCCCCGCCACTCAGACCAGACCGCGCTCCCGCAGGTACTCCAGCTGCGCGCGTACGGACAGCTCGGCCGCCGGCCACAGCGAGCGGTCCACGTCCGCGTACACATGGGCGACGACCTCCGCGGCCGTCCGGTGGCCGCTCTCGACCGCCGTCTCCACCTGGGCCAGCCGGTTCGCCCGGTGCGCCAGATAGAACTCCACGGCCCCCTGGGCGTCCTCCAGGACCGGTCCGTGCCCCGGCAGGACCGTGTGCACCCCGTCGTCGACGGTGAGCGAACGCAGCCGCCGCAGCGAGTCCAGGTAGTCGCCGAGGCGCCCGTCCGGATGGGCCACCATCGTCGTCCCGCGCCCCAGGATCGTGTCGCCCGTCAGGACGGCCCCGTCGGCCGGCAGATGGAAGGAGAGCGAGTCGGAGGTGTGGCCGGGAGTCGGGACGACCCGCAGCTCCAGACCGCCGACGGCCACCACGTCCCCCGCGCCGAGCCCCTCGTCGCCGAGCCGCAGCGCCGGGTCGAGGGCCCGTACGGCCGTCCCGGTCAGCTCGGCGAAGAGCCCGGCGCCCTCGGCGTGGTCCGGGTGGCCGTGGGTCAGCAGCGTGAGCGCGACCCGCTTGCCGAGCTTCTCGGCGGTGTCGATCACATGCCGCAGATGACTCTCGTCGAGCGGCCCCGGGTCGACGACGACGGCGAGGTCGGAACCGGGCTCGGAGAGCAGCCAGGTGTTGGTGCCGTCGAGGGTCATCGCAGACGGGTTCGGCGCGAGGACGTTCACGGCGCGGTCGGTCGCGGGCCCGGAGACCACGAGACCGCGCGGCTGGCCCGGCAGGGCGGCTGCATCGCTCATCGGGCGTCTCCCATCGGAATGATCTTGGTGAACTCCTCGTGGCCCGGCCAGCTCAGGACCAGCTCGTCGCCGTCCATGCGCGCCTGCGCGAGCACGGGGGTCATGTCCTGCTCCCGCGCCCCCGCGAGGGCCTCGGCGACCGTGCCGTACGGCTCCAGGGTGCGCAGGGTCGAGATCGTCGGCGGCATCATCGTCAGCTCGCCCCGGTCGTAGCCGGCCGCGGCGTCCGCCGGGCGGATCCAGACGGTCCGGTCGGCCTCCGTGGAGGCGTTGCGGGTGCGCTGCCCGGCCGGCAGGGCGGCCACGAAGAACCAGGTGTCGTACCGGCGCTGCTCGAACTCCGGCGTGATCCAGCGGGCCCACGCGCCGAGCAGGTCGGAGCGGACGACGAGGCCGCGCCGGTCCAGGAAGTCGGCGAAGGACAGTTCCCGGGCGACGAGCGCCTCCCGGTCCCGCTCCCAGTCCGCGCCGGTCGTGTCGCCGACGACCGCGTCACCGGTCTCCCCGGCGAGCAGGACGCCCGCCTCCTCGTACGTCTCGCGCACGGCGGCGCAGACCACGGCCTGGGCCTGCGCGGGGTCGTCGAGGCCGAGCCGGGCCGCCCAGGTCTCCAGCGACGGCCCCGCCCAGCGCACCGGGTGCTCGTCGCGCGGGTCGACCCCGCCGCCGGGATAGGCGTACGCGCCGCCCGCGAAGGCCATCGAGGCGCGGCGGCGCAGCATGTGGACGTCGGGACCGGCGGCCCCGTCCCGCAGCAGCAGGACGGTGGCGGCGCGCCGCGGGGCCACCGGGGTGAGTTCACCGGCGGCGAGGGCGCGGATGCGGTCGGGCCACTCGGGCGGGTACCACTGACCATTCGACATGGCCGGATGCTATGCGCAAGTACTTGAATGCACGAGAGCCGGTTCCCGCCGGGCGGACCCTTGCGGGCCCGCACGGAAGAACCGGCTCTGTGCCGCGTACGGAAGGCCGCACGGCAGCGTCGTACGGAAGGCCGCGCGACGCGGTCGTTCAGAAGGCCGCGCGGCGGGGTCGTTCAGAAGGCCGTGCGGCGGAGGGTCAGGCGTCGACGAGCTCGACCTGGACCTCGACCTCGACCGGGGCGTCGAGCGGCAGCACGGCCACGCCGACGGCGCTGCGCGCGTGCACGCCCTTGTCGCCCAGGACCGCGCCCAGCAGCTCGCTGGCGCCGTTGACGACGCCCGGCTGCCCGGTGAAGTCGGAGGCCGAGGCGACGAAGCCGACGACCTTCACGACCCGCTTGATCCGGTCGAGGTCACCGGCGACCGACTTCACGGCCGCGAGGGCGTTCAGCGCGCAGGTGGCGGCGAGCTTCTTGGCCTCCTCGGCGGTGACCTCGGCACCGACCTTGCCGGTCAGCTGGAGTTCGCCGGCCACCATCGGGAGCTGGCCCGAGGTGTAGACGTAGACGCCCGACTGCACGGCCGGCTGGTAGGCGGCCAGCGGCGGCACCACGGCCGGCAGGGTCAGGCCGAGTTCGGCGAGCTTCGCCTCGACGGCCCCGCTCACGACTTGGCCCGCTTCAGGTAGGCCACGAGCTGCTCGGGGTTGTTCGGCCCGGGCACGACCTGGACGAGCTCCCAGCCGTCCTCGCCCCAGGTGTCCAGAATCTGCTTGGTCGCGTGCACCAGAAGCGGCACCGTGACGTACTCCCACTTGGTCATGGGCCCGACTGTATCCGCTGACGCGGGGCGGCTCTCCGAGGCTGCCCTGAAGCCGCCCCCGGCGGGCTTCTCAGGGGCGGCCTCCTGATTGGGCGCGGCCGCCAGTGGTTAGGCTCGACAGCGTGAGCAGGCTCCAGGTCGTCAGCGGCAAGGGCGGTACCGGTAAGACGACGGTCGCCGCCGCCCTCGCGCTCGCCCTCGCGACGGAGGGCAAGCGCACCCTTCTCGTCGAGGTCGAAGGCAGACAGGGCATCGCACAGCTCTTCGAGACGGAGGCCCTTCCGTACGAGGAACGCAAGATCGCCGTCGCCCCGGGCGGCGGGGAGGTGTACGCGCTGGCGATCGACGCCGAGCGCGCGCTCCTCGACTACCTCCAGATGTTCTACAAACTGGGCACCGCGGGGCGGGCCCTGAAGAAGCTCGGCGCGATCGATTTCGCGACGACGATAGCGCCGGGCGTACGGGACGTCCTGCTGACCGGCAAGGCCTGCGAGGCGGTCCGGCGGCGCGAGAAGCACGGCGGCCACACCTACGACCACGTGGTCATGGACGCGCCGCCCACCGGCCGCATCACCCGGTTCCTCAACGTCAACGACGAGGTGGCGGGGCTGGCGAGGATCGGCCCGATACACAACCAGGCGCAGGCCGTCATGCGGGTCCTCAAGTCCCCCGAGACGGCGGTGCACCTGGTGACCCTCCTGGAGGAGATGCCGGTCCAGGAGACCGCGGACGGCATCGCGGAGCTCCGCGCGGCCGAACTGCCGGTGGGCCGGATCGTGGTGAACATGGTCCGGCCGCACGTCCTCGACGAGGCGGCGGTACGGGCCGCCTCCGGCGACCACCGGGACGCGATCGCCAGGACACTGGCCTCCGCGGGCGTCGCGGGCGGTACGACGCTCGTCGAGCCGCTCCTCGACCAGGCCTCCGAGCACGCCCGGCGGGTGGAGCTGGAGCGGGCGCAGCGCGCGGTCCTGGACGACATCGGCGTCCCCTCGTGGGAGCTGCCGTTCCTGGGGGACGGGGCGGACATCGCGGGGCTCTACCGGCTGGCGAAGGAACTACGGAAGCAAGGGGTGGGCGCGTGACGGAGAAGTCCCCCGGCCGCGGCACGGCCCCGGCCGGTCGCGACGCGGCCCCTGCCCCGGGCCGGGCCCGTGACGGTCGTGACGCGGCACCCGGCGGTCGTGACGCGGTCCCCGAGGCGCACGGGCTCGACGCCGTTCCCGTCCTGGAGCTCGACCCGCTGCTCGACGACCTCGGCACCCGCATCATCGTCTGCTGCGGCGCGGGCGGGGTCGGCAAGACGACGACGGCGGCGGCGCTCGGCGTGCGGGCGGCTGAGCGCGGCCGCCGGGTCGTCGTCCTCACCATCGACCCGGCCCGCCGCCTCGCCCAGTCGATGGGCATCGACTCCCTCGACAACACCCCGCGCAAGGTCGACGGCATCAAGGGCTCCGACGGCGGCGAACTGCACGCGATGATGCTGGACATGAAGCGGACCTTCGACGAGATCGTCGAGGCGCACGCGGAGCCCGACAGGGCGCGGGCGATCCTGGAGAACCCCTTCTACCAGTCTCTTTCGGCCGGATTCGCCGGTACGCAGGAGTACATGGCGATGGAGAAGCTGGGGCAGCTCAGGGCGCGCGACGAGTGGGACCTGATCGTCGTGGACACCCCGCCGTCCCGCTCCGCGCTGGACTTCCTGGACGCGCCGAAGCGGCTCGGGTCGTTCCTCGACGGGAAGTTCATCAAGCTGCTCATGGCGCCGGCGAAGGTGGGCGGCCGGGCCGGGATGAAGTTCCTGAACGTCGGCATGTCGATGATGACGGGGACCCTCGGCAAGCTGCTGGGGGGTCAGTTCCTCAAGGACGTGCAGACGTTCGTCGCGGCGATGGACACGATGTTCGGCGGTTTCCGGACCCGCGCCGACGCCACGTACAAGCTGCTCCAGGCCCCGGGCACGGCCTTCCTCGTGGTGGCCACGCCGGAGCGGGACGCGCTGCGGGAGGCCGCGTACTTCGTGGAGCGGCTGGCCGCCGAGGAGATGCCGCTGGCGGGTCTCGTCCTCAACCGTGTGCACGGCAGCGCCGCCGCCCGGCTTTCGGCCGAGCGGGCGCGGGCCGCGGCGGAAAATCTTGACGAGCGGCGCATTGTGGATCAGGGGCCCGGGAAGACTGAGCGGAGTGGCTCCCCGGCCACCGAGCACGAGCCCGAGTCGTCAGACCTCGCCACCGCCGCCACCGCAACACCTCCCGCACCTCCCGCACCTCCCGCACCTCCCGCACCTCCCGCACGCCAGGCTGCCCCCACAGCCGACCCGGTCCAGGAATCAGCTGGAGACGACGCAGAGCACACGGAGCGCCCCGAGCACGGAGACGACACAGACGTACGACATCTCACCGCGGGACTTCTGCGCCTGCATGCCGAGCGCATGCGGGTGCTCGCGCGTGAGCAGCGCACGCGGGACCGCTTCACCGCGCTTCACCCCGAGGTGGCGGTGACCGAGGTGGCGGCCCTGCCCGGCGATGTACACGACCTCGCCGGGCTACGGGCCATCGGCGACCGGCTCACGGCCGGGCGGTAACCCTCGTCTTACGGAACCCTGTCGAGGCCGGCCCCGGAGGGGCCCGGCCCGGCGGGGCCCGGTCCACCGGGCCTAGCCGACCGCGGCGTACGCCTCGTACGTCGCGTCGTCCTCGATCGCCACGGGCAGCAGGCCCGCTCCCCGCTCGTACTCCGTGCGCGCGGTCTCAAGCAGCCGGCGCCACGAGGTGACGGTCGGCCTGCGGCGCAGCAGTGCGCGACGCTCGCGCTCCGTCATGCCGCCCCACACACCGAACTCCACGCGGTTGTCGAGGGCGTCGGCGAGGCACTCGGTCCGCACCGGGCATCCGGTGCACACCGCCTTTGCCCTGTTCTGTGCCGCTCCCTGCACGAAAAGTTCATCCGGATCGGTAGTGCGGCAGGCCGCCTGCGCACTCCAGTCAGCTACCCAGCCCATACCGGCGCCGTCCTCTCCCGAATCGAGGCTCCCCCACGGCGGCAGCGGCATATTCACCGCTGCCAGTTGGGACGTTACGGAAGGTGGGCACAGCGCAACACCCCCTTCGGGCCCAATCTTGGATGGCCCGAACGGACTATGCGTGCGCGTCAGATCACCCAGGGGAGTGATCGAAGGACATGCGTGTGATAGCGGACATATCACCTGGATACGCCCTTCTTTGACGGTGCCACTTCGGGCACCGCGTGACGCATGAGCCGGAATCGGACACGAGGTCCCCATGTTTCGGGTTCATGGGAATTCATGCCTGAGTCACACCCGGGTCTTGATGCCAGACCACACTGCTGTGACAGTTGGGAGCAGCTTAGGCCAAGGCATATACGTGTGTCCGGCGAATGAGAACGTAGGCTGCCCCCATGGCAAAACAGCGCTCCGGCGGTGGTCTGACCGGGACCCAGCAGGCCGCCAAGTTCCTCGGTGTCAGTGTGCTCGCGGGAGCCGTGCTGGCGGGCATCGCCCTGCCCGCGGCCGGCGCACTGGGTCTGGCCGCGAAGGGCACGGTCGAGGGGTTCGACGAGATCCCCTCCAACCTGAAGACCCCACCGCTGAGTCAGCGCACCAAGATCCTGGACTCCGAGGGCGGTCTGATCGCCACGGTGTACTCGCGGGACCGGACGGTCGTCCCGCTCGACAAGATCTCCCCGTACATGCAGAAGGCGATCGTCGCGATCGAGGACGGCCGCTTCTACGAGCACGGGGCGATCGACCTCAAGGGCGTGCTGCGCGCGATCAACCGCAACGCGCAGTCGGGCGGGGTCTCGCAGGGCGCGTCGACCCTGACCCAGCAGTACGTGAAGAACGTCTTCGTCGAGGAGGCCGGTGACGACCCCGAGAAGGTCGCGCAGGCCACCCAGCAGACCATCGGCCGGAAGGTCCGCGAGCTGAAGTTCGCGATCCAGGTCGAGGAGGAGCTGGGCAAGAAGAAGATCCTGGAGAACTACCTCAACATCACGTTCTTCGGGCAGCAGGCGTACGGCATCGAGGCCGCCTCCCAGCGGTACTTCTCCAAGCGCGCCGCCGACCTGAGCCTCGGCGAGGCGGCGATGATGGCCGGTCTCGTCCAGTCGCCCAGCCGCTACGACCCGATCAACGACATCCAGGAAGCCACCAAGCGCCGCAACGTGGTCCTCCAGCGGATGGCCGACGTGAAGGACATCAGCCAGGCCGAGGCGGACAAGGCGAAGGCCGCTCCGCTCAAGCTGAAGGTCAAGACCCCGAAGAACGGCTGCATCACCGCCGTCGACGGCGCCGGCTTCTTCTGCGACTACGTCCGCAAGACGATCCTCAGCGACCCGGTCTTCGGCAAGACCGCCGAGGAGCGGACGAAGCTGTGGAACCTGGGCGGTCTCACCGTCAGGACCACGCTCGACCCGCGCGCGCAGGCCGCCGCCAACGAGGCCGCCATCGCGAAGATCAACAAGGACGACCCGGTCGCCGCGTCGGTCGTGCAGGTCCAGCCCGGCACCGGCAAGATCCTCTCGATGGGTCAGTCCCGCCCGTACGGCCTGGACCAGAAGCAGCACCAGACGACGCTGAACCTCGCCGTCGGCAGCAAGATGGGCGGCACCACGTACGGCTTCCAGGTCGGCTCGACCTTCAAGCCGATCACGGCCGCGGCGGCGCTCGAGAAGGGTCTGAGCCCGGCGCAGAGCTTCGACACCCCCTGGAAGATCAACATCCCGGAGGGCGACTTCACCCGCTGCGACGGCAAGCCGGCCGGCTACCAGAACTGGGAGATCGGCAACGAGCTCAAGTCGGAGGAGGGTTCCTTCGACATGACCGGCGCCCTGGGCAAGTCCATCAACACGTACTTCGCCAAGCTGGAGCAGATGGCCGGCCTGTGCGAGACGATCACGATGGCCAAGAACGTCGGGTACGAGCGTGAGCTCGGCAAGAAGGTCAAGGAACTCCCCTCGATCACCCTCGGCGCCCAGGAGAGCACCCCGCTCGACATGGCGACCGTCTACGCGACCTTCGCCAACCGCGGTCTGCACTGCACCCCGATCGCCATCGAGTCCGTCAAGGCCGCCAACGGCGACAAGCTCAACGTGCCGGACACCAAGTGCAGCCGCGCGATGAGCGAGCGCACCGCCGACATGATCAACCAGATGCTGAAGGGCGTCGTCGAGGACGGCACGGGCACCAAGGCCGGCCTCAGCGACCGCGACAACGCGGGCAAGACCGGTACGACCAACGACCGCAAGGACGCGTGGTTCGTCGGCTACACCCCGAACCTCTCCACCGCGGTCTGGGTCGGCGACGACGTCGGCGAGAAGCAGTCGATGTACGACATCACCATCGGCGGCGTGACGTACGACAAGGTCTGTGGCGGCTGCCTCCCCGGCCCCATCTGGAAGATCGCGATGACCGGGGCCCTCAACGCCTCCGAGACGCCGGGCTTCGCCCCCATCTCCGTCCCGCGGGCCCAGAAGCCCAAGGAGAAGGAGGAGGGCGACGAGGGCCCGAACAAGCCGAACAAGCCCCGTAAGCCGGGCGACGGCAAGCCGGGTGACACCAAGCCCCCGACCAACACGTTCCCGACCATCACGATCCCGCCGGACCTGCTGGGCGGCGGACGCGGCGGTCGCGGAAACCGCTGACGTCACACGGGCGACAGCCCGACGTCACCCGGACGGCGGAAGTCACCCGGACGACAGGAAGGGCGCCCCACCTCGGTGGGGCGCCCTTCCTCGTTCCGTCCGTCGCGGCTCTCCGGGGGATCAGCCCGCGAGGAGCTTCTTCACGGAGGCGGCGACGCGGCCGCCGTCGGCCTGGCCGGCCACCTTCGGGTTCACGATCTTCATCACGGCGCCCATGGCACGCGGGCCCTCGGCGCCCGCCGCCTTCGCCTCCGCGACGGCCGCCGCGACGATCCCGTCGATCTCCTCGTCGCTGAGCTGCTTCGGCAGGTACGCGTCGAGGAGCACGCCCTCCGCCTTCTCGCGCTCGGCGGACTCCGTGCGACCGCCCTGGGCGAAGGCCTCCGCTGCCTCGCGGCGCTTCTTCGCCTCCTTGGCGATCACCTTCTGCACCTCGTCGTCGGAGAGTTCGCGCTTGGTCTTGCCCGCGACCTCCTCCTTGGTGATCGCGGTGATGGTCAGCCGCAGAGTCGAGGAGCGCAGTTCGTCGCGCTCCCGGATCGCGGCGTTGAGGTCGGCCTGGAGCTTCGCCTTCAGCGTGGTCATGGGGTCAAGTGTGGCAGGTGTGCCGCCCCACCCGCCCGCGCATTTACGCCCGGAGGGTCTGCGACGATGGGGGGATGCGCGCACGGTACGGCATCCCCCTGAAGATCACTGCAGGCCTCACGGCGACGGCGGCCGCGGGAATCGTCTACGCGGCGGGCTTCGAGGCCCGCTCGTTCCGGCTCCGCCGCGTGACGGTCCCGGTGCTCCCTCCCGGCATGGCCGATCTGCGGGTCCTCCAGGTCTCCGACATCCACATGGTGAGCGGCCAGCGCAAGAAGCGCGCCTGGCTCCAGTCCCTCGCCGGGCTCCGCCCGGACTTCGTCGTCAACACCGGCGACAACCTCTCCGACCCGGATGCGGTGCCCGAGGTCCTCGACGCGCTCGGCCCGCTGATGGAGTTCCCGGGCGTGTACGTCTTCGGCTCCAACGACTACTACGGGCCCCGGCTCCGCAACCCCGCCCGGTACCTCCTCGAGAGGGCGCAGGGCCGGCACGGCCTCAACGGCAACAAGCCGGTCGTCGGCGCCGTCCACAACCCGTGGGAGGACATCAAGGACGGCTTCGACGCGGCGGGCTGGGTGGACCTCACCAACACCCGCGGCCGGCTCAAGCTGCCGCAGGCGGACCTCGCGTTCACCGGCGTCGACGACCCGCACATCAAGCGCGACCGGTACGAGCGGGTGGCCGGCGGCCCCGACGCGTCGGCCGACTTCTCGGTGGGCGTGGTCCACGCCCCGTACCTGCGCGCGCTCGACGCCTTCACGGGCGACGGGTACGAGCTGCTCCTCGCCGGGCACACCCACGGCGGTCAGCTGTGCATCCCGTTCTACGGGGCGCTCGTCACCAACTGCGACCTGGACACCGACCGGGTGAAGGGCCTCTCCACCCACACGGTCGGCGACCGCACGTCCTACCTCCACGTCTCGGCCGGCTGCGGCACCAGCCGCTTCACCCCGGTCCGCTTCGCCTGCCCGCCCGAGGTCACCCTCCTGACGCTGACGGCCCGCTCCTGACCCCTGCGGCGGGCGCGTGTCCTCACCGCACCACGGGTCCCCCGTGCCGGCGTCCGCCGTGCACCCGGGCGCCCCGTCCCGGGCCGGGGCGCCGCCCGCGCCCGGACCGCATCCGACCTGCGCCGCGACCGCCCGAAAACCGGATTTCGCCTCAGCGCGCGCGTGGGCTAAAGTAATCGATGTCGCCGCGACGTGAACAACAGAGCAGCGACATCGGGGTGTAGCGCAGCTTGGCAGCGCGCTTCGTTCGGGACGAAGAGGTCGTGGGTTCAAATCCCGCCACCCCGACAGCCGTAAGACCAGTTCAGGGGCCTGATCCGCGAAAGCGGGTCAGGCCCCTGAGTGGTTTCCGGGGTCTTCGGGAACGCCGGGATTCACCGGGGGTGCCGGTGGATCCCGGTGGGCTGCCGCCCGTGGGGCGGGCGGCGGCCTTCCGTCAGATGACCGGCGGGCGGCCCAGGCGGGTCATGTGGCGGACCGTGGACCAGCGCATGGGCCGGCGGGGGCCGCAGGAGCGGCGGACGCCCTCCGCGAAGCCGGCGAACCAGGACGCCAGGCCCGGCAGGGAGCGGGTGCGGGCCAGCGTGAGGAGGGTCCAGACGCCCAGGTAGACGGGGACGAGCAGGACCGGCAGATTCCGCTTGGCGAGCCAGACGCGGTTGCGGGCGGTCATCCGGTAGTAGACGGCGTGCCGGGCCGGGCTGGTCTTCGGGTGCTGGAGGAGGAGTTTCGGCTCGTAGACGACCTTCCAGCCCGCGTCGAGGGCGCGCCAGGCCATGTCGGTCTCCTCGTGGGTGAAGAAGAAGTCCTCCGGCCAGCCGCCGATCTCGTCGAGCATCGCCATCGACAGACCGTGGCCGCCGCCCAGGAAGGTCGTGACCTCCCCGCCGCGCATCGGGTCCTTCGCCCCGAGGCGCGGGACGTGGCGGCGCTGCGTCTCGCCCGTCTCGTCGGCGATGCGGAACGACACGACGCCCAGGGCGTCGTCCCCCTCGTACAGGTCGGCCAGGCGGCGGAAGACGTCCGTGTCGACGAGCAGGCCGTCGTCGTCGAGGTCCACCAGCACGTCGACGTCGCCGAACGCGCGCAGTGTCTCGATCGCGACGTTCCGGCCCCCGGACACGCCCCGGTTCTCGGGCAGTTCGACCCCGGTCACGCCGTCGGGGAGGTCCGGCAGGGTCCCGGTGCCGTTGCCGACGACCACGATCCGGGTGGCGGCCTCGTCCTGTGCCGCCACGGCGTCGAGCAGTGCCCGCAGCTCGTCGGGGCGCGTGCCCATCGTCAGTACCGCCACACCCACACGAGGTCGCGCCACGACTCTCTCCGTTCCACGGTCACCGGCGTCCGCCGGCACTCATTTCCGGACTCACTCCGGCCCGCGATGCTAACCGGCCTACGCCACCTTCCGTTCACCCGAGCCTCGGCCGTCGTCCATCACCCCGCCCGTATCACCGGGGCGGGGCGACCGGACGTGGGCTTCTTCACGGGGATCGGTGGACGCCGCGGGGGGAGCGCGGCGAACGGCGTCACCCGGCGGCTCTACGCTGGTTCCCTTCCGTCAAGTTGATCGATCGTCGAAGGGGTGGTCTCCAGGTGCTGGTCGCGGACCGATATCGGCTTCATGTGTGTATCGGCCGGGGCGGTATGGGCGAGGTGTGGCAGGCCACCGACGAGGTGCTCGGCCGGGACGTCGCCGTGAAGCTGATGCTGGCGCACGGGACCGACCCCTCCGCCGCCGACCGGTTCCGGCTGGAGGCACAGACCGCCGCCCGGCTCAGCCACCCGCACGTGGTGGGCGTCTTCGACTTCGGCACCTGGGACGGAAAGCTCTTCCTCGTCATGGAGTTGGTGGAGGGCGACAGCCTCGCCGGCAGCCCGTCCGATCCGCTGCTGCTGCCCGCCGAGCGGGTCGCCGTGGTCGCCGCGCACGCCGCCGCAGGGCTCGCCGCCGCGCACCGGCAGGGCGTCGTGCACCGCGACATCAAGCCGGGGAACCTCCTGGTCGACGCCGACGGGACGGTGAAGCTCGCCGACTTCGGCATCGCCCGGTTCGTCGACGACCCCTCGGCGGCGCTCACGACGACGGGCCAGATCGTCGGCACGGGTCTCTACCTCGCCCCCGAGCGCGCCCTCGGGCAGCCCGCCTCGCCCGCCTCCGACGTGTACTCGCTCGGCTGCGTGCTGTACCAACTCCTCACGGGTCGCCCGCCGTTCCGCGCGGACACCGCCACGGCCCTGCTCTACCAGCACATCGACACCGCTCCGGTGCCGCCCGGCCGGCTCGGGGTGGCGCTGCCGCCCGAGTTCGAGACGTACCTGCTGAGCCTGCTGGCCAAGCAGCCGGAGCAGCGGCCGCCGGCCCAGGCCATCGCGGACTGGTTCTCCTCCGGCGCCTGGCGCGCCTACGGCCGGCCCGCCCCGGCGCAGCCCGGGCCGCACGCCCCGCACCACACCGCCGGCCGCCCGGCGGGCGCCGCCACCCGCTCCGCGCCCCTGCCGGGGACGGGACGGATACCGGGGGCCTCCCCGATGCCGGGCGCCGCGCCCATGCCCGCACCGGCCCCGATGCCCGCGCAGGGACACGGCCGCAGATCCGCGCCCGCACAGGCGCACAGACCCTCGTCCGCCGGGGCGCCCGCGTCCCGGCGGCGTGAGCGGCCCGGCAGCACCACCGGCGGGCTCGCGGAACTCTCCCGGCGCCGTCCGCGCAAGACGGCCGCCGTCGCCGGCGCCATCGCCTTCGTGATCTTCATGATCATCGGGATGGCCTGGCTCTCCTGACCGGCGGCTCCGGTACGGCCTACGGCGGCACGACGGCACCCGTCCGCCTCGGGGCGGCGACGGAGCCCCCGGATAGGGCCTCGGCGGCACCACGGGGCCCTGCAGGCGGCCGCGGTGGCACCCAGGCCTCCTCTGTACGCGCGGTGGCACCAGGGCCTCTCAGTAGGGCCTGGGCGGCACCAGGGGGACCTCAGTACGGCCGCGGCTCCATCACCTGCGGTTCCCCGTCCGCCGTCGCGAGCAGCAGGCAGCGCGGTTCGCCCGGCCCCGTGGAGGCCCGTACCGTCACCGTCGTCGGCGGGTCGGTCGGCAGCTCGACCGGGACCGTGACCTGCTCGTCGTCCTTGATCGGGGCATGGCCGGTCTCCTTGCCGTCGACGAGGATCTCGACGACGGACCTGTGCCCGGTCTGGACGGTCGCGGAGACCGAGTGCCCGAGGTGGTCGATGTGGAAGTGGTGCCGTCGGCTCATGGGTGACCTCCGTACCTCCAGAGTAGGTACGGACCCCCGATCCCGCCGCTCCCGCGGTGCCCGCCGCGGATCACGGCCGGAGTGCGGCCCCGCCGGCCCGGTGGTCAGATGGACCGGTACGCCGATCAGCGCGCCCCCGCGGAACGGAGCACCCCGAATGACCGAGCGCCGGCCTCAGCGGCTCGCCCACACGAGTGCCCCGAGCAGGATCAGGGTCGCCAGGATCCCGAGGTTGACCACCTTGTACTGGAGGAAGACCGCGGCGAACTCACGCATGGTCGCCGACGGCCAGAAGTAGGCGGCGGTCGGCGAGCCCACCACCTGGCCGTCCAGGCCCGCGCGGCGGGCCAGGATGGCGGCCCGGAAGGCGTGGAAGTTGTTGGTGACGATCACGCACGAGGAACCGGGCCGGTCACGCTCCATCAGCTCCTTGCTGAAGATCATGTTCTCCTCGGTGGTGCGCGAGCGGTCCTCGCGCACCAGCGCGCCCGGCGGGAAGCCGCGCTCGACGAGGTAGTCGGCCATCGCGTGGGACTCGGGGACCTCCTCGTCGGGTCCCTGGCCGCCCGAGAGGAGGAGGACGGGGGCGTCGCCGGCGCGCCGCTCGTGCGCCGCCAGCCGCTCGTGCACCTCGCGCCCCCGGTCCAGGCGGCTCGCGAGCAGCGGCGGCACCCGGCGGCCGCCGATCAGGCCGGAGCCGAGCACGACGACGTAATCGGCTTCGCGGCGGATCCTCATCCGGCCGTACAGGAACGCGTAGCCGACGAAGCAGACGAAGAGGAAGGAGACGTAGCCGAGGACGAGGAGGAGGGTGACGACGAGTACCCGCAGGGCCCACGAGTCGGTGGCGGCGGCCGTCACCGCGAGGACCATCACGCCGAACATGCCGAGTCCGGCGAGCAGCGAGAGCAGGTTGGACGGGCTTCTGCCCTCCTTGCGGACCATCTTCACGCCGTTCGCGGTGAGCAGCCCCGCGAGGACGACCGGGCCGAGGCCGAGCACCAGCAGCCCGCAGATCATCACCGTCTCGGCGACGCCGGGCGGAGCGTCCTCGATCCCGGCGAGCAGCCCGATCCCGAAGAAGGTGACGGCGAGACCCAGGAGTACGGCGTTGCCGAAGCGGCGCCGGTCCCGTCGTACGCCGAGCGCGAAGAGGAGCAGGAAGACCGCGGCGACGGCGAAGGCGTACGACATGACGGCATCGTAGGCAGACCTCAGGCCTCCCCCGCCAGGGCGAACAGGCCGCGTCGCGCGCCCTCTTCGTAGGCGTACCGGAGTTCCCGGCCGCCGAGCAGCAGCCGGAGCGCCCGCTCGCTCCGGGCCCGGGTCACCACGCAGAACTCCGCGGGCCGGTACGAGGTGTCGAAGGCCGAGTTCCGTAACAGGTCCACCGCGCCCAGCAGATGGGCCGCCGCGTCCCGGCTGCCTGCCGACACCCGGATCTGGGCGAGGAGTTCCGCCGCACCGGCCGCACCCGCCGCCGACCCCATGCGCAGATGCTCCCGGAGCGCCCACCGGGCGTGGTCGGCTGCCCGCTCCAGATCCCCGTCCCACGCCGCGAGCTCGGCACGGGCGATGTACGACCAGGCCTCTGCGTGCATGTCACGGCCCAGCCACGACCACCGGCTCTCGCGGTCCAGGTCGGCCTGGTCGAGGGCCTCCTGCGCGGCCTCCGGGTCCGTACGGCACAGGGCGAGCGCGATGCCCGCCCAGCACGCGTGCCGGGTCGGGCCGAACTCCGGGTACTCCCCCATCAGCGCGAGGGCCTCCCGGAACTCGTCCGCCGACGCGCGCGTGCGCCCCTGGTAGAGCGCGGTCGAGCCCCGCAGGTGGGCGAGGAGCCCGAGGGCTCCGTCGTCCCCGTCCCGTACGGCCGCGGCCCAGGCGCGGACGAGAAGCGGATCGGCCTCCTCCGGGCGGCCCGACTCAAGCTCCAGGAACGCGGCGAGCCACAGGGCGCGGGCCGTCGGCTCCCCGTCGAGCAGGGCGAGGGCGTGCCGCAGCCGGGTCCGGCCCTCGGCGACCCGCCCGCAGACCACCCACAGGAACCAGAGCGAGACGGCGACCTCGACGGCGGTGCCCGCCTCGTCGTCCGCGGAGTGCGGCGCGGTCGTCGGATCCATGGCGGCCGCCAGGTCCGGGAGTTCGCGCAGGGCGAGGTCGCGGGCGTCGAGCTGCCGACCGCTCTGCCACCAGTCGGCGGCCCGCCGGGCGAGCTTCACGCACCAGCGCCGGTGCCGCAGGACGAGGTCCGGGCGGTCACCGCGTTCGGTGAGCCGGCGGGCGCCCACGGCCCGCATCGGGTGCGGCATCCAGTAGCGGGGGACGTCGTCCTCGCCGGCGAACAGGTCGTCGACGGGGAGGAGGGCGAGCGGCACGAGCCGGTCGAGAACGGCGAGGATCGTCCCCGGGGGCAGCGTCCACGACACGCACACCTCGTGGACGGCGTCCCGTCCGAAGGTCCCCTCGAAGACGGACAGCCGCTCCCACAGCAGCCGTTCGGCGGGACCGCAGCGGGCGTATCCGCGCTCGGCGGCGGCGAGCTGGTCGGCGCTCACCGGTTCGCCCCACAGCAGCAGCTCCTCGGCCGCAGGACCGCCCCACGGCAGGCCCCCGGCCGCAGGACCGCCCCACGGCAGCTCCTCGCCCACCGGACCGCCCCACGGAGGCCGTTCCTCGCCCACCGGACCGCCCCGGAACGTCCGCTCCGCGCCCTCGGGTGGATCCTCGAACCCCATGCGCATCGCCCCCGTCCTCTCACCGTGTATGACTTGTGCCCGAGTCCATGGCGAACGACCGCCGTTGCGGCTTGAATGCAAACGCCTCGGTTCACCATCCTGGGGCGCCTCGGAACCCACACCCACGGTTTGCCGGGGATCGACCAGGGAGGGAAATGACGACCGGGGAATCCGTCCTGGGAGAGGCGGATCTTTCGCTGATCCACGCACTGCAGATGGCCCCGCGCGCCAGCTGGACCCAGCTCTCGGCCGTACTGGGGGCTAGTCCGGACACCCTCGCCCGGCGCTGGGAGCACCTCACGGCAGGTGGGTACGCCTGGAGTTCGCTGCTCGCCGCCCGCCACGGCTCGGACGAGATGCTCTACGCCTGGGTCGAGCTGGAGTGCGCCGCCGGCACCTCCGAGACCGTCGCGATCGAGGTCTCGGGCGATCACCACACCCTCGGCGTCCACCAGGTGACCGGGGACGCCGACCTCGTCCTGCTCGTGATCAGCCCCGACCTGTACGCCCTCGACGGCTATCTCGCCGGCCGCGTGCGGCGGCTGCCCGGGGTCCTCCGGTGCCGCACGCAGGTCGTCACCCGGATGCACAACCGCCCGTACAGGTCCCGGATCGAGCAGCTCACCCCCGGTCAGGTACAGCTCCTCACGGAGCTCACGGCCGGGGACCGACGGCCCCGCCCGCACGCGCGCCCCTGCCCGAACCTCACGGAACTCGACCACCGGCTGATCGCGGAACTCGCGGGGGACGCCCGCCGCAGCGCCGCCGAGCTGGCCCGGCAGTGCGGTACGAGCGAGTCGACGGTGCGGCGGAGGCTGGACGCCCTGGCCGCGGGCGGCGCCCTCCACCACCACTGCCTGCCGGCCCCGAGGTTCTCCGGACGTCCGATGTGGGCGATGATCACCACCGACGTACCGCCCCTGGAGGTGCCGGCGACCGTGGCGGCGCTCGCCCGGCTGCCCCAGACCCGGCTGGTCACCTCCGTCACCGGCCCGCACAACCTGGCCGTCGCGATGTGGCTCCGCACGGTCGACGAACTGCACGAGGTCATGTCCGCGTTCGTGCGGGCCGCCCCGGCGCTGCGGATAGCGGGCACGGCGCTCGCGCTGCGCACCCACAAGATCGGGGCGCAGGTCCTCGGCCCCGACGGTCGGCGGCTGCACCACATCCGCCCCGGCACCCCCTGACACGCCCGTCCGGACGTGGTCTGATGGCGGGCATGGAGTTCGCCGTGTTCGTGACGCTGCCCGGTCTGGTCATCCTGCTGACCGCGATCGCGTTCGCCGACCAGATCCTGCGCATGACCGGCCGCGGGAAGCGCCGCGGGCAGATCTCGTCGACGGGCTTCGAGCAGCTCCACGCCACCTTCTCGCAGGGCAAGCAGAACGAGCTCAAGGAGCGTCAGAGCGCCCTGGTGCTGCGCGACGACGAGGAGGACGGCGCCCCGCCGCACCACTCGACGGTGGACCTCACGGGCGGGCGCGCGGTCATCCGGCTTCCGTGAGCCGCCGGCGCGGGCGCGCGGTCATCCAGCTTCCGTGAGCCGCCGGGCTCTCGCTCAGGCGGCCGGGCGGGTCGCCTTGACCGAGTACATCATCGGGATGCGGGGCCGGTCCGCCGGGAAGCGGTAGTAGCCGTCCTCGTGCCGCTGGAGAGCGCCGTAGCGCGGGTACAGCGAGGCGTCGTGCTCGTGCAGGAACTCGATCCTCAGGCCGGCCCTGGCGAGGGCGGTGACGACCTCGCCGACCGGGTGCACCCATTCCACGCTGCGGTTGTGGACGGTGGCGGCGTCGAGCTCGGCGTACGTGCCCGGGCTGGTGTCCACCCAGGGGTCGCGGACGAAGTAGTCGTTCACGATCCGGCTGCCGGTCTCGTCGTCGAGCGAGTCGGTGAGCGGATGGAACTCGGCGACGTAGAGGAAGCCGCCGGGGGCGACCAGCGAGGCGGCGGTCTCCGCCCAGCGCTCGATGTCGGGCAGCCAGTTCAGCGCGCCGCAGCCCGTGTAGACGATGTCGTACCCGCTGTCCGGGACGGCTTCCGCGGCGTCGTACACATCGGCCGCGACGAAGGCCGCCCGGTCCTGCGTGAGGCCCAGGTCCGCGGCGAGCGAGCGGGCGGTCTCGACGGCCGGCTCGGAGAAGTCCAGGCCGACGACGTGCGAGGCGCCGTGGCGGGCCCAGGAGAGGGTGTCGAGGCCGATGTGGCACTGCAGGTGCAGCAGGGAACGTCCGGTGACGTCGCCGACCTCCGCGAGCTCGAAGTCCCGCAGGGCGTCCTTGCCCGCGCGGAAGGCGTCGAGGGCGTAGAAGTCGCTCGCGGCGTGGATCGGGACGCGCTCGTCCCAGCGGGCGCGGTTGACCTCGTGCCAGTCTTCGGGCGTCGGCGAGTACATGTCGGCGAGGTTATCCACAGGTTGAGGGTGACGCGACCCGATTGTCCGCCGCGCGGAGCATCATGGGTGCCATGACTGAGAGCAAGAACTCCGAGCTCGAGGGCGAGCTCACCGACCAGGCCCCCGCGTGGCAGCGGCGCTTCCGCGCGCCGCGCGTCTCCCTTCCCGAGTGGGCGGAGGAGGCCCCGGACCGCTCGCTCTTCGTGTCGAACGCGACGGGGACGTACGAGCTGTACGCCTGGGACCGGGCGAGCGGGGAGCAGCGTCAGGTCACGGACCGGCCGAACGGCACGACGGACGGCACCCTGTCGCCGGACGGCGCCTGGATCTGGTGGTTCGCGGACACCGACGGGGACGAGTTCGGGGTGTGGATGCGCCAGCCGTTCGCCGGCGGCGCGGACGAGCCGGCCGTGCCGGGCCTCGACGCCTCCTACCCGGCGGGGCTCGCCATCGGCAGGGACGGCACGCTCCTGGTGGGCCGCTCCACGGACGAGGACGGCTCGACGGTCCATCTCGTACGCCCCGGGGCGGGCGCGCCGGTCGAGATCTACCGGCACCGGGAGTCGGCCGGGGTCGGCGACCTGTCGTACGACGGCTCGCTGATCGCCATCGAGCACACCGAGCACGGGGACGCGATGCACTCGGCGCTGCGGGTGCTGCGCTCCTCGGACGCGAGCGTGCTCGCCGAGCTCGACGACACGAAGGGCGGCACGGAGGAGCTGGGGCTCGCGGTGCTCGGGTTCGCGCCCGTGGAGGGTGACGGCCGGCTGCTCGTCGGGCACCAGCGGCGCGGCCGCTGGGAGCCGATGATCTGGGACGTGGCGGCGGGCACGGAGACCGATCTCCGGCTCGACCTGCCGGGCGACGTGTCGGCCGAGTGGTACCCGGACGGCTCGGGCCTGCTGATCGTGCACAGCTTCGAGGCCCGCAGCGAGCTGTGGCGGTACGAGATCGCCACCGGCGCCCTGGTCCGGATCGACACCCCGGCCGGTTCGGTGTCGAGCGCGACCGCCCGGCCGGACGGCAGCGTCGAGTACCTGTGGTCCTCGGCCGCCGAGCCGCCGGTGGTGCGGTCCACGGACGGCGTCGTCGTCCTCGACCCGCCCGGCCCCAAGGCCCCGCCGTCGGTGCCGGTGGAGGACGTGTGGGTGGAGGGCCCGGGCGGCCGGGTCCACGCGCTCGTGCAGCGGCCGGCGGGCGAGGGGCCGTTCCCCACGGTCTTCGAGGTGCACGGAGGCCCCACCTGGCACGACAGCGACGCCTTCGCGTCGGGCCCGGCGGCCTGGGTGGACCACGGGTACGCGGTGGTGCGGGTCAACTACCGGGGCTCCACGGGGTACGGACGGGAGTGGACGGACGCGCTCAAGCACCGGGTCGGTCTGATCGAGCTGGAGGACATCGACGCGGTCCGCGCCTGGGCGGTGGCGAGCGGCCTCGCCGACCCGTCGCGGCTCGTGCTGTCCGGCGGCTCCTGGGGCGGCTATCTGACGCTCCTCGGCATCGGTACGCAGCCGGACGCCTGGGCGGTCGGGCTCGCCGCGGTCCCCGTCGCGGACTACGTCGCGGCGTACGAGGACGAGATGGAGGCCCTCAAGGCCCTGGACCGGACGCTGCTCGGCGGTTCCCCCGAGGAGGTGCCCGAGCGGTACGCGGCCTCGTCGCCGCTGACGTACGTGGACGCGGTGAGGGCCCCGGTGCACATCTCGGCCGGCGTCAACGACCCGCGTTGCCCGATCCGCCAGATCGACAACTACGTCGACCGGCTCAAGGGCCGGGGCGCGGTCCACGAGGTGTACCGCTACGACGCGGGCCACGGCTCACTGGTGGTGGAGGAGCGGATCAAGCAGGTCGGCCTGGACCTGGCGTTCGCCGCCAAGCATCTGGGGGGTGGTCCGGTGCGGAGCTGACCTCGGCCGGGGACCCGGCCGACGGGGGGCCGGGGCGGCTTGCGTACCGTGGGGGCGTGTACCGGTTCCTGAGAACGCCCCGCTGGTGGGGGATCAACGTCTTCGTCCTGCTGGCGATCCCGTTCTGTGTGTTCATGGGGACCTGGCAGCTGGGCAAGTTCGAGGATCGCGTCGACTCCCACGAGGCGGCCGAGAAGCGACCCGCCGCGAGCACGCTGAAGGCGGAGCCGCTGGTCTCCCTGCTCCCGGTGGACAAGGAGACCTCGGGCCGTTCGGCCGAGGCGCGCGGCCGGTTCGGGGCGCAGTTCCTCGTCCCGGACCGTGATCTGGACGGCCGGACCGGCAGCTATGTGCTGACGCTGCTGCGGACGGACGGGGGCAGGTCGCTTCCGGTGGTCCGCGGCTGGCTCCCCACGGGCGCGGAGGCCCCCGCCCCGCCGTCCGGCGAGGTCACGGTGGTGGGCGCGCTCCAGGCTTCGGAGAACGGCGGCACCAAGGGTGCGGCCGCGGCCGGCGGGTTGCCCGAGGGCCAGCTGGGGATGATCAGCGCGGCTTCCCTGGTGAACGTGGTCACGGACGACGTGTACGACGCCTGGATCACCCTCGCCGACTCCCCCGCCGGGCTCACCCCGGTTCCGGCGGCGGCCGCGGCGGGCACGAGTCTGGACGCGAAGGCCTTCCAGAACCTCGGGTACACCGCGGAGTGGTTCGTCTTCGCCGGGTTCGTCCTCTTCATGTGGTTCCGCCTGGTCCGCCGCGAGGCGGAGGCGACCCGCGACGAGGCGCTGGGGCTGTAGGTCGGAAGCCGGCCTGCAGGTCGGAAGTCGGCCTGCAGGTCAGGAGCCGCCCCGCAGGTCAGGAGCCGGCCCGCAGGTCAGGAGCCGGCCAGGACCCCGGTCCAGTAGATCGTGCCCGCGCAGGCGTCGGGGATCGTCGCCGACGCCGAGGGGCCGCCCGGCTCCGCGACATGGCTGACCAGGACGCTGCCGTCCGCCGGGCCGCCGTCCTCGTGGAGCAGCTGGGGCGCGGCGCCGGAGCCGGTGTCGGGGCCGGTGCCCGGATCGGTGCCGCTTCCTCCGGAGCCCGCGCCCTCGCTGGGGTCGGGGGTGCCCGTGCCGTTGGTCGGGGTGTCCGTCGTCGGCGGCGTGGTCGGCGGCTCGGTCGGCGGCGGCACCGTCGGGGTCGGGCTGGTGGGTGTCGTGGGACAGGTCTCGCTCGGCACCCAGACGAACTTCACCTCGTAGGAGGCGTTCGGCTTCAGGGCCAGCGAGGAGAACTCCTGGGAGGGGTCGGGCAGTCCGCTGCCCCCGTCTCCCGAGGTGTGCCGGACCACCGAGATCCGCGCCGGGTCGGCGGCGCCGCGGGCCTCGAAGCCGACGACTCCGCTGCCGTCGACGATGCACACCCGGTCGGAGATGTTGGCGATGCGGAAGGTGCCGTGCACCTTGCCCTCGCCGTCGGGTCCGCCGGCTCCCGCCGAGCTGACGCCGAGCTGCTCGACCGCGCACGCGGCGAAGCCTCCGGGGCGGGCCTCCGCCTCCTGCCGGCTGGTGGAGGACACGCCGGGGCCGGGTCGCTGCGGCTTGCCCGCGGAGCCGTCGGTGGCGCCCTGACTGGGCGACACGGTGCTCGCGGGGGGCGCGGCGCTCTGGCCGCCCTCGATGCCGGTCTCGGCGCCGGTGCCGCCCTGGGCCTCCTCGCCGTGGCCGGCGTTCACGGGGTTGCCGGCGGCGGAGACGCCGCCGGAGGAGGCGACGTGCACGAAGGCGGGTACGGCGGTGCCGATGAGGACCGCGGCGGCGGCGGCGCCGACGACGGCCTGCCGCTTGCGGGCGCGGCGCGCGGGTACGGCACGGCGCAGGTGATCGAGCGAGCCGAGGGACGGTTCCAGGCCGGACACGGCGCTCTGGAACAGCCGCCGCAGCGCGAGTTCGTCGTCCCCGTCGCCCTCGCCGGGGCCGGGCTCGATGTTCACCATGCGCTGTCCACTCAGGTCGTCACGTTCATCGGGGACGTCGTTCTCGACGCCGTCGTCGCCGTTCTCGACGTCCTTGCGGGGTGCCTCGGTCACGACGTCGCTCCCATCGCGACGCGCAGTGAAGCGATGCCCCGCGAACCGTACGCCTTCACCGAACCCAGGGATATCCCGAGCGCCTCGGCGACCTGGACCTCGGTCATGTCCGAGAAGTACCGCAGGGCCAGCACCTCGCGCTGCCGACGCTGGAGTCCGCGCATCGCCTTGATCAGGTCCTCGCGCTCCAGCTGGTCGTACGCGCCCTCCTCCGCGCTGGCCATGTCCGGCATCGGCTTGGACAGCAGCTTGAGTCCGAGGATGCGGCGGCGCAGCGCGGACCGGGAGAGGTTCACGACGGTCTGGCGGAGATAGGCGAGGGTCTTCTCCGGTTCGCGCACCCGCTTGCGGGCGGAGTGGACGCGGATGAACGCCTCCTGGACGACGTCCTCGCAGGAGGCGGTGTCGTCGAGGAGCAGGGCGGCGAGGCCGAGGAGCGACCGGTAGTGGGCACGGTAGGTCTCGGTCAGGTGGTCGACGGTCGTTCCGGCCGCCGGGGCGCCTTCGGCGCTGGTCCGGGGCGACGGGATGCCGTCCACGGAGCTCGCGCGGGATCCGGTGGGCACGGGGGCGATCACCGGCATGCCGCCGAGCGCGCGCGGCCGGCGGTAGGGGACGACCGCGGAGCCGCGTACGGGAACGACCGCGGAGCCACGCGCGGGGACGACCGCCGTGCCGCGTACGGGGACGACGGCGACGCTCCGCGCGGGGAGCACAGCGGTGCCCGCGCCGCGCAGCGGAGCGACGGTCGCGATGTCGAGTACGTCTGCCACGCATGTTGGACACGCTTCCCCCCGACAGGGTTGTACGCGTACGCCACCCTTTTCGACGGTGAGTCGTTTGTCCTCATGCGTAACCGTTCTCCCCCGATGCCCCGCTTCACAGCGTGTTCCACGCCACATTGGTGAGTGCACGCAGAGACGCCTCCCACCCAACTACTGGTTGCAGTAAGGGGAAAGAGCATCGTCGACCACGGCATCACCGCAGTTCAAGAGGTATCTGACGCCTAATTGCTCACAGGTCGTTCACAGATCCTACAAATACGTGACAACCGATTCCGCGATCTGGAGGGCGTTGAGGGCGGCGCCCTTGCGGAGGTTGTCGGCGCAGACGAAGAAATCGAGCGCCCGCTCGTCGTCCATGGAGCGCCGCACCCGGCCGACCCAGGCGGGATCGGTGCCGACGACGTCGGCGGGGGTGGGGAAGTCGCCCGCGGCGGGGTCGTCGTACAGCACGACCCCGGGCGTGGTCGCGAGGATCTCGTGCGCGCGGTCGAGCGGCACGGGGCTCTCGAAGCGGGCGTGCACGGAGACGGAGTGTCCGGTGACGACGGGCACGCGCACACAGGTGGCGGCGACCCGCAGCGCGGGGAGCGCGAGGATCCGCCGGGTCTCGTCCCGTACGCGCTCCTCCTCCGAGGAGGCCCCGTCGGCGCCCGCCGTGCCCGACCAGGGCAGGACGTTGAGCGCGAGGGGGCCGGGGAAGGGCCCGGTGTTCTCGCCGACGGCCCGCCGTACGTCTCCGGGGTGGGTGCCCAGGTCGCCACGGCCGGCCACCAGGCCGAGCTGGGCACGGAGCGCCTCGACGCCGGCCCGTCCGGCACCGGCGCCGGACGCGGCCTGCTGGGCGGTGACGACCAGTTCGGAGAGCCCGAACTCGGCGTGCAGGGCGCCCACACCGACGACCAGCGCGAGGGTGGTGCTGCCGGGGCTGGCGACGACGCCCCGGGGGCGTACGCGCGCCGCGTGGGCGTTGATCTCGGGGACCACGAGGGGGACGTCGGGGTCCGCGCGGAAGGCGGCGGAGGTGTCCACGACGACGGCGCCCTTGGTGGCGGCGATGGGTGCCCAGCGGGCGGCCACCGTCTCGGGCACCAGGAACAGCGCCAGGTCGACGCCTTCCAGGGCCTCCTCGTCGAGCGCGAGGATCTCGCACTCCTCCCCGCGCACGGCGGCCTTGCGGCCGGCCGAGCGCGGGGAGGCGAGGAGGCGGATCTCGCCCCAGACGTCCGCGTGGTGCGTGAGCATCTGGAGCATCACCGAGCCGACGGCTCCGGTCGCACCGACGACCGCGAGCGTCGGCTTCGGCGTCATCGGCCGGTGCCTCCGTAGACGACGGCCTCGTCCGAGTCGCTGTCCAGGCCGAAGGCGCCGTGGACGGCGCGCACGGCCTCGTTGACGTCGTCGGCGCGGGTGACGACCGAGATGCGGATCTCGGAGGTCGAGATGAGCTCGATGTTCACTCCCGCGTCGGAGAGCGCGCGGAAGAAGTCCGCGGTGACGCCCGGGTTGGTCTTCATACCGGCGCCGACCAGGGAGATCTTGCCGATCTGGTCGTCGTAGCGCAGCGAGTCGAAGCCGATCGCGCTCTTCGCCTTCTCCAGGGCGTCGATGGCCTTGCGGCCCTCGGCCTTGGGGAGGGTGAAGGAGATGTCCGTGAGGCCGGTCGAGGCGGCGGACACGTTCTGCACGATCATGTCGATGTTGATCTCGGCGTCCGCGACGGCCCGGAAGATGGCCGCGGCCTCGCCCGGCTTGTCCGGCACGCCGACGACGGTGATCTTCGCCTCGGAGGTGTCGTGGGCGACGCCCGAGATGATGGCCTGCTCCACCTTGCGGTCCCCTTGCGGCTCGTTGCTGACCCAGGTGCCCTGCAGCCCCGAGAAGGACGAGCGGACGTGGATCGGGATGTTGTATCGGCGTGCGTACTCGACGCACCGGTGCAGCAGCACCTTGGAGCCGGAGGCGGCGAGCTCCAGCATGTCCTCGAAGGAGATCCAGTCGATCTTCTTCGCCTTCTTCACCACGCGCGGGTCGGCCGTGAACACGCCGTCGACGTCGGTGTAGATCTCGCAGACCTCGGCGTCCAGCGCGGCGGCCAGCGCCACGGCGGTGGTGTCGGAACCGCCACGGCCGAGCGTGGTGATGTCCTTCTTGTCCTGGGACACGCCCTGGAACCCGGCGACGATGGCGATGTTGCCCTCGTCGAGGGCGGTGCGGATCCGGCCCGGCGTGACATCGATGATGCGCGCTTTGTTGTGGACCGAGTCGGTGATGACACCGGCCTGGCTGCCCGTGAACGACTGTGCCTCGTGGCCCAGGTTTTTGATCGCCATGGCCAGCAGGGCCATGGAGATCCGCTCTCCGGCGGTCAGCAGCATGTCGAACTCACGCCCGGCAGGGATCGGGGATACCTGCTCGGCGAGATCGATCAACTCGTCCGTCGTGTCGCCCATCGCGGAAACCACGACGACCACCTGGTGGCCGTTCTTCTTGGCGTCCACGATCCGCTTGGCGACGCGCTTGATGCCTTCGGCATCGGCAACGGAGGAGCCTCCGTACTTCTGCACGACAAGGCCCACGTGCGCTCCTCGCTCAGTGTGTGCCGCAGCCGGCGCTGCGATCGGCTCAGTCTAACGAGCGACCCGCGAACGCCTACGTGATATCGCATCGTGAGACGCGGCGCTCACTGGGTGATCATTCGGGCCGCTGCGGGGATATCTCGCCGTGCAGCCACCACTCCACCGTGCGCCCGCTCTCCGCACCGTGGGGGTCGCCCGGCCCCTGCGCGTCGAGCGTGTCGCGTACGTGGACGGTGTACGGATGGTCCTCGCCGAGGACACGCGTGCAGACGGACAGCAGCTCCGTGTACTCGGCACGGGCCTGTTCGATCGCCCCGACGGCCGCGTAGAGGCCGACCAGGTTGATCCGGCTGACCAGGGTCTCCGGGTCCTCCTCGCCGAGGAGCAGGCTCATCTCACCCGCCGCGTACGCGTTCAGCACGAGGGCCTCCAGGGTCCGGTTCGCGTCCTGGTAGATCCCGGCGAGCCCGGAACAGGCCGCCAGCGTCTCCTGGTCCCCGGGGCCCAGGACCCGGACCATGTCCCCCAGCACGCTCTCCTTCAGAGCCATCGCCCGGTGGGTCAGTCCGGCCTTCGCATGGGCCGTCGCGAGGCAGGACCGTGCCTTGAGCGTCATCGGGTCGTCGGCTCCCAGCACCTCGGTCATATCGCGCACCATCGCGGTCGCCATCTCGATCGCCTCGTCCGCGCGGCCCGCCGAGGCGAGGCTCTCGGACAGCGCGCCGCGCAGTTCCAAAAGGAATGGATTGTCCGGGCCGAACAGCCGCTCACAACCGGCCAGCGTCCGCGCGTACACCTCGGCCGACTCCTCGTACAGCCTGTTCAGGCTCAGGTACGCGGCCGCGGTGACAAGCACCGGCATCAGGTACTCGCCGTCCCCCGCGGGGTCCGTGTGCCGCAGGTGCGCCTCGACGTGCGGCAGCAGCACCCGCCACACCTCCCGGTCGGCCGGGTCCTCGATGTCCAGCGGGGCGGCATGGGCGAGCGCCGTCTCCGCGAGCGATCGCACTCCTTCGATCATCCCCCGCTGCCCGGGTACGTCGTCCCCGGGCGGCGGCCGGCGGGCGATGGCCTGCACGAGCCGGTGGACGGAGACCGAGCCGTCCTCGTGCAGGGTGATCATGCTGTGCGCGGCCAGCTCCCCGAGCGCCTCCCGGGTACCGGGGAACGGCGGCAGGAGCATCGCGGGAATCCGGTCGGGGGCGAACCAGCCGAGCAGCCGGAGCAGCCCCGAGGCATACGGGACCGTTTCGGAGAGCCTGTTGAGCGTGACGCTCAGGGCCCGGCCGACGGCCTCCTCCGCATTGCCGAGGCCGCGGCTCCGGCCCAGCTCCGCCAGATAGTCGAACGGGGCCGTGGCCGTGCGGCCGCAGTACGCGGCGGCGATCTCGACGGCGAGCGGCAGCTGTCCGAGGGTCTCGCAGAGCTGCTCCGCCCCGGTGGTGTCGCGCGGGCCCGCGTGGGTGGCGACCCGGGTGAACAGTTCGACGGCCTCGCCCGCCGCCAGCACGGGCAGGGTGAGGAGGCGCCCGATCCCGTACCAGGTGTCCGTCGTCCGGCTGGTGACGACGATCCTCCCCCGGTCGCCGGCCCTGGCCAGCAGGCCCTCCACATCACGAGGGTCGGTGACGTTGTCGAGCACGAGCAGCCAGCCGTCGTGCGCCGACAGCCACTGCAGCGCCCGCTCCCGCAGCGCCTCCTGCGGGAGTACGTCGATGAGCTCCGGCTGCATCGCGGCGGCCAGGCCCGCGAGCCCCGCGTCCACGTCCGCCCGGCTCTCCGCCGTGATCCACCAGACGGGGTTGCGGTGCGGCGCCTGCCGCAGGGCCCAACGGGCGGCGAGCGAGGACTTCCCCACCCCGCCGAGCCCGCAGATGACGACGGTCTCCGACTCCCCGTCGAGCAGGCCGCCCTCCTCGTCGCGCCCCACGAAGTGGGCGGCCCTGCGGGGCACGTTGACGAGTCCGGGCGGGCAGATCACCGGCCCGAGGGCCTCCGCCGGCAGGGCGGTCACCCGGTCGCCGGTGTGTACCCACCCGATGTTCCCGCCGGCCGCGACGGAACGGTCCCCCGAGGCGGAGACGCCCCCGTCGCCGCTCACGCGTCGCCCGTCGTCACGCTCCCGATGTCCCCGCCGGCGGCGACGGAACGCTCGCCGGAGGCGGTGACGGGCCCGGCGGGTGCCGTGCCGCCGGCGGGGGCGGGCGGGGAGGCGGGAGGAGCGGCGGGCGGCACGGCCGGGGGCCGCGCGCCGTCACCGGTGACGATGGTCCCGATGTTCCCGCCGGCGGCGACGGACCGGGCGCCGGAGGCCTCCACGGGGGCCGCGCCGCCGCGCCCGAACTGCGCCCAGAGCGAGAGCCCCAGTCCGGCGAGGGCGAGGACGACACCGGTGACGCTGGCGATCTGATCGGCCGTCCCGAGGTCGACGGAGGCGACGACGAGGAGAGCGAGAACTCCGGCGGTGGCTACGCCGATTCCGCTCCGGAGGAGGGCCTTCGAGGGGGCGGTTGCTGCCATGGGGCCATGATGCGGGACGTGGTCGCCCGACGGCAGCCGTTCGCAAGGGAGTTCCTGAGTCCTCGGCCCCCCGCGGACGCTCGCGCCGTCTACAGACGCTCGCGCAGGCCCAGCGGTCCGCCGATCTCCTCCGCCATCACGCGGCCGGCCTCCTCGGCGAGGTCGTCCTCGGTGAGGTCCTCGTCCGTGTCGAGGCCGTCGAGGGCCGCGAGGGGCTGGTCGAGGCGGACGTGGGCGACGAGGGACTGGAGGGCGCGGAGGGTGGCCGAGGCGGTGGGGCCCCAGTTGGAGAAGTACGAGAACTGCCACCACCACAGGGCCTCGCTGGTGCGGCCCGCCCGGTAGTGGGCCAGGCCGTGGCGGAGGTCGGTGACGATGTCGGCGAGGTTGTCGGAGATCCGGGCCGGGACGGGCGCCTTGCGGGGCTCGTACGGGTCGAAGACCTCCGAGAAGACGTCGACCGGTTCGAGGAGCACGGCGAAGCGCATGCGCAGGTCGTCCACGTCGGGCTCGGGGCCCGTGTCCGTCTCGTACCGCTCGTCCGGGACGATGTCCTCGTGCGCGCCGAGCCGCCCGCCCGCGAGGAGCAGCTGCGAGATCTCCAGGAGCAGGAAGGGGACCGCGCTGTCCGGCTCGTCGCCCTTGGCGACCTCGGCGGTCGCGACGATGAAGCTCTCGATGGAGTCGGCGATCTGGACCGCGAAGTCGTCGGGGTTCTGCGTGATCGCGTGCAGCGTGGGGTCAGACATCGAGGAGCCTCCCTGAGAGCGCGCCGGCCCGGTCGTCATACATCTAGCAGCCTCCGTCCCTCGAAGGCACGGCCGAGGGTCACCTCGTCGGCGTACTCGAGGTCGCCACCGACCGGGAGCCCGCTCGCGAGCCGGGTCACCTTGAGTCCCATGGGCTTGATCATCCGCGCCAGGTACGTCGCGGTGGCCTCGCCCTCCAGGTTCGGGTCGGTCGCGAGGATCAGCTCGGTGACGGCGCCGTCGGCGAGCCGCGCGAGCAGCTCGCGGATGCGGAGGTCGTCCGGGCCGACGCCCTCGATCGGGCTGATCGCGCCGCCGAGGACGTGGTACCGCCCCCGGAACTCGCGGGTCCGCTCGATCGCGACGACGTCCTTCGGCTCCTCGACCACACAGATGACGGTCAGGTCGCGGCGCGGGTCCCGGCAGATGTTGCACTGCTCCTGCTGTGCCACGTTGCCGCAGACCGCACAGAACCTGACCTTCTCCTTGACCTCCAGGAGGGCGTGCGCGAGACGCCGTACGTCGGTCGGCTCGGCCTGGAGGATGTGGAAGGCGATCCGCTGCGCGCTCTTGGGACCGACGCCGGGCAGCCTGCCCAGTTCGTCGATGAGGTCCTGAACCACGCCTTCGTACACGGAACGCCCTTTCGAGGGAGTGCTTGATTCTTACGGTAGTGGCTTGAAGCGAGCCTAAGAAGCCCACGGGAGCCGGGAGCCGCGCTCGACGGCCGTCGAGCGCGGAAGAGCACCCGGGCCCGGAGGGGCCCCGGGGCTCAGAACCCGAGGCCGGGCATGCCGCCCATGCCCTGGGCCAGCGGGCCGAGCTTGGCCTGCTGGAGCTGCTGCGCGTTGTCGTTGGCGGCCTGCACGGCGGCCACGATCAGGTCGGCGAGCGTCTCGGTGTCCTCCGGGTCGACCGCCTTGGGGTCGATGACCAGGCCACGCAGCTCTCCGGATCCGGTCACGGTCGCCTTGACCAGGCCGCCGCCCGCCTGTCCGTCGACCTCGGTCGCCGCCAGCTCCTGCTGGGCGCGGGCGAGGTCCTGCTGCATCTTCTGGGCCTGCTGCAGAAGCTGCTGCATGTTGGGCTGACCACCACCGGGAATCACGGCCACTCCTGAGGTTCGGTACGTCCGTATGTCGGTACGCCGAGCCTACGTGGTCCCCGCCCGCCCTGCTCCACCACTCTTTCGGGTGAGAAACTGCGGGCTCCTCTACCTGATCAAGACCCCCTTGCGGGCGGAAATCCTGGGATTCCGGGCCCATCGCCCACCATTCGGCGGTAGGAAGGGCAGGCACCACGTGCACCGCACGTCACAGAAGGACACGAGCACTGAGCTGAACAGAGGAGTCCCCCGGTGAGCCAGCAGCCGGAGATGCAGCCACCGGGGCCCCCCGGGGGAGACGTCCACCGCGATCTGACCGGTACGCCGTTCCCCCTGGGCGACTGGGGCGAGCCCGCCGAGCGGCTCGACGAGCTGTACCGCTGGGTGGAGTCCCATGCCCTGCGCACCGCCGAGTGGTACCTCTCCGACCGCGTCTGGAAGCGCCGCAGCGCCCGGATCCTGCGGATCGGCACGGCCGCCGGGGTGATCGCGGGCGCCGCGCTCCCCCTGCTCGACCTGACCGGCGTCGCGGAGGGCACCGTCGGCTGGGGCTACCTCTCGCTGCTGCTCGGCGCCGCCTGCCTGGCCTGCGACCGGTACTTCGGTCTGACGTCCGGCTGGATAAGGGACGTGGCGACGGCACAGGCCGTGCAGCGGCGTCTCCAGGCCCTGCAGTTCGACTGGGCCTCGGAGAGCGTCCGGGAGGTCCTGGGCCCCACGGAGGGCACCGCCAGCGAGGCCGCCGAGCGCTGTCTGGGCGTGCTGCGCCGCTTCTCGGAGGACGTGACCGAGCTCGTACGGGCGGAGACCGCGGACTGGATGGTCGAGTTCCGCTCGGGCCCGGCGCCGCTCGCGCTCCAGTCGGTGGGCGTGGTGCCCGCGCGGGCGGAGAGCCATCACCCCTCGGGCCGTTTCCCGCTGCCGCCGGGCACCCGGCCGAACATGCCCCGTCAGCGCCCCCCGGAGGCCCGCTGACGCAGGCCTCCGGGGTCCCTCGGGGCCGTGGGCGCGGGGCGCACGGCCCGGGCCGTGCGCGCGGACCTCAGCTCAGGATGATCATCGAGCCCTGGGCCAGGCTCCTGGTCGCCGCCGCGTGCAGCCCGAGCCATACGTGGCGCTCCCGGGCGAAGGGGCCGCCGTCCTGCGGAACCGGTACGGCCGGTTCCTCCAGGGTGGTCGGCCGCTCCGGCGGTACGGGGGGCGCCGGCGGGTTCGAGGGGTCGATGCCGATCGAGGGCGCGACGAATTCCAGCTCGCGCAGCAGCCCGTACGAGGAGCCGAGCGGCCCGCCGCCCTCCAGGAGCTCGTCGCTGGCGAGCGGGACCGGGAAGTCGACCGGCACGTACGCGCCCGCGTGGTCGTAGTGCCAGACCAGGTGCGACTGCTGGGCGGTCGCCTCGAACATCTCCAGGAGCTGTTCGTAGTCCCCGCCGAGCTCGCCGACCGGTTCGACCGGCAGTCCGCACATCTGGAGGAGGTAGGCGCGGCGCAGGAAGTGCAGCGCCTCGTAGTCGAAGCCGGCGATCGGGGCGACGTCGCCGGAGAGCCCCGGCATGTACGCGTAGACGGGCACGGTCGGCAGACCGGACGCGCTGAGCACGGCGTCGTACGCGGCGATCTCTTCGGCGAAGGGATTGTCGGGGCTGTGGCACAGCACGTCGACGAGGGGGACCAGCCACAGGTCACAGGCCAAGGGAGGCTCGCTCTCCGTCAGTTGCGGGGGACGCTCGCAGGGCGTACGCCAGGCTTTTGCAGGGACGGCCAGGTTAGTCGGCGCCCGACGGACACCGTCCACCCGCTGAGGAACTGCCCGGGGAGCCGGGCCCTCAACCGGGAGACCGCCCCTCAACCCCGCCGGCCCGTCCCGGCCTCGTCTCGCGGCGCGCTCAGCGGGCCCGCTGCTCCAGCCGGTCCGCCCATTCCATGGAGTGCGCGTTGTACTCCCGTACGACCGCGACGGCCGCTTCCGCGTCGCCGCGGGTGATCGCGTCGACGAGGTCGACGTGCCCGCTCCACAGCCAGCCGAGGACGTCCCGCTCGGAGCGCAGGTAGGGGACGGAGAACACCCAGGCCTGGACGCGGAGCTTGTGGAGGAACTCGGCGATGTAGTCGTTGGCGGCGACCAGCCGGGCGAGTTCGCGCCAGTACCGGATGTCGTACCCGATGAGGACGTCGAGGTCCCCGGCGCGGGCGGCGCGCGCCGCCGCCTCGCCCCTGCGCCGTATCGAGACCAGGGCGACGCCGACTCCGAGGTCGGGTTCCGTGACCGCGGAGCGGGGCGGCACCATGGCGGCGTCGCGGCGGAAGATGCCGTCGACGACGAGCATCCGGGCCTCGACCATCCCCCGGTAGTCGTCGACCGAGTACTGGTGGACGCGGAAGCCGCGGTGCTGGTCGGAGTCGAGGAGTCCCTGCGCGCAGAGGTCGACGAGGGCTTCGCGCACCGGGGTCGCGGAGACGCCGTACTGATCGGCGATCTGTTTGACGGTGAATTCCTCGCCGGGTTGGAGACGGCCCGCGAGCACCTCGTCACGCAGCGCGTCCGCGATCTGCTGTCGCAAGGTGTTGCGGGTGACAGCTCCGCTCGCGGGCATGGGTCGGCCCCCTCCGTCCGGCTCCGGACACCCTAGTCCAGACGGAAGGGGCCACCCCGTTCGCGGTTACGCGGTGTGCTCGTCGGCGACCGTGAGGGCCGCGTCCAGGGCCGCGAGGCCTTCCTTGGCCTCCGCCTCGGTGACGTTGCAGGCGGGGACGGCGTGGGTGCGGTTCATGTTGACGAAGGGCCACAGGCCGTTCTTCTTCGCCGCGGCGCCGAAGGCGGCCATCGGCGCGTTGGCCTCGCCGGCCGCGTTGTACGGGACGAGCGGCTCGCGCGTCTCCCGGTTCTTGACCAGGTCGAGCGCCCAGAAGACGCCGAGGCCGCGGACCTCGCCGACGGACGGGTGGCGCTCGGCGAGTTCGCGCAGGCCGGGGCCGAGGACGTTCTCGCCGATGTGGGCGGCGTTCTCGACGACCTTCTCGTCCTCCATCACCTGGATGGTGGCGACGGCGGCGGCGCAGGCCAGCGGGTGACCGGAGTAGGTCAGTCCGCCCGGGTAGGGCCGCTTGTCGAAGGTGGCGGCGATCTTCTCGCTGATGGCGACGCCGCCGAGCGGCACGTAGCCGGAGTTCACGCCCTTGGCGAAGGTCATCAGGTCGGGCACGACGTCGAAGTGCTCGGCGGCGAACCACTTGCCGGTGCGGCCGAAGCCCGCCATGACCTCGTCGAGGACGAAGACGATGCCGTACTTGTCGCAGATCTCGCGGACACCGGCGAGGTAGCCGGGCGGCGGGGTCATGATGCCTGCGGTGCCGGGCACGGTCTCCAGGATGATCGCGGCGATCGTCGCCGGACCCTCGAAGGCGATCGTGTCCTCCAGGTGCTGGAGGGCCCGCGCGCTCTCCTCCGCCTCGGTGGTGGCGTAGAAGGGCGAGCGGTAGAGGAACGGCGCCCAGAAGCGCACGACGCCGGCGGAGCCGTTGTCGGAGGCCCAGCGGCGCGGGTCACCGGTCAGGTTGATCGCGGTGGAGGTGGCGCCGTGGTACGAGCGGTAGGCGGAGAGCACCTTCGTGCGGCCGGTGTGCAGCCGGGCCATGCGGACGGCGTTCTCGACGGCCTCGGCGCCGCCGTTGGTGAAGAAGATCTTGTCCAGGTCGCCCGGGGTGCGCTCGGCGATGAGGCGTGCGGCCTCGGAGCGGACGTCGATGGCGAAGGCGGGCGCGAAGGTGGTGAGCTTCGCGGCCTGCTCCTGGATGGCGGCGACCACACGGGGGTGCTGGTAGCCGATGTTCGTGTAGACGAGGCCGCTGGTGAAGTCCAGGTAGCGGTTCCCGTCGTAGTCCCAGAAGTACGAACCCTCGGCGCCGGCGACGGCGAGCGGGTCGATCAGGCCCTGGGCGGACCAGGAGTGGAACACGTGCGCGCGGTCGGCGGCCTTGACGGCGGCCCCGGCCTGGGGATCGGGTTCGATGACATGAGGGGTCATGGGGTCGAGGGTAAGGAACCGCAGGTAGGGCGGGCCATGGCCATCTTGTCCACCGAGACCGGGGCGGACGCGACACCTTGTTTCGGGGCGCGGGCCTGTCCGCCGTTTCGGGGCGCGGGCCTCCCCACCATTGACAGCATCCTGTCGATATGACAGTCTCTTGTCATCAGCGGAGCCAAGGGATCGACCACACCGACCAAGGGGTCAGCCATGGGAACGAAGACCGGAACGAAGACCGTCCACCTCGCCGTCTACGACACGCTCGCCGACTGGGAGACGGGCCACGCCACCGCCTGGCTCGCCCGCGCCGGCTACACGGTCCGGACCGTGGGCCCGGTCGCCGGGGAACCGGTCACGACCATCGCCGGCATCCGGATCGTCCCCGACCTCGCACTCGCCGACCTCCGCCCCGAGGACAGCGACCTGCTGATCCTTCCGGGCGCAGACAAGTACGACGAGGGCGACGAGCTCGCCGCCTTCCCGGCCGCGGCCCGCGCCTTCCTCGACGCCGGGGTCCCGGTCGCCGCGATCTGCGGCGCCACCGCCGGGCTCGCCAAGGAGGGCCTGCTCGACGACCGCCCCCACACCAGCGCGGTCTCCTTCTACCTGGCCGCCACCGGCTACAAGGGCGGCGAGCACTACGTCGACGCGGACGCGGTGACGTCCGGGGGCGAGGCCGGGACCGGAGACCTGATCACGGCGGGCCCGACGGAGCCGGTCGCCTTCGCACGCGAGGTCTTCGCCGCGCTCGGCGCGTACGAGGGCAAGCGGGACGCCTGGTACCGCCTCTTCCACGACTCGGACCCGGCGGCGTTCGTCGAGCTGAACTCATGAGCCGCGAACAGCAGGACGCCCTCTCGCGCACGGCCCTGGGCGTCTTCCGGCTCAACGGCCAGTTCCTCGCCGTCTCGGAGAAGCTGGCCGAGCCGGCCGGCCTGACCGCCGCCTGGTGGCAGGTCCTGGGAGCCGTCCTCCCGGCCCCCCTCCCGGTCGCCGGGATCGCCCGGGCCATGGGCATCACCCGGCAGAGCGTCCAGCGGATCGCGGACCTGCTCGTACGGGAGGGACTCGCGGCGTACGAGCCGAACCCGGCCCACCGCCGCGCCAAGCTCCTCACTCCGACCGAGGCGGGCCGGGCGGCCATCGCCCGCATCGACCCGGGCCACGCCGAGCTGGCGGCCGCGCTCGTCCGGGAGCTGGGCGGCCAGGAGGCCTTCGACGAGACGGTCCGGGTCCTGGACCGGCTGTCGGCCGCGCTCGAAGCCGTCGAGGCCGGTCATCGTTAGGCGGCAGGCCGCGCTCAGAGCGGAAGGTCGTCGGGCAGCACCCGGAACGCCTTGTGCCGCCCGAGAGGGCGGACGGCACGGAAGTCGCGACGATCAAGCGTGAGGATCGCGTCCGTGTCGTACTCGGCGGCCAGAGCGACGTTGACGGCATCGGCCAGGTCGAGGTCGAGCGCCGCGTAGCGCAGCCGGACCATCTGGGCGGCGCCCAGGTGGTCCTCGGTGATCTCCGGCAGGGAGACCCGCCCCCGGCGCATCCAGTGCCGGATGTCGTCCACCGCGCCGAGCGCGGCTTCGCGGCCGAGCTCACGCGTGGCCACATGGTCGAGCTCGGCCAGCAGGAGCGGGGACATCACGAGCAGCCCCGCGGCCTGGATCGCCTCGGTGGCCGCCGCGTTCTCGGGGTGGGTGGAATCAAGAGCGGCCAGCAGCCCGGAGGTGTCGGCCACGACGATGATCACGCAGCGGTCCCCGCTTCGGTGTCCACCTCACGCAGGGCGGCGTCGGCCACGACATCGCGGACCTCGGCTTTGGCCAGGGTCCGGCCGCGCCCCTCGAACGTGCGCGAGAACAGGGGCTCGTCCCAGACCCGGTTGGCCATGGCCGCGAGGTGGATCCCCTGCCGGATGATCTCGGCCTCGCTTATGCCGCGTCGCTTGGCGGCCTCCTTGATGATCGCCAGGTCCTCGGGGTCGGCGTACACGTTCGTGCGCTTCATGGACATGTACCAACGGTAGCCCATGTACCAGATTGATGTATGCGCGTCCCCGGTCGGTCCGGGTGGTCAGGACACACCGTTGAACTGCTCGGTCACGGCGCTCCGCAGCAGCAGCGGGTGGACGAAGCGGTCCGGCGACGACGGCGGGAAGCGCCACGACAGCGGCCAGGTCCTCCCCGTCAGCGCCGGCACCGGCACGAAGCTCACGTGGGCGGGCCCGGAGTTGAACCGGGTCACCCCGCGCGGCCACGCCTTCCGCGCCGTCGACCCCGGCGGCACCAGGAAGTAGACCCCGCGCCGCCCGTTCGCCTCGATCACCACCGGCCCCGGGTCGCCCCCGGTGAGCGCCTCCATCCGGTCGGCGAGCAGCCGCCCCTCGTCCCCGTCCACCCGAACGGCGTCGAATTGCACCCCCGCCTTACGGAGTTGGAATCCGGAAGCAGGAATCCAATCCACGTTTACGTCCCGATTCTCTTCATTCACGAGGACATGTTCCCGCGTCGGCGCTAGCGTTTTCCACGACTGCGGCGGGCGCGTCGGCAACCCCTTGACCTGCATCAACGCGCCTTGTGGGCAGTCGAATTCGGCGAGGAGCAGTTGAGACCGGTTGAGATCGGTTGAGTCCGAATGGGGAGCGGGAATGGCGCGAGCGGAGAACAGGGAAACGGTCGGCCCTGCGGCCAGGATGGCGGCGGCGGTGGCCAGGAAAACGCGAGTGAAGCAGGGACTGACGCAGGACCAGTTGGGCACGCGGATGGGCTTCACGGGGGCCGCGATCAGCGCGATGGAACGGCTCATCCACCCGGTGAGCGACGACATGCTCGTCCAGCTCGAACGCGTCCTGGGCGGCGGCACGGGCATCTTCGAGGAGATGCGGGAGCTCGTACGGCTGGAGAAGCTGCCCGAGCAGTTCCGCGGGTACGCGCCGATCGAGCAGAAGGCGGTGGCGCTGTGGCTGTACGCGAACCACGTCGTCCACGGGTTGTTCCAGACGGAGGCGTACGCGCGGGCGCTGATCGCGGGTGGCTACCCGGAGCCGACGCCGGAGCGGGTCGAGGAGCTGGTGGTCGGCCGGATGGCGCGGAAGGCGCTGTTCGACCGGAAGCAGGTGTGCGAGATCGAGCTGGTCCTCGACGAGTCGGTGCTACGGCGGCCGATCGGCGACGAGGAGGTCATGCGGGAGCAGTTGGCGCACTTGGCGGAGTGCGCGCGGAGGAGGAACGTGAACCTTCAGGTGTTGCCGCTGGATGCGGGGCTGGGGGGTGAGTACGTGGCCGACCGAGGGAACCTGACGGTCATCGAGACCACGGTCCACGACCACGTCACCTACCTGGAGATCCAGGGCGAGAGCCTGCTGATCACCGACCGGACGAAGGTCAATACGCACCGCCAGCGGTATGCGAAGATCCGGGCACAGGCCCTGGATCCGCGCGGGTCGCTGGGCCTCATCGAGGAGTTGGCGGGAGTACAGAGATGAGCGACACCCTGCACTGGTTCAAGTCCAGCTACAGCGACAGCGGCGGCGGGGAGTGCGTCGAGGTCGCCACCTGCCCCCACGCCGTCCACCTCCGCGACTCCAAGCAGAGCGACGGGCCCACGTTCACCGTGGAGCCCGTCGCCTGGAGCGTGTTCGTCGCGTGGCAGTAGCCGACTAGCAGGACAGGTTCGACCCCGCGGGGACGCCCAGGATCTGGGTGAACTGCTGGTACTTGGTGACCCGGCTCTGGACCTGGGCCGGGTTGCGGCCGTTGCACTCCAGGCTGCCGTTGATCGCCCAGATCGTCTGGCCGAAGCCGGCGCCGTTGACCATGGCGTTGTGGGCGGTCATCGTGCCGGGGCCGCTCTGGGTGTTCCAGTACCAGAGGCCGGTCATCATGGCGACGGCCGGGTCCTGCTCGACGCGCCAGGGGTTGTTCAGCAGGTCGATGCCGAGGGCGTCACCGGCGGCCTTGTAGTTGAAGTTCCAGGAGAGCTGGATGGGGCCGCGGCCGTAGTAGGCGGCCTGGCCTGCGGGGCAGCCGTAGGACTGGCTGGTGTCGCAGTAGTGCGGGTAGTTGGCCGTGTTCTGCTCGACGATGTGGACGAGGCCACCCGTCTCGTGGGAGACGTTCGCGAGGAAGGCCGCGGCCTCCTGCTTCTTCACGGTGTCGCTGCCGGTGTTGGCGAAGCCGGGGTACGACTTGAGGGCGGCGGTGAGGCCCGCGTACGTGTAGAAGGGGTTCCGGCTCGGGAACATCTGGTTGAACTGAGCCTCGGAGACCACGAATCCGGAGGTCGGCGGCGTGGTCGGCGGGGTGGTGGGCGGGGTGGTGGGTCCGCCGCCGCAGACGCCCTGGTCGGCCCAGACGCCCCACTCGCCGGTCGTGCCGGGGGTCTCGTTCTGGGTCCACCACTTGGCGGACCAGTTGTGGCCGTTGTGCGAGGCCGTCATCCCGCCCGTGTAGACGCTGGAGGAGTTCCATGCGGCCGCACAGGCGGCTGCCGCGCCGGCGGAGGCGGCGGGGAGGAAAAGGACGGCGAGTCCGACGACCGTACAGAGCGCGGCCAACGAGGTGACCAACTTACGCAGCATGCGTACTTCCTTCCGGGTGGGGCCGGGTCGGGGGGAAGCACAGCGAAGCGCGATTGGTCTGGACCTGTCAAGGTCTAGACCAGAAGTTGTGACAAGGGAAATTCCACTTGCCCCGAAACCGCAAGTGGCGGGGGGGGGGGGGGGGGGGGGGGGGGGGGGGGGGGGGGGGGGGGGGGGGGGGGGGGGGGGAGGGGGGGGGGGGGGAGGAGGGGGGGGGAGA
>NZ_JBVHZJ010000003.1:79600-87764 GCF_055574655.1 Streptomyces sp. NPDC029956 | reverse complement strand
CCCCTCCCCACCCCCCCCCCCCCCCCCCCCCCCCCCCCCCCCCTTCCCCCCCCCCCCCCCCCCCCCCCCCCCCCTCTCCCGCCGTCATACGGTCACCACGCGGGTGGGACGGGCAGGACTAGAAGAGGTTGAACTTCTGGAACCCGCCACCGATCCGGACCGGCGCCTTGAACGGAGCCGAGGCGTTGCCCGTACCCAGGTACTTGAACAGGTCGCCGTTCGCCTTGCGGGCGAGCAGGTCCGCCTTGCCGTCGAGGTTGATGTCACCCGTCGACAGCACCCGGTCGTAGGTGTTCCAGCCGGAGCCGACCTTCGTACGGCCGGTGAAGGGGGCCTTGTAGTTGCCCGTGCCCTTGTAGAGCCACAGGACACCCGTCTTGTCGCGGGCGACGACGTCGGGCTTGCCGTCACCGGTCAGGTCGCCCTGGCCGGCGATCTGGGTGTACGCGTTCCAGCCGCCACCGACCCGCACGCGGGGGGTGAGGGTGCCGTTCGGGTACGAGAGGTAGCTCCACAGCACGCCGGTCTTGTCGACACCGAGCAGGTCGGCCTGCTTGGCACCGCCGACGTTGCCCGGCGAGAGGACCGTGGTGTAGATGTTCCAGCCGCGGCCGACGACGTTCCCGTCGATGTCCTCGCTGTCGGTCGAGTAGAAGTCCAGCCGACCGTTCTTGTAGACGGTCCACTCGGCTTCGCCGTGACCGTCGTTGTCGTTGTCGGCGACGATGATGTCGGCGACGGCGGCGACCTTGTCCAGCGGGCCGATCGTGTCGATCTCGTCGCCGATCGGGTACCAGACCTGGAGTTCCTGGGTCGTCTTGTTGGCGCCGTACATCTCGAAGGTGGGCTGCACCGGCAGCTCCGTGCCGGCGGCGGAGGCCGTACCGGCCACCGTCGCGGTCGCGACCGCGACGGCCGTGGCGACGAGCGCGCCCTTGAGCGCACGACGACGTCGAATGATGGTCATCAGGATTCCCCCCTGGGACTCTACGGCGGCGCGCTGCACGCGCCGCTGATCTTGAAATCTTGCCACAGCTGTTCGAAATTTGGCGAAATCTTGAAGAGCCTGTGGGCAGGACGTGAAGGTGCTCAAACAGCCTGCGCCTAGAGCAGGTTGTAGATCTGGAAGCCGTGGCCGATCTTGACCGGCTTCTGGAACACGGCCGGGGCGCTGCCCGAACCCGAGTACCGGAAGAGGTCGCCGTTCGGCTTCCGCGCGACCAGGTCCGTCCGGCCGTCGAGGTCGAGGTCGCCGACCGACAGCAGCCGGTCGTAGACGTTCCAGCCGGAGCCGCCCGTCCTTGTCGTCGGCTCCGCTCCGGGCTCGACGGCGGGCGCACTGGTCGTGTGCCGCCGGAGGCCGGAAGCCTCTCACGAGGGTGCGACAAGGCCCGGACCAGGGGCCCGGGCCGTGTCCCCGTGGAGCTTGGGGTACCTCGCGAGGGAAGGGCCGCCCCTCAGATCAGGAGCACGATCCGGCCCGGCCGGTGGCCCGCCTCCGCGCGGCGGTGGGCCTCGGCGACCTCCTCCAGCGGCATGACGTCGGCCACCCGGGTGATCAGCTCGCGGGCAGCGACCTTCTCCAGCGTCTCCTTCAGCCGGGCGGCGTCCGGGTGGGCCCGGACCACCTCGACGCGGATGTTCCGCTCTGCGACCGGAATCCGGTCGGGAGCGATCGCGGCGAAGGCACCGCCGTCCTTCAGGAGCGGGAGGGACCCGCCGCCGAAGAGCGCACCGTCGAAGATCCCGTCCACCCCCTCCGGGGCGGCCTCCCTCACCCGGGCGGCCACCTCCTCGGGCGTGCCGCGCGGTACGGCGTGGTCCGCGCCGAGGATCTTCAGTTCGCTCTCGTCGCCCTCGTGGGCGACGGCCACGACCCGCAGTCCGGCCGCATGGGCGTACTGGACCGCGAAGCGGCCCACCACGGCACTCGCACCGGTCACGAGCAGCGTCGACCCCGCAGGGAGCGCCAGCCGGTCGAGGCCCTGCTGGGCGGTGGCCGAGGCCAGCGGGACGGACGCGGCGACGGTGAACTCCACGTCGTCCGGGATCGGGGCCAGCCAGGCCGGATCGACCCAGACGACCTCGGCGTACGTGCCCTCGCCGGTCAGCTCCTCGTACCAGTTGATGTACCCGGCCACACGAGTGCCTTCGGCCATCCCGGGCACGGGATCGAGCAGCTTCCCCGCGAAGTCCGTCCCCAGGACGAAGGGGGGCTTGAGGTCGCCGACCGCGCCGGCGTACAGACCGGCCCGGATCCGCACATCGGCCTGGTTCACACCGGCGGCCTTGAGCCGTACGCGCACCCTGCCGGGGACTTCCCCGGCCACCGGCTCGGGCCGGCGGGCCATTCTGAGGACCTCGGGTCCGCCGTAGGCGGTCACTTCGACGACACGCATGGGGTTCTCCTCAGACTGAAGGCCCCCTCGTGGCCATTACACCCACGCTCCACACCCCCGGCAACCTCTGATGACCCACCTGCGCAGGGCCCGGTCGGCGAAGGAGCCGGGTCGACGGAGAAGCCGGGGCGCGGCCCGGTTGACGGAAGGGCGAACTCCAGGAGGCGGGAAGCGACGTACCCGCCGTCCCCGTACACACGTCCGTACCGTCGCGCGGGTGGACTGGCTTACCGCTGAGAACATCATCGCCGTGGTCACCGCGCTGATCGGCGTCCTCGTCTCGATCGCCGCCATCTGGGTCCAGTGGTGGGTTCCGCGCCGGCGCCGGATCGGCTACCGCGTCCAGCTCGACACGTCCATCGGCGCCGGAGCCGCGGCCAGCAGCGCCGTGACCGGCCCCGGCGCGACCGTACGGCGCGGGTACTTCGACACGACCCAGGATCTGACCGACGCCACCATCGTCCTGCTCCGGATCGAGAACGACGGCGGCCTGGCCATCGGCGGCGACGACTACACGGACGGGGGCAGCACCGGACTCACCGTGCGGTTCGCCCACCCGGACGGCACCGGCCCCGGCCGCCAGATGAAGGCGATCGTGGTGACCGCCCCCGGCCACCCCGGGCTCCTGACCCACTTCGACGCCGCCTGGCAGCCGGCCGTGGGGGTCGGCTCCATCCGGCTGCCCAAGGTGCCGCTCAACCGGGGCGCCCACTACAAGCTGCTCGTCCTGCTCACCGGCGGTCCGACGGGTGCCCCCGTCGTCGTCGAGGGCACCCTGGACGACGGCGTCGTCCACGTCAACCACAGCACGACCCCCGACGACAAGGCGCCCCTCTTCAGCCGGGTCGCGCGGACCGTCACCCTCACCCTCACGCTCTGCATGATCGCCCTCGCCGTGATCATCGTCCGGGAGCGGACCCCGCCGCCGATCGGCTGCGCCGAAGGCAGCCTCACCGTCATCGGGTCGACGGCCTTCGCACCCGTCGTACGGGAACTCGCGAAGAAGTACGAGAAGGACTGCGAGGGCGCGACCGTGAGCGTGGAGGCGCACGGGTCGACGTCCGGGATACGGCGGCTGGCCGACGAGGGCGCGAAGACCGCCAAGGGCTCTCCCTCCGTCGTCGCCCTGTCCGACGGGCGCAAGCCGGGCGGCTTCCCCGAGCTGCGGGAGAGCATGGTCGCCGTCTCCCTCTACACCCTGGTCCTCAACGACGACGTGCCCGTGGACGACCTGACCCTGGACCAGATCCGTCGCGTCTACCGGGGCGAGATCAGGAACTGGGGCGAACTGGTGCCCGGCACGGACCGGCCGGTCCTGCTGGTCAGCCGGGACGCCAGCTCCGGCACCAGGGAGGTGTTCCAGCGTCGGGTCCTCGGGCGCAACGAGCCCGCCAACTCCTCCCAGGACTGCCGCACCAGCAACGACCCCGAGTCGAAGGTCATCCGCTGCGAACTCGACTCCACGGAACAGGTCCTGTCCACCGTGGCCAGGCTGCCCGGCGCGATCGGCTACACCGAAGTCCGCGAGGGCACCGGCCTGAAGGGCCTGCACCGGGTGGCCATCGACGGCCGCAGACCGGTCCTGGACGAGCTGGGCGAGTCGAGCTACCCGTACCGGGAGATCGAGTACGCCTACACCTGGCGCGAGCCGGGGGCCGACTCGCCGGCCGCAAGCTTCCTCACGTATCTGCGCTGGGGCAGCGGCCAGGACATCATCCGCGCCCACGGGCACCTGCCCTGCTCGACGCCGAAGGGGCTGCGGATCTGCGGGGAGGGCTGACCGCTCACCCCCGGTCCGGCATGCGATCGGCAGAGACTGCCGACCCCCGTTCTGGCATGCTCTGACGACGTGGAGCCATTGAACGCGGAAGACCCGGTCAGCATCGGCCCGTTCCGTCTGCTCGGCCGCCTCGGGGTCGGGGGCATGGGCCGGGTGTTCCTCGCGCGTTCGGCCGGCGGACGGACGGTCGCGGTGAAGGTCGTGCACGCGGAGCTGGCCGCCCAGGACGAGTTCCGGCGCCGGTTCGCCCGCGAGGTCGCCTCCCTCGAACGGGTCGGCGGCACGGGCACCGCGCCCGTCCTCGGCTCGGACACCGCGGCCCACGCGCCGTGGGTGGCCATCGGCTACGTACCGGGACCGTCGCTGCGGGCCGTGGTCGGCGACGAGTTCGGGCCCCTGCCGCCCGCGACCGTGAAGGCGCTGGCCTCCGGTCTCGCCCGCGCCCTCGTGCACATCCACGCCGCCGGGCTCGTGCACCGCGATCTCAAGCCGTCCAACGTCCTGCTCACCGTCGACGGGCCGCGGATCATCGACTTCGGCATCGCGCGCGCCGTCGACACCGTCGCCGACGGCGGCAATCTGACCACCACCGGCGCGGTCGTCGGCTCCCCCGGCTTCATGTCGCCCGAACAGGTGCGGGGCGACCGGCTCACCCCGGCATCGGACATCTTCTGCCTCGGCTCGGTCCTGGCGTACGCGGCGACCGGCCGCTCCCCCTTCGGCACGGCGGACAGCGGCGTGCACGCGACCATGTTCCGGATCGCCCACGACGAGCCCGACCTGACGGATCTGGCGCCCGAGCTGACCGGGGTGATCCGGGCCTGCCTCGCCAAGGACCCGGCCGCGCGGCCGTCGGCCGCCGAGATCGCGGAGACGCTGCCGATCCCCGACCCCTGGCTCCCGGCGGACGTCCTGGCCCGGCTCGGCCGGCACGCGGCGCGGCTCCTGGAGGCCGAGACGGAGAGCGCGACGGGAACGGGGAGCAGGGCCGGCACGGGTACCGGTGGCGGTGGCGTCGCCCGTGCCGACGGGGACCCGACCCCGCCCACGCCCCTCCCGTCCACCGCCTCCACGGCCCCCCGGCCCCACCAGGCGGGGCGCCCGCGCCGGACGGCCCTGGTCGCCGGGCTCGCGGCCGTCGCGGTGGCGGCCGCCGCCACCCTCACGTACACCTTCTGGCCCGACCCGAGCGCCGGTATCGACGACCAGAAGAACCGCCCGAGCGGCACGGGCAACGTCGCGGCCCGGCCCGCCGGCATCGTCCCGGCCGCCTTCCTCGGCGCCTGGGAGGGCGTCATCCAGGGCTCGCCGGACCACCCGCGGGAGACCGCCCGGTTCGAGATCAGCCAGGGAGCGGCGGGCGCCAAGAACGCGGTCTACGTCCAGGTCGCCGAGAACCGCCTGTGCATGGGCCGCTCCCGGCTCGTCTCCGCCGACGAGGACAAGGTCGTCTTCGGCGAGTCCGTCGTGACGACCAGCGTGCCCGCCCAGCGCTGCGTCCCCGCCGCGCACCAGACGCTGACGCTGCGGTCCCCCGACGTCCTGGAGTGGACCTCGGGCACGGCGAAGGCCACCTTCCGCAAGGCACCGACCGGCACCGAGGTCGTCCCCGCCCGCTTCCTCGGCACCTGGTCGCGCATCCCCGCCCCGGAGATCTACGGCGAGAACGACGAGCGCTACACCTCGCAGGTGACGATCACCCAGGGCCCGGTCGGCGCCCCCGTGGTGAACACCCTCGACGGCTATCCGCGCACGGTCGACGGCGTACTCCTGGACGAGGACTGGTCCTGCGGCACCACGGCCGTCCTCGCGGGCGTCGGCAACATGCTGATCATCGGCCCCGCCACCCGGGACACCAACGCCTGGGACCGCGAATGCCAGGAGGGCCTCTCGCGCTACCTGCGCGTCGACAAGCTGAACGGCAAGGACCGGCTCCTCGTCTACCCGATGCTCGACGGCGAACCGAACGAGTACTACCGCTCGTAGGAGGCGGTCGGCGGCGGCTTCCCTGCCTCCCCCGGCTTCCCTGCGCTCCCCGCCTTCCCCGCCTCCCCCGACCGCCCCGCCGCCTCGGCGTACGCGCGGACCAGAGGCCGGGTGTCGTCCGCGCGGTGGGCGAGGACGAGGTGGCTCGGGCCGATGCCGTCGACGGGGCGGGTGACGACACCTTCGCGGACGAGGAGCGGGGCGTTGCCGGCCGCGACCAGACAGATGCCGAGGCCGCCGACGAGGGCCTCGTACGTCTCGTCGACGCCGCCGATCTCCGCGCCGACGACCGGCGGGCGGCCGCCCCGGGAGTCCAGCGCCAGCCAGTGGTCGCGCAGTTCGGGGCCGGCGGCCGGCAGGGCGAGGAAGGGTTCGTCGAGGAGGTCCGCGAAGTCGAGGCGCTCGCGGGCGGCCAGCGGATGGGCCTCCGGGAGGGCGACGAGCCGGGGTTCGGCGGCCACGACGACCCAGCGGAAGCGTTCCGGCGCGGGCAGCGGCAGCCAGACGAACGCCACATCGCTGGCACCGTCGGCCAGGCCGGCCGTCGGGTCCTCCCACCCCACCTGGCGCAGCTTGAGCACCGCCTCCGGGTGGGCCTCGGTGAAACGGGAGCGGATCGCGGGCAGCAGCCCGCCCCGCCCGGGGCTGGTGGACATGCCGACGACCAGCGCGGACCGCTCGGCGGAGCGGGCCCGCCGCACGGCCCCGTCCGCCTCCGCCCACGCGGCGAGCACGGCGCGGGCGTGCGGCAGGAGGGCCGTACCGACGGGGGTGAGGCGGACACCGTGCCGGTCACGGTCGAAGAGGGGCGCGCCGAGCTGCCGCTCCAGGGCCCTGATCTGCTTGCTGAGCGCGGGCTGGGAGACGTACAGACGCTCGGCGGCCCGGGTGAAGTGCAGCTCCTCGGCGACGGCGACGAAGTACCTCAGATCCCGGCCGTGCACGTCCATGGTCATGCCCATGGGCTATCACAGCAGATCTTGGACCGGCAACGACCTTGTGGCACAGGCTGGTTGAGGCATCGCAGAGAGACGAGAACGAGGAAGAGGGATTCCCATGAGCAAGGTCTGGCTGATCACGGGCGCCAACAGCGGTTTCGGACGCGCCTTCGCCGAGGCGGCGATCGCGGCCGGCGACATCGTGGTCGCCGCGGCCCGCCGCACCGAGACCCTGGACGACCTGGTCGCCGCCCACCCCGACCAGGTCGACCCGGTCGCGCTCGACGTCACCGACACGGCGGCGGTCGACACGGTCGTCGCGGAGGTCGCCGAACGCCACGGCCGCATCGACGTGCTCGTCAACAACGCGGGCCGCACGCACGTCGGTTCGGTCGAGGAGACCTCCGACGCCGAGCTGCGTTCCCTGTTCGACGTCCACGTCTTCGGCCCTGCGGCGCTGACCCGCGCGGTCCTGCCCCACATGCGGGCCCGTCGCTCGGGCGCGATCGTGCAGCTCAGCAGCGTCGGCGGCCAGATCTCGATGGCGGGCTTCGGCGCGTACAGCGCGACGAAGTTCGCCCTGGAGGGCATGTCCGAGGCGCTCGCGGCGGAGGTACGGCCGCTGGGCATCGACGTCCTGATCGTCGAACCGGGCGCCTTCCGCACGAGCCTCTTCGGCAACCACAGCCTGAGCGGCGACGGCATCGCGGACTACAGGGACACGGTGGGCGCGACCCGCGCGTTCGTGGAGACGGGCGGCGGTCTGCAGGAGGGCGACCCGGCGAAGGCGGCCGCGGCGGTCCTCGCCGCCCTGAACGCCGACGAGACGCCGCTGCGGCTGGCCCTGGGCGACGACTCGATCGACACGATCCTGGGGCACCTGGACCAGGTCCGGTCGGACGTGACGACCTGGGAGAAGGTCGGACGGGACACGAAGCTGGACGGCTGACGGCTGACGGGCTGGTGTGGTGGGGGGGGGGGGGGGGGGGGGGGGGGGGGGGGGGGGGGGCGGGGGGAGGCTCCGACAGCCCGACACGGCGCCGCCCCGCCTCGTATCCCCC
>NZ_JBVHZJ010000003.1:0-79590 GCF_055574655.1 Streptomyces sp. NPDC029956 | reverse complement strand
GGGGTGCGGCGGGGGGGAGACGAGGGGGGGGGAGGGAGGAGGGACAAGGAGGGGGGGGGGGGGGGAGCGGGGGGTTTGTGGTGTTGTGGTCCCTCCCCCCCCCCCCCCCCCCCCCCCCCCCACACTCGTCCCGCCTAGAGGAAGGAGTTGATCTCGATCGTCTCGGTGCGGCCGGGGCCGACGCCGATCGCGGAGATCGGGGCGCCCGACATCTCCTCCAGCGCCTTCACGTACGCCTGCGCGTTCTTCGGCAGGTCCGCGAAGGTCTTCGCCTTGGTGATGTCCTCGGACCAGCCCGGCAGCATCTCGTAGATCGGCTTCGCGTGGTGGAAGTCGGTCTGCGAGTACGGCAGCTCCTCGACGCGCTTGCCGTCGATCTCGTACGCGACGCAGACCGGGATCTGCTCCCAGCCCGTCAGCACGTCGAGCTTGGTGAGGAAGAAGTCCGTCAGGCCGTTGACCCGGGTCGCGTACCGCGCGATGACCGCGTCGAACCAGCCGCAGCGACGGTCACGGCCGGTGGTGACACCGCGCTCGCCACCGATGCGGCGCAGCGCCTCGCCGTCCGCGTCGAAGAGCTCCGTCGGGAACGGACCGGCGCCGACACGGGTCGTGTACGCCTTGAGGATGCCGATGACCCGGCTGATCTTCGTCGGGCCCACACCGGCACCGGTGCAGGCGCCGCCCGCGGTCGGGTTCGAGGAGGTGACGAAGGGGTACGTGCCGTGGTCGACGTCGAGCAGCGTGCCCTGGCCGCCCTCGAACAGGACGACCTTGTCCTCGTCGAGCGCGTTGTTCAGGATCAGCGTGGTGTCCGCGACGAACGGCTTGATCTGCTCCGCGTACTGGAGCATCTCCTCGACGATCTGCGCGGCGTCGATCGCCCGACGGTTGTACAGCTTGGCGAGCAGCTGGTTCTTGCCCTCCAGCGCCGCCTCGACCTTCTGGACGAGGATCGACTCGTCGTACAGGTCCTGGACCCGGATGCCGACGCGGTTGATCTTGTCGGCGTAGGTCGGGCCGATGCCGCGACCCGTGGTGCCGATCTTGCGCTTGCCGAGGAACCGTTCCGTCACCTTGTCGAGGGTGACGTTGTACGGGGTGATCAGATGGGCGTTGCCGCTGATCAGGAGCTTCGACGTGTCGACGCCGCGCTCGTTCAGTCCACTCAGCTCGGAGAGCAGGACCGCCGGGTCGACGACGACACCGTTTCCGATCACCGGGGTACACCCCGGCGAGAGGATTCCGGAAGGGAGAAGATGCAGCGCGTACTTCTGGTCGCCGACGACGACGGTGTGGCCGGCGTTGTTGCCGCCCTGGTAGCGCACTACATAGTCAACGGATCCACCGAGGAGATCGGTGGCCTTTCCCTTGCCCTCGTCACCCCACTGAGCACCGAGCAGCACAAGTGCGGGCACAGGCGTACACCCCTTCCGGGTGGGGCATGTCCAAGGTCAGGGGCCGAGGCCGCCTCACCGGTGTGCCCCGGAATAGACGAAGCCCCTGGCGCAATAGCGCAAGGGGCTCTTGCACAAAGATGCTACCCGAGGAAGGACCGAGGTGTCGGATCACGACCAGCTGCTGGTCATCGTCGACCCGGTCGCCCGCCGAAGTGACGGCGAGTCCGTACGGATCGCGAAAGATGTGCTGTCCGCGGGCGCGGAGGCGAAGATCTGCCTGCCGGACAGCCCGGAGGAATTCACCCGCGCCCTGTCCCGGCGCGGCTCCCGCCGTCCCGTGGTGCTCGGCGACGACCGCGCGCTGCTGCGTACGGTGGCCCTCCTCCACCGGGAGCGGGAGCTCGCCGCGGGCGCCCTCTCCCTCGTCCCGATCGGCGCTCCGGACGCCCTGGAACTCGCCCACTCCCTCGGCGTGCCGCGCTCCACCCCGGCGGCCGCCCGCGCCGTCCTCGACGGGGCCGTGCACCGCTTGGACCTGCTGGTCGACGACAGCGACGGCGTCGTCCTCGGCGACCTCCAGGTGCCGGCCTCGGCCGCCCTCGCCCCGGCGTCCCCGACCGTCTGGGGCACCTGCCGCTCCCTCGTCCGCACCCTGGTCCGCCCGGCCCCGACGGCCCTCGCGGTCCGCACCCACCGGCTGCGGGTGGAGGCGGACGGGGTGCTGCTCACCGATGTCGACACCCCGCTGGAGAGCCTCACGGTCCGCTCGGTCGACGGTAAGGCCGAGGTGGTCGTCCACCCCGCGGCCGCCCCTCCCCGGCACACGACCGCCCGCGTCCTCACCGTCTCGGGCCCGGACTTCCGCTACCGCGCGGACGGCCGCGTCTCGGGACCGGTCCGCCGCAGGACCTGGACGGTCCTGGAGGAGGCGTGGGGACTGACCCTGCCCCGCGGCTGAGCCGAGCCGGCACCGGCGGTAGTGGTGCCGGGTCCGGCGGGAGTGGTGCCGGGTCCGGCGGCCGTCTAACGTCACGCGTGGGGTGGACGGTATGCGTGACGGGGGATGCGGCATGGCACGGGCGTTGGATCTGCCGGAGACGGCGCAGGCGCTGGAACGGTACGGGCGAAGAGCGAGCGGGGTGATGACGAGCGGGTGCGTCCTGTTCGTCCCCGCCGCGGGTGTCGCGCTCGTGGCGCCCGGGGCGCCGTGGGCGGACGACCTGATCGGCGCGCTCGTCGCCCTGGGCGTGCTCGTACTCGGCGCCGGGGCCGGTTCCTGGGCCCTGGCACGCCGGATGAGGCGCGTGCTCGGCTCCGGGGCCTGGTCGGCGCATGCCGCGGTGGCCGTGCGGAGCATGCGGAGCACCGAGGCCGTCGTGCTGCGGTCCCCGGCCGGGGACGGGCTGTGGCCGCTGGAGGTGGTCGCGCTGCGGCAGCGGTACGAGCCGCTGCGGCCGGGCCCCGACGGGGTGATGTGGTGGTGCGGGAACCCGGCCGGGGGCGGGGTGCTCGCGCCGCCCGGCGGCGGGGCGCTGATCTGGACCAGGCCGGTGAAGCACCGGCGGGCGCGGCAGCGGATCGTGGAGCAGGCCGCGCGGACGGGTCTCCTCAACCGCGCGACCCCCGTCCAGCCGCAGGCGCAGGACCGGACGCCGCAGGTCACCGATCCGGTCCCGACCACCGTTCCGGCCCCACGGGTGAGCCTGGTCAGGCGCCCCGAGTCCGACACGTCCGGCGCACCGACGTACGCGCGGCTCGCGGCCCACGCCGAGCGGCAGGCCGCGCACCGGACCCGGACCCGGGTCAGGACCCGGCGGCCGGAGGCGGACGTCCGCGAGGTGGCCTGGTGGCGCGTGCGGAGCCTGCGGCGGGCCGCCGGGGCCGGCCGGGTCCTGGTGGCGCTGGCCGTCTGCGCGGCGGCGGCCGTCGCGGCGGCCGTCCGGCCCGAGGAGAGCGGCCTGATGAAGCTCTTCCTCGTGGCGATCGTGGGGCTCGCGGCACTCGCGTACTCCGGCCACCACCTGCTGGCCCACGGGATTCCCGCGGTCCGGCTGATGGCCAGGGCCGCGCACTCCCCCGTACCGGTCCCGCGCCGGTACGTCCTGCTCCACGACCCGCAGGACGGCGTTCCCGTCCTGGTCGTCTTCGTGGCCCACGACGGACCGCACGACCTGCCCGAGGGGCTTCTCCCGCTGCTGGCGCCCGGCACCGGCAGGCATCCGTGGCTCGGGTTGCCGTCGGATCCCACGGGCACCGTCGAGCTGCGCGGCTGGCGCGACTTCTCCGCCGGCGGACTGCCGGTCGTCGTCCCCCGGTTCGAGGGGCGCACGCTGTGGCCGGCGGGGCCGTACCGGCCGGCCGGCGGGGCGGAGGGCGCCGCGCTCCTCGCCCGGCTCGCCCCGCCCATGAGCGCTCCGGCCCGCCAGGAGGGGAACCCGGCTCCCCGGGCCTCCTCGTAGGCCGTCCAGCGGTGAGCCGAGGCGTCCGCGGGGTAGGCCGTCCAGCGGTGAGCCGAGGCGTCCGCGGGGTAGGCCGTCCAGCGGTGAGCCGAGGCGTCCGCGGGGTAGGCCGTCCAGCGGTGAGCCGAGGCGTCCGCGGGCACCGCTCGTCCGGCGCGGCGTTGCTCAGATCTCCACCAGCAGCTCCTCGAAGCCCCTGATCACGAACCCCGGCTTCCGTACGGGCTCCGCCGCGAGTCGCATGCCCGGCGCCTGGCGCAGCAACTCACCGAAGACCGCTGCAAGTTCGAGGCGGGCGAGGGGAGCGCCGAGGCAGTAGTGGATTCCGGCGCCGAAGGTGATGTGGGGGTTGTCGGCGCGGGTGAGGTCGAGGGTGTCGGCGGTCGTGCCGAAGCGGGCCGGGTCGCGGTTGGCGGAGCCGAAGAGGAGGGCGACCTCGGAGCCGCGCGGGACGATCCGGCCGCCGATCTCGATGTCGTCGAGGACCCAGCGCTCGAACATCGGGAGCGGGGTGTCGTAGCGCAGAAGTTCTTCCACAGCTGTGGACAACTTCTCGGGATCCGGACGGACACCCTCCCTGAGCAGGGTCCACCAGCCGTTGACCGTGGTGTTGACGGTGGCCTCGTGGCCCGCGTTCAGGAGCAGGACGCAGGTCGAGATCATCTCCTGCTCGGTCAGCTCCTCCACCGCGATCAGCGAGGAGATCAGATCGCCCCCCGGCTCCTTCCGCCGCCGGGCGATCAGCTCCCGCAGATAGTCCGAGAACTCGACGGAGGCCTCGACCGCCCGCCGGGCCGTCTCCTCCGAGGGGTTCAGCTCGAACATCCCGCAGATCGCCGCCGACCAGGGCCGGAGCCGACCCCGTTCCTCGTCGCCCTCGGGGACCCCGAGCATCTCGGCGATCACCGCGACCGGCAGCGGCTCAGCGACCGCCGCCTGGAGGTCGCCGCCGCCCGCCGCCACCAGGTCCCCCACCAGGTCGGCGGCGAGGCGCCGTACCGTCGGCGCCAGGTTCTCCACCGTCCTCGGTGTGAACGCCTTCGACACCAGGCGCCGGATGCGGCTGTGGTCGGCCGCCTCCAGATCGAGCAGCCCGTGGTCGTTGAGCGTGTGGAAGGGCTCGTGGGCGGCGGGCGGCGCCTCCTGCCCGAACTCCTCGTGGGTGAACCGGTGCGTGTACGTACGGCCGAGGCGCCGGTCCCTGAGGAGCGCGGACACGTCCTCGTAGTGCGGGATCAGCCACTGGCGGGTCGGGCCGTGCCAGTGGGCGCGGCCCGCCGCGCGCAGCTCGGCGTAGGCGGGGTACGGATCGGCGACGAACTCCGGGGAGAAGGGGTCGTAAACAGCCTCGACAGCGTCCATGACCGGACGCTACCCGCGCGCCTCGGCCGGCTCTAGCCGCCGACGCGCACCAGACCCGCCTCGTACGCGAACACCGCCGCCTGCGTCCGGTCACGCAGCCCCAGCTTCACCAGGATGCGGCTCACATGCGTCTTGATCGTCGACTCGGCGACGACGAGGTGCTCGGCGATCTCGGAGTTCGACAGACCCTGCGCGATCAGCACCAGGACCTCCGTCTCGCGCTCCGTCAGCTCCCCTATCTGCGCCATCGCCGGCGGGCGCGGAGAGCTCCCCGGTGCCTTCGCGAACTCGGTGATCAGCCGCTTGGTGACGGTCGGCGCGAGCAGCGCCTCGCCGCCCGCGACGACCCGCACGCCGTCGGCGAGCTGCCGGGCGGAGGCGTCCTTGAGCAGGAAGCCCGAGGCCCCGGCGCGCAGCGCCTGGTAGACGTACTCGTCGAGGTCGAAGGTGGTCAGGACGAGCACCTTCGCGTCCGCGTCGGCGGCGACGATCTCCCGGGTGGCGTCGATGCCGTTCAGCTCGGGCATCCGGATGTCCATGAGGACCACGTCGGGGTGGAGGGCGGCGACCTGGGCGACGGCCTCCCGGCCGTTGACGGCCTCGCCGACGACCTCGATGTCCGGCATCGCGCCGAGCAGCACCGAGAAGCCCTCGCGGACCATCATCTGGTCGTCGACGATCAGCACGCGGATCACTGGTCACTCTCCTCACGGCTCACGGGGACGAAGGCCGCCACCTCGTAGCCACCGTCCTCGGTCGCCTCGGCCGTCATCTCCCCACCGAGCATCGTCACACGCTCCCGCATGCCCGTGATGCCGTGACCGGCGCCCGGCGAGGGCTTCACGAGGCCGCGTGCCGGGCCGTTGGCGATGCGCAGGCCCAGACCGCCGAGGACATAGCTGACCTCGACCTTCGCGGCGGCGCCGGGCGCGTGCCGCAGTACGTTCGACAGGGCCTCCTGGACGATCCGGTACGCGGAGAGCTCCACGCCCTGCGGCAGCTCGCGGACGGCGCCGGTCACGGTCTTCTCGACGACGAGCCCGGCCTCCTGGACGTTGCGGACGAGCGAGTCGAGGTCGGCGAGGGTCGGCTGCGGGGCGTCGGGGGCCTCGTAGTCCTCGGCGCGGACGACACCGAGGATGCGGCGCAGCTCGGTCAGCGCGGCGACCGCGTTCTCGCGGATGGTGAGGAAGGCCTGCTCCAGCTCCGGCGGCGGGTTCTCGACCCGGTACGGGGCGGCCTCGGCCTGGATGGCGACGACCGACATGTGGTGGGCGACGACGTCGTGGAGCTCGCGGGCGATGGTGGTGCGCTCCTCCAGGAGGGTCCGCCTGGAGCGCTCCTGGGCGGTGACGGTCTGCTGGGCGGTGACCTCGCGGTCGGCCTGGCGGCGGACCTGCAGGACGGTGACGGCGAGCAGGAGGAGAGCCGCGACGAACAGCAGCGGGATCGAGTCGGAGCTGCGTCCCACCCCGAGGAACATCTCCGCGAAGAGGCAGAAGGCGGCCGTCACGAGCCACATCCAGGCCGCGGTCCGGGGCCGGGTGCGGGCGGCGACCACGCCGAGGACCACGAGGTGGGAGAAGAACGTGATGTGCGACCAGGGCCAGCCGGCGTCGTAGCCGGTGAGGTAGCCGATGACGGGCGCGGAGGCGAGCGACGCCCAGAAGGCGAGGACGGGCCGCACCAGGGTGAGGAGCACGATCGCGGGCGGGGCGAAGGCCGCCATCAGCGTCAGCGCGGCGAAGCTGGTGTCGAACTCCTCGTACCCCAGGGCGAACACGATGAAGGCGAGGAACGCGACGACGGCGTGCGGGAACAGGCCGAGGTGCGGCCGTATCCCCTTCGGCAGGAACCGCGCCACCTTGGGGTTCACCTCGGCCGGCTGGAGCGGCCGGTAGGCCGTCACGTCACGGAGGAGTTCCTGCCGCAGGCCGCCGAGGACGACCTGGACCAGGTGGAACTCGGGGGCGCGGCTCGTCTCGGGGGTCTGTGTCTGGGTCACCCGCACCACGGTACGGGCGGCGGGGAACCCGGTCGTCCCGCTCGATGCGGATCCTCCCGGGTCCCCCTTGAGGACTATGGCCCGTGTCTCCCGTCCGTCCCCCGGCTCAGAAGAGCGTCGGGTCCAGCTCGCCGAGGGGGCCCTGGGTGTACAGCTGGGTGCGCGACGAGAAGGGGGCCTTCCAGTCGCCCGTGCCCGTGTAGAACCCGAGGGTGTCCGGTCCCACGGGGAACGCGTCGTCGACCAGGAGGTCGGGGCGGCCGTCCTTGTTCGCGTCGCCGACGGCCACGACGTCGGCGTACCGCTGCCAGCCGCCGCCGATCCTGGTGCGGGGCGCGAACGTGCCGTCGCCCTTGCCGAGGTACTGCCAGAGGACGCCGTCCCTGCCCCGGGCCAGGAGGTCCCCGGCGGGGCCGCCGCCGATGTTCCCGGTGGCGACGAGCTTGTCGTAGCCGCCCCAGCCGCCGCCGATCCGCTTGCGCGGGGCGAAGGGCTTGGCGATGTCGCCGGTGGCCTTGTAGAGCCACAGGACGCCGGTCCTGTCGGTGGCGACGAGGTCGGGCCGGCCGTCGCCCGTGAGGTCGGAACCGGCGGTGAGCGTGTCGTACGCCTGCCAGCCGCCGCCCACACTCGTGCGCTTGGCGAGGGAGGGGCCCGTGCCCTGGTAGAGCCAGAGCACGCCGGTGCGGTCCCGGGCGACGAGGTCGGCGTACTTCGAGCCGGCCAGGTCGCCGGTGGCGACGAGCCGGTCGTACACGTTCCAGCCGGCGCCCCGGTCGGTCACGTCCCAGTCGGTGATCCACGGGCTGCGGAGCTGCCGCACGTCGTACGAGACGAGCCGTCCGGCGGCGGTCCGGGCGAGGAGGTCCGGGGAGCCCTTGTCCGAGTAGTCGTGCGGGGCCGTGCCGCTGTCGACCCGAACGGTTCCGGTCCGCTTCAGGACCGGTCCGATGCCGTTCTCCGGCCTGGCGGTGAGCGTCCAGGTGTACTCGCCGTTCAGCGCGGCGGAGAAGTCGCCGAACACCCCGTTCCAGTCGGTGGCGAAGCCGCCGTCGGGGACCGCGCTGGAAGCGCCCATGAAGGAGCTCCAGCGCAGCCCGGTCCGCCGGTGGACGAGGACGACGTCCACCCGCGCCTGCGGTCGGCTGAGCCACCAGCGGATGACGGCCGACGAACCGCTCTTGCGGAAGTCCATGTCGGGGATCTCGACGCGCGTGTCGGTGAGCGCGGTGGAGACCTCGGCGGTGGCCACCATGGTCGCGGCCGGACGCCCGTCCGCCCCGGGGGCGATCCGGTAGAAGCCCTCGCCGTTCGCGAGCGTCCCGCCCTGCGCGAGGGCACCGTCCGCGCCGCCCAGGACCGTCACGGCGCTGTCGAGCAGCTTGACCGTGGTGCTGTTGTCCTGGAGGGAGAGGGCGGTCAGCGCGTGGAGCGGGTTCGGCGCTTCGGCCGTGGCGCCGCCGGCCACGGTGTAGGTGACCCAGCCGTCCAGCAGACCGAGCGAGATCCCGCCGCTCTGCGCCGGGAGTTCGCGCCGGCTCGTGGTGTCCGAGCCCCGGCGGGCGGTCACCACCACCGAGCGCCCGTCGGGAAGCCGTTCCACCCAGGCCACGTGCGTGGCGGAGGCGGCGAACGAGGACGTGGCGTCGACGGCGGGCACGGCCCGGTCGTCCACGGCCTTCGCCGCCGCGAGGTCCACGACGGCGAGCCGCTGCCCGGTCGTTCCGCCGTGCGTCCCGGTGTAGCGGACGGCGAGGACGCCGGGAGCGGTGACCTGTGTGCTCAGCGCCGTCGCGTCGGAGGGCAGACCGGTGATCTCACGGTGCACCGTCTCGCCCTGCGGCTGCCGGGACACCAGGTGCAGGGTCTGGCCGGAGGCCCCGGCGGTCCGCAGGAGGAGGGCGTCGCCCACCACCTGGAGGAGGGTGGCCGTCGGCCCCAGGAACGCGGTGTCGACGGCGACGGGCTCGCCGCCCGCCGCCATGTCGAGCACCTGGAAGCTGCTCTGGTGGCCGCTGCCCTCCAGCCGCACGACGAGGTCGCTGTGGGCGCCGCCCCGGTAGTACGGGGCCGGGGGCAGCGCGGTCGTGACCCCGCCCTCGTAGCGGGTCCAGGAGTAGGTCCGCTGCTCCCCCGCGGCGACCCGGCTGAGGTAGCCGGACGGCCCCGTGGCGAGCAGTCGTGCGTCGGGGCCGACGACGACGGGCGCGGCCTCGTCGGCGACGCCGGACGGAGCGGTCACCGCCGCCGGGGCGGACACCGGGACGGAGGCCGAGGCCGGGACGGCCGCCACGGCGCCCGCCGTCACCGCGAGGGTGACGGCGACGGCGGCGGCGAGCCGGCGGGGGCCCCGGAGGGAACGATTCACCGCGCTGCTCCTCATGCGACGTTGGTGAACGCCGTGCCCTCGCCCGCGTACAGGTCCGTCGTCCGACGGCTGAAGGGGGCGGTGGCGGAACCCGTGGAGCGGTACACGTACGTGCCGCCCGTGCCGTAGGCGAGCAGGTCGGGGCGGCCGTCGTCGTCGATGTCGCCGGCGCCGACGAGCTGGGAGAAGGCGCCCCAGCCGCCGCCGACCTTCACACGGGTGGTGAAGTTGCCGCGGCCGTCGCCCTGGTAGAGCCAGAGGACACCGGCGGTGTCGCGGGCGACCAGGTCCCCGCCGGCCGTGCCGGCGATGTCGCCGACGGCGGTGAGCTGGTTGTAGATGCCCCAGCCGCCGCCGACGCGGGCGCGGGTCGCGAACGGCTTCGCGGTGTCGCCCGTGCCCTTGTAGAACCAGAGCACCCCTGACGCGTCCGTGGCGAGGAGGTCGGTGCGGCCGTCGCCGTCGAGGTCAGAGCCGCCGGTCAGCTTGTTGTAGACGCCCCAGCCGCCACCGACCTTCACCCGGGTCGCGAAGGTGCCGTCGCCCTTGCCGAGGTAGTGCCAGAGCACGCCCGAGCCGTCGAGGGCGACCAGGTCGGCGACCTCGTTGCCCGCGAGGTCGCCGACGGCCTCGATCTGCTTGTACGTGTTCCACCCGGCGCCGATCCGGCTGCGCTCGGCGGTCTCGACGTGGCCGTCCGCCGGCCGGTCCCGCAGGTCGTCGCGCCACAGCACGCCGGAGGCGTCCCGGGCGAGGACGTCCGTGGAGCCGTTGTTGGTGTAGTCGTGCGCGTTGGCGTTGCGGACCATGTCCATGCGCCAGCCCTGGTAGGCCGGTTCGCCGGTGCCGTCGAGCAGCATCGCCTCGGCCTCCACCGCGTACGAGCCGTTCGGCGCGTCCGCCCCGTCGAGGACGCCGTCCCAGGTGAAGGTGAAGCGGTTGCCCTCGGCGGGGGCGTACACGCGCGTGCGGTAGACCTTCTCCGTGAGCATGTGCGTCAGCGTGACGTCCACGTAGGCCTCGCGGTGCGACAGGGTCCACCCCAGCGTCACCTCGCCACCGTTCTGGTCGAGGTTCACCCGGTCGGGGACGTGGACCTGCTGGATCTCCAGGTCGACCAGCGGGGCTTCGTCGGCCACCTTGGTGGCCTTCGGGGTGCCGTCCTCCGCGATCTCGATCCGGAACAGCCCCTTGCCTTCGGCGGCCGTCGCCCCGCGCACCACCCCGGTGCCGTCACCGGGCGAACCCGCTCTGGTGCCGGAGTCCATGAGCTGCCGGATCTCGCCGGTGGCCAGGGAGACGGCCCGGACGGGGTTCGAGGGGTTGCCGTAGACCAGCCAGTCGCCGACGAGCGTGGAGTACCACTCGCCGTCGTGGGCACCCAGGACGGTCCGCTTCTCCTTCCCGGTCCCGCGGTCGACGGACGCGATGTACCCGCCGGTGCCGTCCTCGTAGGCGTACCAGGTCACGTAGGCGGCGCTGAACTGCAGGCTGCTGAAGCCGTATCCGGACTCGGGCGAGGCGTAGGTCTCGACGGCCTTCCCGGCCGCCAGGTCGATCACGGCCCGGCCGCCGGTCCGGTCGCCCTCCGGTCCGGTCTCGTATCCGACGAGGACGGAGCCGTCGTGGGCCTTCGAGCCGAAGTAGTCGGTGGCGCCGGCCGGCAGTCCCGCGATCCTGCGGCTGCTCGTGGTGGCGCCGTCCTTGGTCACGATGTGGAGTTCCGACTGGCCGACCGCGTTCGGCACCTGCGCGAGGACGCTCGTCGGGCTCAGCACGGCCACGTAGTTGCCGTTCAGCGCGCCGAGGTCGATGTCGACGCCCGGGGCGGAGGGGTCGGCCATGTTCCGCAGGGTGACGGACCGCATCTCGGCGGACCAGTTGTCGTCACCGAGGACGACCACGTCGCCGGCCCCCATGGTCCAGCCGCCGTCCTCGGGCTCCTGGAGCGAGGTCGCGGCACCGCCGTCGTAGGGCGTCCAGAGGAGCTTCCGGGTGCCGTCGTCGGCAAGGGAGTAGGTGAGGAAACCCGAGGTGCCCAGGCCCGCGAGGTCCATGCCCTCCGGGTAGACCGGAAGGACGGCGTCGTTCTGCTGGGCCGGGGCCGCGACCGCGGCCGGGGCGGCCGCGAAGGCCGTCGGCGCGGTGGCCAGGGTGCCGGCGCCGAGGGCGGTGACGGCGAGGACGACCGTGACGGCCGTGCCGAGGCGGGTGCCGGTGGAACGGAGCTGCAAGGTGAAACCCCCACGAAGAAGATCGGGCACGGGAGTGCTGTGCCCGATCAGACTCGCGACCGGGTCGAGTGGTTGTACGAAGAACTTCTGTTCCTGACAGAACCCCGCTGACTCACCAGGCCAGTTGAGCGATCTCCTCCGCCACCACCGCGCACGCGTCCGCCGCCGGGTCGATCAGCGGGAAGTGGCCGACCTCCTCCAGGAGCGTCACGCCGACCGTCTCGCCCGCCTTCGCGGCCGCGTCGGCATAGGCGTCGGCGACGGCGTACGGCACGTCGATGTCCGTACGGCCCTGGACGACGGTGGTCGCGATCCCGGTCGGCAGCAGCACCGAGGGGTCGGTGTGGGCCGCCCGCTCCTCGTACGAGGACGGGCCGCCGAGCAGTTCGGTGACGGCGCCACCGCACACCCCCAGCTCGACCGACCGGCCGAAGTGGGCGATCGGGGCGAGGGCGACGACCCCGCGCAGCGCCGGCGGGGCGGGCAGCCGCCACGGGGATCCGACGGGCAGGACGTGCCGGGCGGCCGCCCAGAGGGCGAGCTGACCGCCCGCCGAGTGGCCGGTGAGCACGATACGGCCGGTGTCGGCCTCCGGCAGGTGAGCGGTGGCGAGTTCGGGCAGGGCGTCGAGCGCGGCCGCCACGTCGTCGAAGGTCTCGGGCCAGCGCCCGGCGACCGGGGCGGCACCACCCTGTCGGGGGATGTCGCTGCCGCGCCGGTACTCGACGTTCGCCACGGCGAAGCCGCGCCGGGCCAGGAAGTCCACGAACGGGGTCAGGTGCTGCCGGTCGTACGGAGCCCGCCACGCCCCGCCGTGCAGGGCGACGACGAGCGGCGCCCGGGTCGGCCCGCCGCGCGGGGCGTAGAAGTCGATCACCTGGTCCGGGTGGTCGCCGTACGCGGCGGAGGCGTCCGGGGGGACGGCCGGGTGCGAGAAGGCCGACGCCTCTTCGGCGGCATCGCGCGCGGCAGGGTCCGGCATGCTGTTCCAACCTCTCGGATACGGGGCCGAATCGGCCTGACCTGCGGGGACGGTACCAGGACTGGAGCCCCGCAGATCAGGCGATCATCGGACCGTACGAGACCGCGCGAGGCCGCGCGGAACCGGTCGGTGCCTCAGCCGGGCAGGTCCGCCAGGACCTCCGCGAGCACCCGCGCCGCCCGCTCCGCGTCCGCGAAGCCCACGTACAACGGGGTGAAGCCGAACCGCAGGATGTCGGGGCGGCGCAGATCGCCGACGACACCGCGCCTGATCAGCTCGGCCATGACGGCGGGCGCGTTCTCGCAGGCGAGCGCGGTCTGGCTGCCGCGCTCCTCGTGCGCCTCCGGCGTCACGGAGGTGACGCGGCCCTCCGGCACGTAGGCGCGCACGCACTCCAGGAAGAAGTCCGTGAGCGCCAGGGACTTGGCCCGCACGGCCTCGATCGCGACGCCGTCCCAGACGTCGAGCGCCGCTTCGAGGGCCAGCATCGAGAGGATGTCGGGCGTCCCGACCCGGCCCCGCACGGCTCCCGCGGCCGCCTCGTACCCGGGGGTCATGGCGAACGGGTCGGTGTGCGAGTTCCAGCCGGGCAGCGGCGAGTCGAAGGCCGCCTGGTGGCGCTCGGCGACGTACAGGTAGGCCGGCGAACCGGGCCCGCCGTTCAGGTACTTGTACGTGCAGCCGACGGCCAGGTCCACCCCGTGCGCGTCCAGGCCGACCGGCAGGGCGCCCGCGCTGTGGCACAGGTCCCAGACGGCGAGCGCGCCCGCCGCGTGCAGCGCCGCCGTGATGCCGGGCAGGTCGTGACGGCGGCCGCTGCGGTAGTCGACGTGGTTGACGAGCGCGGCGGCCGTCCGCGGACCGGCCGCCGCGGCCATGCCGGCCGGGTCGACGGGCACGATCCGGTGACCCGTCATCCGCGCCGCGGACTCCGCGATGTACCCGTCCGTGGGAAAGGTCGTCGCGTCGACGAGGATCTCGTCGCGGTCGTCGGCGCTCAGCCGGGCCGCCGCGACGACCGCCTTGAAGACGTTCACACTGGTCGAGTCGCCGACCACGATCTGCCCCGGGGCGGCGCCGACGATCGGGGCGATCCGGTCGCCGATCCGCTCGGGCGCGGTCCACCAGCCGGACTCGTCCCAGGAGCGGATGCGGAGCTCGCCCCACTCGCGGGTGATCACGTCGGCCATCCGGGCGGGGACGTGGGCGGGCAGCGCGCCGAGCGAGTTGCCGTCGAGATAGACGGTCCCCGCGTCGAGGGCGAACTTCTCCCGGTGCTTGCCGAGTTCGTCGGCGGTGTCGAGGGCGTGTGCCTTCTTCTGGAGGTCTGCCATGACGTCAGTCTCAGACATGGCTGCGCGCCGTCCAGAGCTCCGGGAAGACGTTCTTCTGCGCCCGCTTCTCCAGCCAGGCCACGCCCGCCGAGCCGCCGGTGCCGGTCTTCGAGCCCATCGCGCGGCGGGTGGCCACCAGGTGGTCGTTGCGCCAGCGCCAGATCAGTTCGGCGACGTCGCTGAGCGCCTCGCCGAGCCGTACGAGCTCGCCGTTCTGGTCCGCGTCCGCGTAGATCCCGGCCCAGACCGCCTCGACCTCGGCCGAGGGCTCGTACCGCTGACCGAGGTCGCGGCCGAGGACGGCGGCCGGTACGGGCAGGCCACGGCGGGCGAGCAGCCCGAGGACCTCGTCGTACAGGCTCGGCTCGTGGAGCGCCTTCTCCAGCTCGGCGTGCACGCGGGGCGCGCCCCGGTGCGGGACGAGCATGGACGCGGACTTCTCGCCGAGCAGGAACTCCATCCGCCGGTACATCGCGGACTGGAAGCCGGAGCCCTCGCCGAGCGCGGCGCGGTAGGCGTTGAACTGGGCGGGGGTGAGCTGGGCGAGCGGCCGCCAGGAGTGGTTGAGGGCCTCCAGCTCGCGCACGGAGCGCTTGAGCGCGTCCATCGCGACGGGAACGCGGTCCTCGCGCAGGGCGCGGCTCGCGGTCTCCCACTCGTGGACGATCACGGTGAACCACAACTCCATGACCTGGGTGGTGACCAGGAAGACCATCTCGCCGGGATCGTCCGAGCGGAGGTGCTGGAGGTGGGTGAGGACGTCCGCCTGGACGTAGTCCTCGTACGGCGTCGTGCCGGCGAAGTCGAGGTTCGGGGCGTTGGTGGCCGAACCTGCTCCGGAATCGGGATTACCCGGGGAGAGTGACATTTCTGTCTCCTCGATACGAACTACCGGGTAGCGGTCTGCTCCACCGTGCGCACGTCGTCCGTGCGTCACGGGAGCCCCGGTCCCCTCGGGAGGCGGGCTTCGTCGCGCGCCGTCCCAAGCGCATCATGACACGATCGGCCCGGTGATGTAGCTCCCGTCTTCGTCATACGGAAATGCGTTCGATCGACACCCGTCCAGGCCCTTGATCTGCTGCATCATCGCGGGCGCGAGCTTGCCCGGACCCGGGCAGCCCATGTGCTGCCGGATGCCGATCTCGTGCCCGACCTCGTGATTGATGATCAGGTGCCGGTACTCGGCGGCCTCCCCCGCGAAGGTCGGCGAGCCCAGCATCCACCGCCGGAGGTTCACCACGACCCCGTCGGTGGTCTCGCAGTTCAGCTCGCCGCGGGTGTCCAGACCCTGCCGCAGGCAGAGCGCGTCGGCCGTGTCCGGGGTGGCGATCCGGATGACGAAGTCGGCATTCTCCGAGACCAGCTGGAAACGGCCCCGGCCGTGCGCGGCCCAGCCGCGCGGATGCGCCAGGATCCGCTGGATCTCGGCCGCCGTGGCGCGCGCGTCCAGCGCGATGCCCTCCTCGACCTGGACCTGGTAGCGACGCAGGTCGCCGCTGTCGCCGACCGGTGCACCGGAGGCCTGCGCGGTGGCGAAGGTCCCGGCGCCGGACTTCGGCACGGTGGGCGGCTTCACCGGTTTCGACTGCGGCCTCGGCGTCGGCTTCGGGGTCGACTTCGGTTTCGGGGACGGGGTCGGCCTCGGTTTCGGCGGCGGCTTCGGTCTCGCCGTCGTGGGCCGGGAGGCGGGAGCGGTCTTCCTCGGGGCCGGGCTCTCGGTGGTCACCGTCGGCACCGGGAGGGGGGCCTGGGCCGCCGTGTCCTCGACGGGCGGGCCGTTGAAGTGGGCGAGCGCGACACCGGCGCCGAGCGCGACCGTCATCAGGACCAGCGTGGGCAGTACGAGCCGGCCGGCGGGGCCGCGTCCGCCTCCGCCCCGCCGCCGGCTCCGCGTTCGTCGCCGTCCTGCGGATGCGGCACGCTTGCCCACGACAGACTTCTCCCCTGCGTCGGCCGGCAGTGGGGGAAGAGGAAATGCGCCTCGGTACCGGCGTGTTCGGTCCTGCGGTTCCGGGGATCGTACCGGTCCCGATCGAACACCCTCGAACGGCCCGGGGGCTCTGTCCGGATTTCCCCCGGTCCGTCGGAGCAGGGGAAATCCAGCCAGTTTCAGCCGTCGGGCGATGTCAGCCGAGCGTCTCCGCCGCGGTCTCCGAGGAGTCGCGCAGGAAGGTCGTGCAGCGCTCGAACTCGTCCTTCTCGCCGATCTCGCCGGCCGCGCGGGCGAGCGAGTGCAGGGCGCGCAGGAAGCCGCGGTTCGGCTCGTGCTCCCACGGCACCGGGCCGTGGCCCTTCCAGCCGTTGCGGCGCAGCGCGTCGAGGCCGCGGTGGTAGCCGGTACGGGCGTAGGCGTACGACTCGACGACCGAGCCGCGCTCGTACGCGTCGTCCGCGAGCTGGGCCCAGGCGAGCGAGGAGGTCGGGTACTTCGCGGCGACGTCCGCCGGCGGCGTGCCGTTCGCGAGCAGCTCGCGCGGACCCGGGTCGTCGGGCAGATGGGTGGGGGCCGGTCCCCCCAGGAGGTTCTCATGCATGGCCATGGGGCCAGTCTGCCTCAGTCCCGCCCCCCGGAGGCCCTGCGGCGGGGAAGCACCGCCCCTCAGGCCGAGGCGGGCGGGAAGCACCGCCCCTCAGGCCGAGGCGTCCCGCTGTCCCGGGTCGAGGGGCGGGGACGACACACCGCAGTGCACCTTGCACTCCGGGTGGCAGCCCGCCCCCGCCGGCGTCCGCATCGTCGTCCACGCGATCACCGCGCCCACCACCAGGATCCCCGCGCACATCGGCATCGCCCGCCGGAACGTCGCCCCGAACTCCTCCGCCGAGAGGTACGCCTCCGGGCCCATCCCGGCGAGCATCGGCAGCGCGGCCACAGCGAGCAGCCCGGCCGCCCGCGCCGCCGCGTTGTTGATGCCGCTGGCCAGGCCCGCCCGGGACACGTCCACCGAGGCGAGCACGGTCGCGGTCAGCGGCGCGACCAGGGCCGTCATCCCGAGCCCGAGCACCAGCAGCGCCGGCAGCACGTCCCGTACGTACGAGGCGTCCTCGCCGACCCGCAGCATCAGGAGCATGCCCGCGGCGCACAGCAGCGGCCCCACCGTCAGCGGGATCCGGGGCCCGATCCGCTCCCCCAGCTCCCCCGACTTCGCCGAGAGCAGCAGCATCAGGACGGTCGTGGGCAGCAGCGCCGTACCGGCACCGAGCGCCGAGTAGCCGGCCACCACCTGGAGCTGGAGGGCGGCCAGGAAGAAGAAGCCGCCGAACGCGGCGTACACGCACAGGGTGACCAGGTTGACCGCGGTGAACATCCGGGACGCGAAGATCGACGACGGCACCATCGCGCGCTCGCCGCGCCGCCGCTCCACCACCACGAACCAGGCGCCGACGAGGATCCCGGCCGCCCCCGCCCACCAGGCCTCGCCGATCAGCGCGTACGTCACGAGCGCGAGCGCCGCCGCGCCCAGGACCGCGCCGAGCACGTCGAAGCGGCCGTGCGCGGTCTCGTCCCGCGATTCGGGGACGTGCCTCAGCGCGACGGGGACGCAGAGGGCGGCGAGCGGCACGTTCAGCAGGAACACCCACCGCCAGCCCGGCCCGTCCACCAGCCAGCCGCCCACGAACGGCCCGATCGCCGCCCCCACACCGCCGAAGCCGGACCACAGCCCGACCGCCCTGGCCCGGTCGTCCTCGTGGAAACTCGCCTGGATCAGCGCCAGCGACCCCGGGGTGAGCAGCGCCCCGCCCACGCCCTGGAGGGCGCGGGCGGCGATGAGCACCCCGGCGTTCGGGGCGATGCCGCACAGGAGCGAGGCGAGCGCGAACCACACCACGCCGATCACGAAGACCCGCCGCCGCCCGAAGCGGTCGCCGAGCGATCCGCCGAGCAGGATCAGCCCGGCCAGGGTGAGCATGTAGGCGTTGACCGTCCACTGGAGAACGGCCAGGTCGGCGCCCAGGTCCTCGCCGATGTGCGGCAGCGCCACGTTGACGACGGTGGAGTCGAGCAGCGCCATGCCGGAGCCGAGGACGGTCGTGAACAGGATCCATCGCCCGGTCCTGGAGGCCATCCGCACATCGCGCTCGCCCATGCCAGCCATGGTCCTCGCGGAGGCGTCCGCGTGCACCCCGGTGCGGGCGTCCGACGCCCCCGCGACGCCCGTGTCGGCCGGTGCGCAGCCCACGGGACCAGGAGGCCCCCGCGCTGCCTCGCGAGGCCCGTGTCAGGCGGTCCGCAGCCGCCCCGCCGCCCGGACGAGGGCGTCCACGCCCCGCTCGGCCTTCTTGCGGGTGCAGCCCACGTTCAGCCGGACGAAGCCCGGCGTGCCGTAGACCCCGCCCGGCATGATCGCGACCTTCTCGACGGTCACCAGCTCCTCCTGGAGCCGGGTCTCCTCGATGCCGAGCGGCCGCAGGTCGATCCAGGCCAGGTAGCCGGCCTGCGGGGGCTCCCAGACCACCCCCGGCAGGCCCTCGGCCAGCCGCTCCCGGACCGACTCCATCGTGCCCGCCACGTACGCCCGCAGCTCGTCCAGCCAGGCCGCGCCGTGCCGGTACGCGGCGATGTGGGCGGTCAGCGAGAGCACGGCCGGCGAGGCGAGCCCCTCGCCGGTCTCCATGCGCCGGACGAAGGCCGCGCGCTCGTCGGGGTCGCCGACGATCCCGTACGAGCCGGAGAGCGCGGGGAAGTTGAAGGCCTTGGTGGCCGAGGTGATCAGCGCCCAGCGCCGGCCGCGGCCCCGCTCGGCGATCCGGGTCCACGGGATGTGGCGGTGGCCCTCGGTGGTCAGGTCGGCGTGGATCTCGTCGCTGACGACGGCCGCGCCGTGGCGTTCGGCGAGCGCGGCGAACTCCCGGAGCTCGTCCTCCGTCCACACCCGGCCGGTCGGGTTGTGCGGGGAGCAGAGCAGCAGGACCTTGCTGTCCGGCCGGGCCAGCTCCCGTTCGAGGGCCTCTGTGTCGCCGAGCGGGACGCCGCGCAGCTCGCGCCCGAGCCCGGTGACGGCCTTGCGGAAGCCGTCGTACGTGGGGGTGTGGACGACGACGCCGTCACCGGGTTCGGTCCACATCCGCAGGAGCTGGGAGAGCTGGTTGAGCACGGAGGGCGCGTACACCAGGGAGTCCGTGTCGATCTCGGCGTCGTACCGGGTGGCGTACCAGTGGCGTATCGCCTCGCGGAACTCGCCGAGCCGCCAGTCGGTGTAGCCGAAGACCCCGTGCTCGACGCGGTCGCGCAGGGCCGCGAGGACCTCCGGCGGGGAGGCGAAGTCCATGTCGGAGATGGTGAAGGGGAGCAGGTCGGGGACGCCGAAGCGGTCCGCGATCCCGTCCCACTGGACCGACCAGGTCCCGCGGCGGTCGATCTCCCGGTCGAAGTCGTACGTCGTCGTCACCGTGGTCTCTCCTCCGGACATCTCTCTCCTCCAGACATGCCGAGGGCCCGGCACCCCCACACCAGGGTGGGGGCACCGGGCCGCTCGTACAACGCGTGATTCAGCGCTTACTTCAGCTTGGTGCCGGTCGAGCGCAGCGCCGCGCACGCCTCGGTCACCCGGACGGCCATGCCGGCCTCGGCCAGCTTGCCCCAGGTGCGCGGGTCGTAGGTCGACTTGATGCCGACCTCGCCGTCGACCTTCAGGACACCGTCGTAGTTCTTGAACATGTGGTTCGCCACCGGACGCGTGAAGGCGTACTGCGTGTCGGTGTCGAGGTTCATCTTCACGACGCCGTTCTCCAGCGCGGTGGCGATCTCCTCGGCCGTGGAGCCCGAGCCGCCGTGGAAGACGAAGTCGAACGGGGAGGCCTTGCCGTACTTCTCGGCGACGCCGGCCTGGAGGTCCTTGAGGAGCTCCGGGCGGAGGACGACGTTGCCCGGCTTGTAGACGCCGTGCACGTTGCCGAAGGAGGCGGCGAGCAGGTAGCGGCCCTTCTCGCCCAGGCCGAGGGCCTCGGCGGTGCGGAGCGCGTCGTCGACGGTGGTGTACAGCTCGTCGTTGATCTCGTGGGTGACGCCGTCCTCCTCGCCACCGGTCGGGGTGATCTCGACCTCGAGGATGATCTTGGCGGCGGCGGCCTTCGCGAGCAGCTCCTGGCCGATGGCCAGGTTGTCGGCGAGGGTCTCGGCGGAGCCGTCCCACATGTGCGACTGGAACAGCGGGTTCTCGCCGCGGGCGACGCGCTCGGCGGAGACGTCGAGCAGCGGACGGACGTAGCCGTCCAGCTTGTCCTTCGGGCAGTGGTCGGTGTGCAGCGCGACCGTGATGTCGTACTTCGCGGCGACGATGTGCGCGAACTCGGCCAGGGCAACGGCGCCCGTGACCATGTCCTTGTTGTACTGGCCGCCCAGGAACTCGGCTCCGCCGGTCGAGATCTGGATGATGCCGTCGCTCTCGGCCTCAGCGAAGCCGCGCAGGGCGGCGTGCAGGGTCTGGGACGAAGTCACGTTGATGGCCGGGTAGGCGAACTTGCCTGCCTTCGCCCGGTCGAGCATCTCGTTGTAGACCTCGGGGGTTGCGATGGGCATTCGTCCGCTCCTTGTGATGTGCGGGGTGTGTGCGTTGCTGTCCCTGACCTGGGGGCGACGTCATCGTCGACGCCCATCCTTCCAGACTCTTCTCCGGGCTCCCACGGGCCCGGCATGACAAGGGGCGGGGTGTTTCACGTGAAACACCCCGCCCCTTGGTAAAAATGCAGGTCAGGACAGTTATCACTACGGTCCAGGACCTAAGTCACGACTTCGCGGCGGTTACGCCAGGCCGAGATCCGCCAGCTGGTAGCCGGTGAGGTACGCCAGACCCGCCCCCGCGATGGCCTCTGCGGCGCCCCGGTCGACGATCGTGGCGACGGCGACGACCTCGCCGCCGGCCTCACGGACGGCCTCCACGGCGGTCAGCGGCGAGCCGCCGGTGGTCGAGGTGTCCTCGACGACGAGGCAGCGACGGCCCTTGACGTCCGTGCCCTCGATGCGGCGCTGCATGCCGTGCGCCTTCTGCGCCTTCCGGACGACGAAGGCGTCCAGGCGCTGCCCGCGCGCGGCGGAGGCGTGCAGCATCGAGGTCGCGACCGGGTCGGCGCCCAGGGTCAGACCGCCGACACAGTCGAAGTCCAGATCGGCCGTCAGGTCGAGCATGACCTGACCCACCAGCGGCGCGGCCTCGCCGTCCAGCGTGATCCGGCGCAGGTCGATGTAGTAGTCGGCTTCCAGACCCGAGGAGAGGGTCACCTTGCCGTGCACCACGGCCTTGTCCTTGATCTGCTGGAGCAGCTCAGCGCGTACGTCAGTCATGGTCAGCAGCTTAAGGGGCGCCGCGGCGCCACGGCTCAGAGCCGCCGCCAGCGCCAGGTGCTCCCGACCTCCAGGGGGTCGATCGGGGTGACCAGACGGGGGTGGGTGTTGAGGCCGTTCGGCGGACCGGACTGCGGCTCGACGCAGACGGCCTCCTCGGGCTCGTCGTAGACCACGACCCACTCGGCGCGGCTGGTGACCTTCAGTTCCAGCTCATCCGGCCAGGTGAGGGTGACGTCGACGCCCTCGGGCATGCCGAAGCAGTCGTCCCAGGGGCCGGGGGTGGGGTCGATCCTGCGTCCGGTCGGGAGGTGGTCGTCACCGCGCTCCTCCTGCCAGGCCGGGGTGAAGTCGAGCCGCACGTCCTGGCCGCCCCGGCCGAGGTTCCGCAGGAACCAGGGGTGCCAGCCGGCCTGTGCCGGGAAGGAGTCGTCGTAGGTCTCGACGCCGAAGCGAAGGGTGAGGGCGTCCTCGGCCAGCTCGAAGATCTGGGTGACCGTGCCCTTGTACGGCCACGGGTCACCGAGCTCGCAGGTGAAGACGGCCTCGGTCGCGGAGACCCTCGCGGTCTTCCAGGCGAGGTCACGGACGGTGCCGTGGATGGCGTGCGGGGGTGCGTTGACCGGCAGCTGATGGCTGGTGGCCCCGTTGCGGAAGAGGCCGTTCTCGGTCCGCCCGCACCAGGGCACCATCGGGAAGGCGCCGAACCGCTCGCCCTGGCGCAGCACCTCGGTGCCGCCGATGCGCAGGCTCTCGATCCGGCAGCCGTTCTCGGGGCTGATGGTCAACTCGGCGTCGCCCGCCGTCAGTCGCGTCTGCATGCTCACGCCCCGACCCTAATCGTGTCAGCGGCGTCGGCGCAGTGCGCGGCCGACGACCACGGCGGAAGCGAGCGCGAGGGCCGCGGCGGGGGCGATCCAGCGCAGGGTGGCACCGGCGCTCGACGCCTCGGGCGCGGGAACCGGGGCGTACCGGCCGCGGGGAGGTGCGTGGTCGACCTCCTCGGCGCTCCGGCCGATCATGGTCCGGCGGGCGTGGGCGGCCTCGGCGGCGGGCTGCGGGGCGGGGAACTCGATGGGCGTGGCGCCGATGTCCTCGTCCAGGAGGGGGTCGAGGGAGGGCGGCGGCACCGGCGCGTCGAAGACGGAACTCCGGTGCGGCTCCTCGACACCGTCGTCGACCCCGTCGTCGTCGGAGTCGAGCTCGGCGACGCCGTCGGCGGCGGCAGCCGTCTCTTCGGGAGCCGTCTCCTCGGGAGCCGGCTCCTCGGGCGTGTCCGGCTCCTCCGCCAGCGCCGCCAGCCCCTCCACGAACCTGTCGAGCATCCGCGCGCCCGCCGTGGACCGGGCCTCGTCCGTCGCCTCGGCGAGCCGGCCGTCCGCCGTCAGGGCGCCGGTGAAGCTCATGCTGGTGCCCTCGGCCACCGGAGTGAGGACGACGGTGAGCGACAGCTCCGCCGTGCCCTTGCCCCGGGCCTCGGTTCCCCGGCCCTCGTAGGTGATGGCACCGTCCCGCTCGACGACCTTCAGGGCGCCCCGGTAGGTGATGGTGTTGCCGCCGATCCGCACCTTGAGCCGGCCCGTCAGGGGACCCGCCTCCGCGTCGGCGTCGCGCTGGAGGCCGGGGACGCAGCGCACCACCCGGGCCGGGTCCGTGAGCGTCGCACGCAGAACCTCGGCCGGGACCGGGACGAACACCTCATGCTCCATGGAAGCCGAGCCTACTCAGACGGGGGCGCGGCGTCGCCCGTTCGGCACGGAACCCGGTTCCCGCGCCGCCTCCGCCGCCCTCCCGCCGGCCGCCCCCGCCGGCGGCCCTCCCCCAGCCGCATCCCGGCGCCGCCCTCCCGCCGTGGCCTCCCGCCGTGGCCTCCCGCCGTGGCCCTCCTGCCGTGGCCCTCCTGCCGAAACCTTCAGCCTCCGTACCGCGGGTGCACCAGCGTCGACGGGGGCAGTTCGGCGTCCCGGCCGCGCTCGGCGCGCCGCGCCGCGGCCTCCAGGGTGTCCTCGCCGAGCGAACGCAGCCGGGGCGCGTCGGGGGCGAGGCCGAGGGCGGGCGGGCGGCTGCCCCGTACAGCCAGGAGGAAGCCCCAGTCGCCGGGACCCCGCCCCGTACCACCGGCGCTGTCGGCGCGGTCAGGTCCGGCGGCGAAGCCGGGGGTGCGGCCGCTCGCGCTGTAGGGGCGGGTCGCGAAGCCGGCCGCGTGCAGGGTGGCGTCCACGGTCCAGTAGATGCGGGGCCGGTCGGTGACGGACCCGGCGTGCACGGCGAACCGTCCGGAGGGGGTGAGGACCTGGGCCACGAGTCCGTAGAACTCCTGCGCGTACAGCTTGGCGCTGGGGGTGATTCCGGGATCGGGCAGATCGGAGATCACCACGTCGTACCGTTCCTGCAGATGATCGGTGGCGCCTCGCAGCCAGTGGAAGGCGTCCGCGTGGACCACCCGGACGCGCCGGTCGCGGAACGCCTGCCCGTTGAGCCTGGCGAGGGCGGGGTCCGTCCGGGCGAGGCGGACGACTCCCGGGTCGAGTTCGACGACGGTGACGGAGCGGACCCCGGGGTAGCGCAGGGCCTCGCGGGCGGCCATGCCGTCTCCGCCGCCGACGATCAGCACGCGGGCGTGCGCGCCGTTCATCGCGGGGTGGACGAGGGCCTCGTGGTAGCGGTACTCGTCCTGGCCCGCCACGCGGAGACGGCCGTCGAGGAACAGGTCGGGCGGGCCTTCGCGGCCCCCGGTCACGACGATCTCCTGGAGGCCGGTGTGGACGGCGACCCGCACCCGCTCCCCGTACACCGCCCGCCTCGCGGCCTGTTCGAAGTCGTCGACGAGCACGGTCGCGGTGGCGAGGACGGCGAGGACCGACACGTTCACCGCGACGATCAGGGCCCGGGAGCGGGGTGTCAGATCGCGGCGGAACACCCAGAGGACGAGGCCGCCGCCCGCCACGGCGTTGACCGCGCCGGTGACGAGGGCGCCGGTGAGCTGGCCGAGCCAGGGCAGCAGCAGGAAGGGAAAGGCGAGACCGCCGACCAGGGCGCCGACGTAGTCGGCGGCGAAGAGGTCGGCGACCGTCCCTGCGGCGTCGTCCTGCTCCCCGAGCGAGGCCTTCCGCCCGGACCGGCCCGACCGGTCGCCCTGCTGTATGAGCGACATCAGGAGCGGGATCTCGGCGCCGATGAGCACCCCGATGGCGAGCGAGAACGCCACGAGGACGTACCGCGATTCGCCGAACCAGGCGAAGGCCGCGTACAGCACCATCGCCGAGGTGCCGCCGACGAGCGCGAGCCCGGCCTCGACCAGGCCGAAGCCGACGGCGGCGCGGCAGCGCAGCGCCTTGGCGAGGAGCGAGCCCACTCCCATGGCGAAGACCATGACGGAGAGCACGACGGAGGCCTGGGTGACCGAGTCGCCGATCAGGTAGGAGGCGAGCGCGACGAGTTCGAGTTCGTAGACCAGGCCGCAGGCGGCGCAGACGAAGACCACCGCGAGGACCGGGAACCGCACCGTCTCGCGCGGCGGCTCGGGCCGCCGCACGGGCGCCCGCCGCACCCTCTCGGGCGGCATGGTCACGGTCGGCTCGATCATGACCGTAACGCTACGTCACGACAAGGGCGCCTCCTGTCACCCACACGAGTGGATCTGGGGCTCCAGGAGGGCGTATCAGAGCGTTGCAGGCATACGTGCGCCGATACGCGTCCTGGTCACCACCAACTGCCCTTCCTGCGGGTAGGCGTGCCAGGTGCGCCAGCGCACCTGGCCCTCGTGGCGCTGCGCCAGCATCGCCGTGAAGGCGTGCGGGGAGCCGGGAAAGGTCCCCGCGAGCCCGTTGGGATGGTCGGCGACGAGTGCCAGCAACTCCTGCGCCCGGCCCGCGAAGGAGCCGTGCGAGAGCGTCTCGACACGGGCGGCGAATTCGTACTCCCATGCGCCGAAGCGCTTGGAGACACCGAGCGGCAGCGGGGTGCTGCTGCCCGGCATGCAGGCGACGGTCTCCGAGCAGCTGCGGTCCTCCTCTTCCAGGAGGACCTGGTGGGAGGCGCCGAGCAGCCTCAACTGCAGCTTGGCGCCGGAGAGTTCGAGATCGAGCACGGCGAGCGCGGGCAGCGGCTCGCGCCCGAGGGCCCAGGCCAGATCGGCCGCGCGGGTGTCGGTGTAGGAGGTTTTCAGGGTGGTGAGCATGGGTCGGCTCCGCAAACACGGTTTGACGGGTGGGCCGGGGGCGCCCCGGAGAAGGGTTCAACGGGAGTGGGGAATCGCCGACTCGGGTCCACACACGGTCCGAGGGCTGTCTCTGTCAGGAGCGAGAGAACCACGGACGCCGGACGACTCGCAGCGTTTTTACCCAACTTGCTGTGTTTTCCAACCCCTTCGGGGACCCCACAGTTCAATTGTTCAATCAGAAGTGATCGACAAGTCCCTGAAGATTGCCCACGTCACGTGCCACACGGCTGCGGAGCCGATCCGTGGTCAGCTTCCGCCGCCGCAGCCGCCACCGCCGCCACCGCCACCACAGGAGCTGGAGGACCCGCCGCAGGAGCTGGAGCCGCCGCCACCGCAGCTGCTCGCGCTGCCGCCGTCCACCCAGGTGATGCTGCCGTCGCTCGACCGCGAGCCCCGCCGCCGCGGCCCGCTGCTGCGGAACGCGCCCCGGAACATGGAGACGAGCCACATGAACACCGCGATGCCCAGAACGATGAAGAAGATTTCCATCAGTACTACCCCCGTTCTCTTGTGCGAGGGAGATTCCCGCCGCCGCGTCCCGTCAAAGCGCACTTGAGGAAGTCCAGAGCTTCGCCGCAGGATGGCCGTCATGACACGACCGCCGCTCAACCGCCGCCTCGCCGAGTTCGGGACGACGATCTTCGCCGAGATGTCCGCGCTCGCCGCCAGGACCGGGGCGATCAACCTCGGTCAGGGCTTCCCCGACACCGACGGCCCCGAGGAGATCCGGGAAGCGGCGGTCCGCGCGCTGCGGGACGGCCGCGGCAACCAGTACCCGCCCGGCCCCGGCGTCCCCGAGCTGCGGTCGGCCGTCGCCGACCACCAGCGGGACCGGTACGGCCTCGCCTACGACCCGGACACGGAGGTGCTCGTCACCGCGGGCGCCACCGAGGCGATCGCGGCGTCCCTGCTCGCCCTCGTCGAACCTGGCGACGAGGTCATCGCCCTGGAGCCGTACTACGACTCGTACGCCGCCTGTGTCGCGATGGCCGGCGGCACCCGGGTCCCCGTCACCCTCCGCCCCCACGACGGGGCCTACGTCCTCGACCTCGACGAACTGCGGGCCGCCGTCACCGACCGGACCCGGCTGATCCTCCTCAACACCCCGCACAACCCCACCGGCACCGTCCTCACCCGGGCCGAGCTGACCGCCGTCGCCGAGCTCGCCGTCGAGCGGGACCTGCTCGTCGTCACCGACGAGGTGTACGAGCACCTGGTCTTCGACGACGCCGAGCACGTGCCGATCGCGAGCCTGCCGGGGATGCGGGAGCGCACGGTCACCATCGGCTCGGCCGGCAAGACGTTCTCGTTCACCGGCTGGAAGGTCGGCTGGATCACCGCGAGCCCCGAGCTGACCTCCGCGGTCCGCTCGGCCAAGCAGTTCCTCACGTACGTGTCCTCCGGCCCCTTCCAGTACGCGATCGCCGAGGCGCTCCGCCTCCCGGCCTCGTACTTCGACACCCTCCGCGCGGAGCTCTCCGCCAAGCGGGACCTGCTGAGCGAGGGCCTCGCACAGGCGGGCTTCGCCGTCTACAAGCCCGCCGGCACCTACTTCGTCACCACCGACATCCGCCCCCTCGGCGCCGAGGACGGCTTCGCCTTCTGCCGCTCGCTGCCCGAGCGCGCCGGTCTCGTCGCCATCCCGAACGCCGTCTTCTACGACCACCGCGAGGCCGGCGCCCCCTTCGTCCGCTTCGCCTTCTGCAAGAAGACCGAGGTCCTGGAGGAGGCCGTCTCCCGGCTCAAGGGGCTGGCCTGACACCAGGCCGCACCCCCGCACACGACAGGAGCCCGTCCCCTCGGAAGGGGACGGGCTCCTGTCGTGTGCGGGGGAGGCTCAGGCCTCTTCGTCGCCCGCGGCCTTGTCCTCGGGGGACTCCAGGCCGAACTGCTCGACGACCCACTTGTCGAACTCGATGGAGGCACGGACCCAGCTGACCGTGGAGGACACGAAGTGCTCCAGGGCGACGCCGGTGCCGATCAGCATCTGGGCCTCACCGATGAGGCGGAGGGTGGCGGAGCCGTCCTCCTCCTCGTGCAGGTGGGTGTAGACCTTCGGCCACAGGGTGCGGCGGTTCCAGTCGTCGATCGCGTCGAGGATCTTGGCGCGGTCGTCGGCCGAGTGCGGGCGGTCGTAGAACGTCCGCACCGAGAAGACCTGCTGCTCGTCCTCGCCGCGGAACATGAAGTACGTGCGGAATTCCTCCCACGGCGCCGCGAGGTCGCCCTCGTCGTCGATGACGTACTTCAGCTCCATCTGTTCGAGGAGCTGCTTGACGAGGTCCTGGTCGGGGACGACGGGGCCCGCCGGTCCTGCGGCCTGAGGCTGGGGCTGGCCCCCGAAATTCGGAATCGAGGACGGGTCGATGCTCACCGTGTATTTCCCTTCGTACGGATGCTCGCCATCCTCCCCCATGCCGGGCGGTACGTGGCAAGTCCCACCTCCCGCGATCCGCTGCGGGCTGACAAGATCTGGTGCCCATGGGGGAGAAAACGGGGAATGAGCGCGGGCCCGTGAAGCCGCGCCCGTGGACCTGGGTCTGGGTCTCCGTCCTGGTGACCCTGGTCTGCGGCGGTCCGGTGGCCTTCGTGGTGTGGGGCGCGATGGCCTGGAGCGAGATCGGCGAGACGAAACAGGTCGACTGCTCCGAGGTGATGACCTTCGCCCGCGGAGAGCTCCCCGCGGGCGCCCAGGACGCGCGCTGCACGGCGGCCCACTGGCAGGACACCCACGCCACGGCCGACTTCCGGATGCCTCGCGCCGAGGTCGCCACGTGGCTGGAAGCGACCTATCCGACCGGTGAGCCCCCGTACTCCTGCCCGCGGGACCACTGCCTGAACGTGTCGTTCGACGAGGTGCTGTACGTGAAGGTCGAGGTCGCGTACGAGGACGGGGTCACCGCCCGCGTCCACGTGGAGGCCTTCGACACCTGACCGTGCCCCCGGCGGACGCCCGCCGTGACCCACGGCCGGGGGCACCGGCCAGGGGGCACGGCCCGGGGGCACGCCGGGAGCACGGCCCGGGGGGGGCACGGCCGGGCCGTCACGCGTCGGCGGCCGCCGGCCCCACGATCAGACCGTCCTCGAAGCGGTCCACGCGGACCGTGTCGCCGTCCCTGACCTCGCCCGCGAGGATCTCCTTGGCGAGCCGGTCGCCGATCGCCGTCTGGATGAGGCGGCGCAGCGGCCGGGCGCCGTACGCCGGGTCGTTGCCCTCCTCCGCGAGCCACTCCAGTGCCTCCTGGGTGACGTCCAGGGTGAGCCGCCGCTCGGCGAGCCGCTTCGCGAGCCGGTCGATCTGGAGGCTCGCGATCCGGCCCAGCTCGGCCCGGTCGAGGGCGGAGAAGACCACCAGGTCGTCGAGCCGGTTGAGGAACTCCGGCTTGAAGCTCGCCCTGACGACGTCCATGACCTGCTGCTTCTTCACGTCCGCCGGGGTCAGCGGGTCGACCAGGTACTGGCTGCCCAGGTTCGACGTGAGGATCAGGATGGTGTTGCGGAAGTCCACCGTCCGCCCCTGCCCGTCGGTCAGCCGGCCGTCGTCCAGGACCTGGAGCAGGACGTCGAAGACCTCCGGGTGCGCCTTCTCCACCTCGTCGAGCAGGACCACGCTGTACGGGCGGCGGCGGACCGCCTCCGTGAGCTGGCCGCCCTCCTCGTACCCGACGTAGCCGGGAGGCGCGCCGACCAGCCGGGCGACGCTGTGCTTCTCGCCGTACTCCGACATGTCGATGCGGATCATGGCCCGCTCGTCGTCGAAGAGGAAGTCCGCGAGCGCCTTCGCCAGCTCCGTCTTGCCGACGCCCGTGGGGCCGAGGAAGAGGAAGGAACCGGTGGGGCGGTCGGGGTCGGCGATGCCCGCGCGGGTGCGGCGCACGGCGTCGGAGACGGCCTGGACGGCCTCGGACTGGCCGATCAGCCGCCGGCCGAGCTCGTCCTCCATGCGCAGCAGCTTCTGCGTCTCGCCCTCCAGGAGACGCCCGGCGGGGATGCCGGTCCAGGCGCCGACGACGTCCGCGATGTCGTCGGGGCCGACCTCGTCCTTGACCATGCTGTCCTTGGAGGACTCCTGCTGGGCCTCGGCCTCGCTCGCCTCCTCCAGCTCCCGCTCCAGGGCCGGGATCTCCCCGTAGAGCAGCTTGGACGCGGTGTCGAAGTCGCCGTCGCGCTGGGCGCGCTCGGCGCGGCCGCGGGTCTCGTCGAGGCGTTCCTTCAGCTCGCCGACCCGGTTGAGGGACTGCTTCTCCTTCTCCCAGCGGGCGGTCAGGCCGCGCAGCTCCTCCTCGCGGTCGGCGAGGTCGCGCCGCAGCTTCTCCAGGCGCTGCTTGCTCGCCGCGTCCGTCTCGTTCTTGAGGGCCAGCTCCTCCATGCGGAGCCGGTCCACGGAGCGCTGCAGCTCGTCGATCTCGACGGGCGAGGAGTCGATCTCCATCCGGAGCCGGGAGGCGGCCTCGTCGACGAGGTCGATGGCCTTGTCGGGGAGGAAGCGGGAGGTGATGTACCGGTCGGAGAGGGTCGCGGCGGCCACCAGCGCGGAGTCGTTGATCTGCACCTTGTGGTGGGCCTCGTACCGGCCCTTGAGCCCGCGGAGGATCGCGATGGTGTCCTCGACCGTGGGCTCGGCGACCAGGACCTGCTGGAAACGGCGCTCCAGGGCGGGGTCCTTCTCGATCCGCTCGCGGTACTCGTCGAGGGTGGTCGCGCCGACCATCCGCAGCTCGCCGCGGGCCAGCATGGGCTTGAGCATGTTGCCCGCGTCCATGGAGGAGTCGCCGCCGGCGCCTGCGCCGACGACCGTGTGCAGCTCGTCGATGAAGGTGATGATCTGGCCGTCGCTCGCCTTGATCTCGGCGAGGACGGTCTTCAGGCGCTCCTCGAACTCGCCGCGGTACTTGGCTCCGGCGACCATCGCACCGAGGTCGAGCGAGACCAGCCGCTTGTTCTTGAGCGACTCGGGTACGTCGCCCTTCACGATCCGCTGGGCGAGGCCCTCGACGACGGCGGTCTTGCCGACGCCGGGCTCACCGATGAGGACCGGGTTGTTCTTGGTGCGGCGGGACAGCACCTGCACGACGCGGCGGATCTCGTGGTCGCGGCCGATGACCGGGTCCAGCTTGCCCTCGCGCGCGGCGGCCGTGAAGTCCGTACCGAACTTCTCCAGCGCCTTGTACTGCCCCTCCGGGTCGGGTGTGGTCACCCGGCGTCCTCCCCTGCTCTTCTCGAAGGCGTCGAGCAGCTTCGATGCGCTCGCGCCCTGCCCGTCGAGGATCTCACCGGCCGGGCCGCCCTTGGCCGCGATCCCGATGAGGAGGTGCTCGGTGGACAGGAAGTCGTCACCGAGCTCCTTCGCCCGACGGTCGGCGTCGGCGATGACCGCGAGGAAGTCGCGGGTGGGCTGCGGGGGCGCGACCGTGGAGCCGGTGACGCTCGGCAGGGCGGCGAGCAGCCGCTCCGCGCCGGTGCGCACGAACGCCTGGTCGGCCTCGACGGCGGCGAACAGGTCGGTGATGTTCTCGTTGTCCTGACCGGTGAGCAGCGCGAGCAGAAGGTGCGCCGGGGTCAGGTCGGCGTGCCCCTCGGACACGGCGCGGCTGCTCGCCGCGTTGATGGCGTCCCGGCTCCGGTTGGTCAGTTCGGCGTCCACGTGCGGTGCTCCTCCTGGGTTGCTTCGGGTCCTCTCCCTTTATGACTCATCCAGAGTACACAAAGTTGAGTCGATTGCGCTCAAGGTGTCGAAGGGAGCTCCGCCCCGGGTAGTTTCCGTGCATGGCGACCGACCCGAAGAACCCCTCCGACTCGTACCTCGGCTTCTGGCGCGAGTACCACATGTGCACCCTGACCACCCCGCGCCCGGACGGCACTCCGCACGTCGTGGCGGTGGGCGTCACCTACGACCCCGAGGGCGGATACGCCCGGGTCATCACCAACAAGCACAGCCGGAAGGTCGCCAACGTCCTGGCGGCGGGCGCGGACGGCGCGCGGGTGGCGGTCTGCCAGGTCGACAAGGGCCGCTGGGCCACCCTGGAGGGCGTCGCGCACATCCGTACGGAGGCGGAGGTGGTCGCGGACGCGGTGGGGCGCTACGCGGAGCGCTACGGGCGCACGCCGGCGGAGAACCCGGACCGTGTCGTCATCGAGATCGCCCTGACGCGGGCGATGGGACGCGCCTGAGGGACTCGGCCCCGTACGGAACGCACCGGACGGCCCCGTACGGAAACAGCCGGATGTCCCCGTACGAGGGCATCCGGGCAGCACAGCGGCGCCATCGCGTTTCAGGTCCGCGATGGCGCCGCTGTGTGGGGGAAGTGCCGGAGCGATCTACAACGACGGGGGAATCGCTCAGGCACTGCGGGGGGTGGCGGTGATGGTCTCGGGCTCGATCAGCTGGTGGTCCCGCTGGTCGAGGTTGACGAAGATCATGCCGTACCGGATGGCACAGCGGATGGGCTGTGGTGCGCCGCGGGGACGGCGGAGGCAGCGGTAGGCGCGGACATCCTCGTCCTGCTCCCGTGCCACCACGATCGGCTCTCCGAAGAGGGTGATCTTCAGCGCGTCGCCACGGTGGGGGATTGCCGTGGCGAGGTCGACGAAGTGCCACCCGGACCGGTAGGCCGAAGCCATCTCCCGGCGGAACCTGGGGTCGTCCGGCGGCACGGTCACGCCCCGGCGCCCCTGGAATCGATCTCCCAGGACGGCTCGCTGGGAGCGGCGAGCACGGCGTCCCGGGGAGAGCTCTCCCACGAGGGTTCGCCGGGTCCCGCCCACACGTCGTGCGCCGGGTTGCTCTCCCACGAGGGCTCGTCCGGTCCTGCCACGGAATGCGCCGGGGTGCTCTCCCACGAGGGCTCGCCGACGGCGAGTGCGCCGAGAGCAGCCGCCGCAACGGCTATGGCGCTAAGTGCACGAACCATCCTGGTCATGGCCGATCTCCACCTCTTTTGATCACTACCTCCCCCCCGCGAGTAAGACGATGGCTCACTCCCGACCCTTTCCACCAGCCAACCCGGGCATCATGTTCCTGTAATTCATGACCCTGAGGGGGGTGCAAATGAGGCGAGAATGCGACGAGTCCGGTCATAAGCACAGTCACGGTGAACTATGCGACGTGGGCAAGGAGCTCTATGCGAGTGCGCTCCGCACCGGCCGCATAGCCCGCGCAGACGCCGAAGCCGCCCCCTGCCTGAGGGAACTCTCCCTCCTGCACCCGGACCCGGACGACAGCCAGTGCCTGCGCCCCGTGCCGCCGTCGATCGCCCTGAACCAGCTCGTGCACCCCATCGAGCAGGAGATACAGGTCCGGCGGCAGCACGCGATAGCCCTCGCGGACGCTTTCGAGCCGTTCATGGCGATCCACACCCAGGATCCGTCCGGCGCCCAGGCCATCACGGTCCTCGAAGGCCTCAGCGTCATCAACGCCGCCCTCGACCGCGCCATCAACGAGTGCACCGAGGAACTCCTCACCATCCAGCCCGGCAGCGGCCGCCGCCCCGAGACCCTCGAAGCCGCCCTGCGCCGCATGGAACCGCTCCTCGACCGCGGTGTCCGGATGCGGACGCTCTACCAGCACACGGCACGGCACCATCCCGCCACGCTGGCCTACGTCGAACGCGTCGCGCCGTACGGACTCGAACTGCGCACCCTCGAGGAGATCGTCGACCGGCTGATCATCGTCGACCGCAAGGTCGCCTTCGTGCCCGCGCGCAGCGACCGCCAGGTCGCCCTCGAACTCCGCCACGAGGGCCTCGTCCAGTACCTCGTCGGTGTCTTCGACCAGTTCTGGCTGCACGGCGTGCCGTGGGAGGACGAGATCCCGTACAGCCCCTCCGTGGACGGCATAGGCGGCGTCCAGCGCTCCATCGCCAAACTCCTCGTCGAGGGCCACGTCGACGAGGCCATCGCCCGCCGCCTCGGCATGAACGTGCGCACCTGCCGCGCCCACATCGCCAAACTCGCCGCCGCCCTCGGCAGCGGCAGCCGGGCCCAGCTCGGCTACCTGATCGCGCAGTCGGGCATCCTCGAGGGAGACAACTGACCACCCAGACACCCGACCAGCGTCGAACGGGACAACTCACCACCGTGTACGTACAGATCGACCTCGACGGGCCCGCCGGGACCCTCCGCGTCTCCGGGCACGACCTGCCCACCGTGGAGCTCGTACGGGCCCCCGGGACCCGCCCCGACACCCACACGCCGATAGGCACCCGCAAGCCCGACCTGCTCGCGCTGGCGGTGGGCGGGGAACCCGCCGTCATCAGGCCGGCCCGCGCACGACTGCTGCGGCGCTCCTACCGGGTCGACGTCCGCGTCGACGGCGTCCGCTACCGGCTCGTCCCCTGCTCGTACGTGGACAGCCGGCTCACCCGGAACGGGAAGTCGCTCGGCACCCTGGAGTCCTCCGGCGACGGCAGGGTCGACGCCGACTGGAACCCGGCCGCCGCCCTCACCCCGCTCGACCACGCCGTCGGCACCGCCCTCGCCGCCGCGTTCGGCACGGGCGCCGCGCCCTGGTGGGAGACGCTCGGCGACATCGTGGCGGAGCTCACCCCGTAGCCGCCCGCAGGCCCGCGGCCCCGTACGCGCGTGAAGCCCCTTCCACAGCCGTGGAAGGGGCTTCACGCGTTCAGGAACCGCTCACCGCGCGGTCGGGGACTACTCGCCGCGCTTGGGACGCCAGACCACCAGCGCACTCGCCTGCTGCACGTCCTGGTACGGCACCAGATCGCGCCGGTACGAGGCGTGCACCTGGGCCTCGCGCTGCCGCATCGCCGCCGCCGCGCCGTCGACGGCGGCCGACAGCTCCGCGATCCGGCTCTGCAGCGCCGCGACCTGGTTCTCCAGCTCGATGATGCGCTTGATCCCGGCCAGGTTGATGCCCTCGTCCTGCGACAACTGCTGCACCTGACGGAGCAGCTCGATGTCACGGGCGGAGTAGCGCCGGCCACGACCCGCCGTACGGTCCGGGGAGACCAGACCGAGACGGTCGTACTGACGCAGGGTCTGCGGATGCAGACCGGAGAGCTGGGCCGCCACCGAGATGACGTACACCGGCGACTCGTCGGTCAGTTCGTACGGATTGCGTCGGCGTCCGTCCACCGGGTCACGCTCCCTTCGCGGCCTGGAACAGCTCCGCCCGAGGGTCCTCGGAGGCGGTCGCCTCGCGGTAGGTCTCCAGGGCGTCACGTGCCTTGTCGTCCAGCTCCTTCGGCACCGCGACCTCGACCGTCACGAGCAGGTCGCCGCGCGTGCCGTCCTTGCGGACCGCGCCCTTGCCCCGGGCGCGCATGGTCCGGCCGTTCGGAGTGCCCGCGGGCAGCTTGAGGGTGACCGCGGGGCCGCCGAGGGTCGGCACCTTGATCTCGCCGCCGAGCGCCGCCTCCGTGAAGGAGACCGGCACGGTGACGGTGAGGTTGTCGTCCTTGCGACCGAAGACCGGGTGGGTGTCGACGTGCACCACGACGTACAGGTCGCCGTTCTGCCCGCCGCGCTCCCCCGGTGCTCCCTTGCCGCGCAGCCGGATCCTCTGGTTGTCCGAGACACCCGCCGGGATGCGGACCTGCATGGTGCGGGAGGACTTCGCCCGCCCGCTGCCCTTGCAGATCTCGCAGGGGTTCTCGGCGATGAGGCCGCGGCCCTTGCAGTCCACGCACGGGTCGGTGAGCGAGAAACCGCCGCCGCTGCCGCGCGAGACCTGTCCGGTGCCGACGCAGGTCGGGCACACCCTGGGGGTGCCGTTCTTGTCGCCGGTGCCCGAACACGCCGTGCACGGCTGCTGGCTGGACATCCGCAGCGGTACGGTCGCGCCCTCGATGGCCTCGGTGAAGCTGAGCGTCACCTCGGACTCGATGTCCTGACCGCGTCGCGGCTGGGTACGGGGGCCCCCGCCGGCGCCGCGGTTGAACAGGCCGCCGAAGACGTCCCCGATGCCGCCGCCGCCACCGCCGAAGCCGCCGCCCGCGCCGCCCTGGGTGCCTCCGAAGAGGTCACCCAGGTCGAAGTTGAACGAGCCGCCGCCGGGGCCTCCGGGTGACCGGAAGCCGCCGTTCCCGAAGAGGGCGCGGGCCTCGTCGTACTCCTTGCGCTTCTTGGGGTCGCCGAGGATGTCGTTCGCCTCGGAGATCTCCTTGAAGCGCTCCTCGGCCTTGGCGTCGTTCTTGTTGGCGTCCGGGTGGTTCTCGCGGGCGAGCTTCCGGTACGCCTTCTTGATCTCGGCCTCGGTGGCGTCCTTGGGGACGCCGAGAACCTTGTAGTAGTCCTTCTCGACGAAGTCCTTCGTGCTCATCGACGTCCCTCCTTCCGGACTGCTCCGGGGTGTGTCACCGCTGTGCGGTCGGTCGCGCTACCCCTCTTCGGGGGCACCGCTCTCCTCGTCAGTGGACGACTTGGCATCGTCCTTGGCCGGTGCCGCGCCCGGCTGGGGCTCGGCGACGGCCACGCGGGCGGGCCGGATGGTCCGCTCGCCGATCCGGTACCCCGGCTGCAGGATCGCCACGCACGTCGTCTCGGTGACGTCCGGCGCGTACGAGTGCATCAGGGCCTCGTGGATCGTCGGGTCGAAGGGCTCGCCCTCCTTGCCGAACTGCTGCAGACCCATCTTCGCGACGACGGTCTCCAGCGATTCGGCCACCGACTTGAACCCGCCCACGAGCTCGCCGTGGTCCCGGGCCCGGCCGACGTCGTCGAGCACCGGGAGCAGGTCGCTCAGGAGGCCCGCGACGGCGATCTCCTTGACCGTGACCCGGTCCCGCTCCACGCGGCGGCGGTAGTTCTGGTACTCGGCCTGGAGCCGCTGGAGGTCCGCGGTGCGCTCCTCGAGCGCCTTGCGTGCCTGGTCCAGCTGCGCCAGCAGAGCTACGTCAGTTGCGTCCCCGGCCGGGGCCGCCCCCTCCGCCTTGTCGGCGGAGGCAGCGGCGGTCTCGGGCTCCTCGGGCGTGCCGTCGGCGGGGACTTCGGGCTTCTCCTCGAAGCCCGGGGTCTCCTCCGACATCAGGCAGCGCCGCCCTTCGGCTTGTCCTCGTCCACGATCTCGGCGTCGACGACGTCGTCGTCGGCCTGGGCCTGCTGGCCACCTGCATCGCCGCCCGCGGCCTGCGCGCCCTGGGCGTCGGCGTAGAGCGCCTGGCCGAGCTTCTGGGAGACGGCCGCGACCTTCTCGGTGGCGGTGCGGATCTCGGCGGTGTCCTCGCCCTTGAGCTTCTCCTTCAGCTCGACGAGCGAGGCCTCGACCTCGGCCTTGACGTCACCGGGGACCTTGTCCTCGTTGTCCTTGAGGAACTTCTCCGTCTGGTAGACGAGCTGCTCGCCCTGGTTGCGGGACTCGGCGGCCTCGCGGCGACGGTGGTCCTCGTCCGCGTACTGCTCGGCCTCCTGGCGCATCCGGTCGACCTCGTCCTTCGGCAGCGAGGAGCCGCCGGTGACGGTCATCTTCTGCTCCTTGCCCGTGCCGAGGTCCTTCGCGGTCACGTGCATGATGCCGTTGGCGTCGATGTCGAAGGCGACCTCGATCTGCGGGACGCCACGCGGGGCCGGCGGCAGACCGGTCAGCTCGAACATGCCGAGCTTCTTGTTGTACGCCGCGATCTCGCGCTCGCCCTGGTAGACCTGGATCTGCACGGACGGCTGGTTGTCCTCGGCCGTCGTGAAGATCTCGGACCGCTTGGTCGGGATCGTGGTGTTGCGCTCGATGAGCTTGGTCATGATGCCGCCCTTGGTCTCGATACCGAGGGACAGCGGGGTCACGTCGAGGAGCAGGACGTCCTTGACCTCACCCTTGAGGACACCGGCCTGGAGCGCGGCGCCGATGGCGACGACCTCGTCCGGGTTGACGCCCTTGTTGGCGTCCTGACCGCCGGTCAGCTCCTTGACGAGCTCGGCGACGGCCGGCATGCGGGTCGAACCACCGACGAGAACGACGTGGTCGATCTCGGAGAGGTTGATGCCCGCGTCCTTGATGACGTTGTGGAACGGCACCTTGCAGCGGTCGAGCAGGTCCGAGGTGAGCTGCTGGAACTGGGCTCGGGTGAGCTTCTCGTCCAGGTGCAGCGGGCCCTCGGCGGAGGCCGTGATGTACGGCAGGTTGATGGAGGTCTCGGTCGAGGACGAGAGCTCGATCTTCGCCTTCTCCGCGGCCTCGCGGAGACGCTGGAGAGCCATCTTGTCCTTGGCCAGGTCCACGCCGTGGCCGTTCTGGAACTGCGTCACCAGGTAGTCGACGACGCGCTGGTCCCAGTCGTCACCACCGAGGTGGTTGTCACCGTTGGTGGCCTTCACCTCGACGACGCCGTCGCCGATCTCCAGGAGGGACACGTCGAAGGTGCCGCCACCGAGGTCGAAGACGAGGATCGTCTGGTCGTCCTTGTCGAGGCCGTACGCGAGGGCGGCCGCGGTCGGCTCGTTGACGATGCGCAGGACGTTGAGGCCCGCGATCTCACCGGCCTCCTTGGTGGCCTGGCGCTCGGAGTCGTTGAAGTACGCCGGCACGGTGATGACCGCGTCGACGACCTTCTCGCCCAGGTAGGCCTCGGCGTCGCGCTTCAGCTTCTGCAGGATGAAGGCGCTCATCTGCTGCGGGTTGAAGTTCTTGCCGTCGATCTCGATCTTCCAGTCGGTGCCCATGTGGCGCTTGACCGACCGGATGGTCCTGTCGACGTTGGTGACGGCCTGACGCTTGGCCACCTCGCCGACGAGCACCTCGCCGTTCTTCGCGAAGGCGACGACGGACGGCGTGGTCCTGGCGCCCTCGGCGTTGGTGATGACGGTGGGCTCGCCGCCTTCGAGAACGCTGACGACGGAGTTAGTCGTGCCCAGGTCGATGCCGACCGCACGTGCCATTTCGGTTCCTCCAGCTGACGTACTTGAGTGGATCTGACTCAAGGATGCATGACGACGCGGACCGCGTCAACAGACCTGAGTGGAGGGGGCTCAACTCTTCGCCCTTTATCTCGCTCATACGGAGTCGAGCGCGCGTCGATCCCTGGTCGGACCGGGTGTCGCATGAGAGAGTCCGATCGCCCCATGTCGGGCAAACCAGCCATATCCCACGAATATCCCATGATTCTCGTTCGTCGCTCGGAAGGGTGTGGGGAATGCTCGGAAGGGTGCGGGAATGACGGCCAAGCGCACGTTCGACGTCATGGGCGGGCTCGCCCTCCTGGTCGCCCTGTCCCCCCTGCTCGCCGCCGTCGCCCTCTCGGTCGCCCTCGGCTCGGCCACCCCCGGCCGGGGCGTGCTGCGCCGCCGCACGGTGGCAGGCTTGGAGGGAGAACCCTTCACGATGCTGACCTTCCGCACGAAGAGCCCGCTGGCCGCGCTGCCGCTCCTCGTGCACGTCGTCGGCGGCCGGATGTCGCTGGTCGGACCGTGTCCACTGACCCCGGGCCACCGCGAGTGCGCGGGCGAGGGGCGCCGTCGGCTCTCCGTGCGCCCCGGACTGACCGGCCCGTGGCAGATCAGCGGACGCTCGGACCTGCCGTGGGAGGAGCGCGAGCTGCTCGACCTGCACTACGTGGACCACCACTGGCTGGGGATGGACCTGTCGATCCTGGCGCGTACGCTTCCAGCAGTCCGCAGACGGCGCGCGGCAAGGTTTGCCTGAGCGACACAGATCACCGCGAGCGCCGCTACAGCACGGGGCCCCGAACGGGTAATCTCAGCACGGACTCCATAAGTTACCGCTTAGTAGGCCCGCCCGAGGAGCCCCTCATGCAACTCGCCGCGATCATCGTGTCGATCGCCATCACGGTGGTGGCCGTCGCGCTGTTCGGCCGTGCCACCGTGCAGATCTACCGGTTCGTGCGCCTCGGGCAGCCCGTGCCCGCCGGCACCCGCACCGGAGACCCCACCCAGCGCACCGTGACCCTGGTCAAGGAATTCCTCGGCCACACCCGGATGAACCGCTGGGGCATCGTCGGCTTCGCGCACTGGTTCGTCGCGGTGGGCTTCTTCTCGCTGCTCCTGACGATCGTGAACGCCTTCGGCCAGCTCTTCCAGGCCGACTGGCTGATCCCGATCATCGGCGACTGGCTGCCGTACGAGATCTTCACCGAGTTCCTCGGTCTGATGACGGTCCTGGGCATCGTGACCCTCATCGTGATCCGGCAGCTCAGCAAGCCGACCAGGGCGGGCCGCAAGTCCCGCTTCGCGGGCTCCAAGACCGGCCAGGCGTACTTCGTCGAGGCCGTCATCCTGATCGTCGGCCTCTGCATCATGACGCTGCGGGCCCTCGAAGGCGTCCAGCACCACGTGACGAGCTGGGAGCCGGGCTTCTTCGCCTCGTACCCGCTGATCGCGCTGCTCGACAACCTGGACCTGAGCACCATCCAGCACCTGACCTACTTCGTCGCCGCGCTCAAGATCGTCACGTCCTTCACCTGGATGATCACGGTCTCGCTCAACACGAACATGGGCGTCGCCTGGCACCGCTTCCTCGGCTTCCCGAACATCTGGTTCAAGCGGAACGCCGACGGCTCCACCGCGCTGGGCGCGCTCCAGCCGATGACGACGGCGGGCAAGGAGATCGACTGGGAGGACCCGGCCGAGGACGCCGTCTTCGGTGTCTCCCAGGTCGAGCAGTTCTCCTGGAAGGGCATCCTCGACTTCTCCACCTGCACCGAGTGCGGCCGCTGCCAGTCGCAGTGCCCCGCCTGGAACACCGGCAAGCCCCTCTCCCCCAAGCTCCTCATCATGTCGCTGCGCGACCACGCGCACGCCAAGGCGCCGTACCTGCTCGCCGGCGGCGGCAAGGACATGGAGGGCAACGAGAAGGCCACCGAGGAGCAGCTCAAGGACGTCCCCGCGTCGGCGATCGCCGAGGCCGAGCGCCCCCTCATCGGCACCGCCGAGGAGAACGGCGTCATCGACCCGGACGTCCTGTGGTCCTGCACCACCTGCGGCGCCTGCGTCGAACAGTGCCCGGTCGACATCGAGCACATCGACCACATCGTCGACATGCGCCGCTACCAGGTGATGATCGAGTCCGCGTTCCCGTCCGAGGCGGGCACGATGCTCAAGAACCTGGAGAAGAAGGGCAACCCCTGGGGCCTGGCGAAGAAGCAGCGCGTCGAGTGGACCAAGGAGGTCGACTTCGAGGTCCCGATCGTCGGCAAGGACGTCGAAGACCTCTCGGAGTTCGACTACCTCTACTGGGTCGGCTGCGCCGGAGCCCTGGAGGACCGGGCCAAGAAGACCACCAAGGCCTTCGCCGAGCTGCTGCACATGGCGGGCGTCAAGTTCGCGATCATGGGCGGCGACGAGAAGTGCACCGGTGACTCCCCCCGCCGCCTCGGCAACGAGCCGCTGTTCCAGCAGCTCGCCCAGGAGAACGTCGCGATGCTGAACATGGCGTTCGGCGAGGACGACGAGGACGAGTCGACCAGGAAGCCGAAGTCGGCGAAGCGGATCGTCTCGACCTGCCCGCACTGCTTCAACACGATCGCCAACGAGTACCCGCAGCTCGGCGGCGAGTACGAGGTCATCCACCACACCCAGCTGCTCCAGCACCTCATCGACGAGGGCAAGCTGGTCCCGGTGACCCCGGTCGACGGTCTGATCACCTACCACGACCCGTGCTACCTGGGCCGTCACAACAAGGTCTACACGCCGCCGCGCGAGATCATGTCCGCCGTCCCCGGCCTGCGCCAGCAGGAGATGCACCGCCACAAGGAGCGCGGCTTCTGCTGCGGCGCCGGTGGTGCCCGGATGTGGATGGAGGAGCGGATCGGCAAGCGCATCAACAACGAGCGCGTCGAGGAGGCCCTGTCCCTCAACCCGGACATCGTCTCCACCGCCTGCCCGTTCTGCCTGGTCATGCTGACCGACTCGGTCAACGGCAAGAAGAACGAGGGCAAGGCCAAGGAGTCCGTCACCGTCGTGGACGTGGCCCAGCTGCTCCTCGAATCGGTGAAGACCCCGGTGGACCCGGAGCCGGAGCCGGCCGAGGAGCCGGAGCCGGAACCGGCGAAGTAGGACCCGGTACCACCCGGTACATGAGGGAGGGCCGCCCCGCGAGATCGCGGGGCGGCCCTCTTCGTCATGCCGGTCGCGACGACGGCCGCAGCCTGCCCACCGACCGTGTCACAGCCCACAGCGGATCCGCTCAACCCCCTAGGGGATGTCACAGCTCAGTGGCAAGGACAGGTCCGAGGAGCGCCCGCACGGCGGAAGCGGGTACGTTCGACGACGTGGCTGGATTCAGGAACGGACGCGGCCGGGACAACCGCCCCCCGCACAATCAACCGCAGCAGGCGCCGTACGGGCACAACGCGGCCCCGCCGCCGTACCCGCAGCAGCAGTGGCAACAGCAGCCACCGCAGGGGCACCAGGGGCGCCAAGGGCACCAGCAGGGGCACCAGCAGGGGCACCAGGGGCAGCCCTACGGGGAGCCCGAGTACTTCGGCGAGCCGTACGGCCAGCCGCAGCACCCGCACGCGGCGACGGCGAACAACCCGGGCCACACCCAGATGTTCAGCGTCGACGACCCCTACGGCAACGCCGCGACCCACCACGCCGGTGCCGCGCCCGTCCCGACGGGCCCCCGGCTCCCGTGGAAGGCGCTCCTCAGCGGCATCGTGCTGCGCCCGGCGGACACGTTCCTGCGGATGCGGGACCACGCCGTGTGGGGCCCGGCGCTGGTCGTCACCTTCCTCTACGGGCTGCTCGCGATCTTCGGCTTCGACAAGGCGCGCGACGAGGCCATCAACGCGACCCTGTCGACGGCGATCCCGTACGTCCTGATGACCGCCCTCGGCTTCGTCGTCGGCGGTCTGATCCTGGGCTCGGTGACGCACACGCTGGCGCGCCAGCTGGGCGGCGACGGGGCGTGGCAGCCGACGGTCGGCCTGTCGATGCTGATCATGTCGATCACGGACGCGCCGCGGCTCGTCTTCGCGCTCTTCCTGGGCGGCGAGAACGGCCTGGTCCAGGTGATCGGCTGGCTGACCTGGCTGGCGGCCGGGGCGCTCTTCACGATGATGGTGAGCCGCTCGCACGACCTGCCGTGGCCGAAGGCGCTGGGCGCGTCGGCGATCCAGCTGGTGGCGCTGCTGAGCCTGATCAAGCTCGGCACCCTCTGACGGCACGGAACACGACGCGAAGAGGCCCCCACCGCATCCGGTGGGGGCCTCTCTCACGCCGTGACGGGGCTCAGGCGTCGAGGACCTGGCCCTCGCGCTTGACGACGGGCGGCTCGACCGACCAGGGGAAGTTGATCCACTCGTCCGTCTTCTTCCACACGTACTCGCACTTCACGAGGGAGTGGGACTTCTCGTAGATGACGGCGGAGCGGACCTCGGCGACGTGGTCGACGCAGAAGTCGTGGACGAGCTTGAGGGTCTTGCCGGTGTCGGCGACGTCGTCGGTGATGAGCACCTTCTTGTCGCTGAAGTCGATCGCGTCGGGCACGGGCGCCAGCATGACCGGCATCTCCAGCGTGGTGCCCACGCCGGTGTAGAACTCCACGTTCACGAGGTGGATGTTCTTGCAGTCCAGGGCGTAGGCCAGACCGCCGGCGACGAAGACGCCGCCACGGGCGATCGAGAGCACGATGTCGGGCTCGTAGCCGTCGTCGGCGATCGTCTGCGCCAGCTCACGGACGGCGCGTCCGAAACCCTCGTACGTCAGGTTCTCGCGTACCTCACTCATGCCTGCGACCGCCTCACACCTGGGTCCGATGGAAGTTCATGAACGAACGGGAGGCCGTCGGCCCCCGCTGGCCCTGGTACCGGGAGCCGTACCGCTCGCTCCCGTACGGGAACTCGGCGGGCGAGCTCAGCCGGAACATGCACAGCTGCCCGATCTTCATCCCCGGCCAGAGCTTGATCGGCAGGGTGGCGAGGTTCGACAGCTCCAGGGTCACGTGCCCGGAGAAACCGGGGTCGATGAAACCGGCGGTCGAGTGCGTCACGAGCCCGAGCCGCCCGAGGGAACTCTTCCCCTCCAGCCGCGACGCGATGTCGTCCGGAAGGCTGATGACCTCGTAGGTCGAGGCGAGCACGAACTCGCCGGGGTGGAGGATGAACGCCTCGTCACCCTCGGGCTCGACCTCACGGGTCAGGTCGAGTTGCTCGACGGCGGGGTCGATGTGGGGGTAGCGGTGGTTCTCGAACACCCGGAAGAAGCGGTCAAGCCTCACGTCGATGCTCGAGGGCTGCACCATGGATTCGTCGTACGGGTCGATGCGTACCCGTCCGGCATCGATCTCGGCCCGGATGTCCTTGTCTGAGAGAAGCACGCCCCCACGATACGCAGAGGGCGCGGACCTGCCCCAATCGGCAGGCATCCGCGCCCCTGGCGCTGGTCAGCGCCGCCCGGACTCCACCGGCACCGCATGCCGCAGCCGCGCACAGCGCGGACACCGGATGAGCCGCCCTGGCCCGATCCGCCCGGCCCCGAGCTGCTGCAGCGGGAACGAAGCGGTACTGAACACATGCCCTTCGGCACAACGGACGACGGTGCGCTCCATCGAACCCATCAAGTCCCTTCCCCTACACACGTGGTGGACGGGAAGCCACATTAGGGGATCAACGGGACACCCTCCAGGCGGCACTCCGCACCCGAAACGGCGCAAGCTTCGCCTCAAGTGGCGCATGGGGTACAGTGTGCAACGATGCGGCACCGTTCATCGGGCCGCTGTGCGGATGTAGTTTAATGGTAGAACATGAGCTTCCCAAGCTTATAGCGCGGGTTCGATTCCCGTCATCCGCTCTTCTATGAAGCCCCAGGTCAGCGACCTGGGGCTTTGTCGTTGTCCAGACCCGTCAGAGCTGCCGTGTCATTCGCGTGCCATGCGGGACCTCATGCTCCGTCACCCGCTCAGGGCGAGGAAAAGGCCCGCCGCAGCCGCAAGATGAGAGTCACCGGACGAGGGAGAGCTGCGGCCCACGGGAGCCCACTCTGGACAGCGTCGATGACGACGACCGACGGTGATGCCCGGCGCCCCGGCAGCGGCCCGACCGTGACCCACGGGCGGACGTGAGCTGACATCCAGGCAGCAGGGAAGGCCCGATCGGCACCGGCCGGTCGGACCTTCCCGCGTATCGGTGGAAGGGCTTCCCCGAGGGCGTGAAGTCAGTGATCGGAGTAACTGAAGTCGCCCATGGTCCAGGCGCTGACGTCCGCGATCGAGACGCGGTACATCCCGCCTGTCTCCGGGATCCCCACCGTGCCCTGAAGGATCCGCGCCATGTGGAAGTGCAGATATGCGGGCGGCCCGTCCCCTCGTGTCGTAGCGGTGAAGACGGCGGAGAACTCTCCCAGGCGGGCGGAGTCGGCCAGGACCTCCGAGACCCGCTGCCTCCACACCGCTTCGGGCGCCAGTCGGCCGGTGACGACAGCTCCACCGGTGACCACCGTCAGGGACATCTGATTGCTCTGCCCGGACTCCACCAGCGTGGCAACGTCAACGAGCAGCTCGTCAGGCTTCGACATGAGAGCCGATCCTATTCACGGGTCGTCCCGTCCCCTCAACCGGTCGTGCCACCGGGCGAGAAGGGCCGCCACCGCCTTCCCACCTGAGGCACGCCGCGTAACCGAGCCCGCCACGACTGCCCGTCGGCCGGGGGCCAGCCGAAGCGGGCACTGTTGCGCGCGACGGCGACGGACCCTGCAGGGCGGTCGACGGCGACGTCAAAGCTCATCGTGTCCATCGGGTCCCCCTGGTCTGCGATCGCCAGTACCGGTCTCCACCTGTCCGTGGCGTGTGCGCGGATATGTGGTGGGCAACCCGGCCGGGACCGCTCCGCGACCCTTCGCATCACTGTTCGAGGTCGATTACCTGCCCACCAGGCACGCGAAAATCTATGTCGGCCGGAGTAGACATTGGGCAGTGGCGTGGCTATGGTTTCTCTCGTAGCCCAGAGAGACAACAGGGCCCGGCAGAGATGAACTGCCGGGCAAGCGGTACCAGCAGTACAAGTAGTTGCAGTACGCAGGACGGTGCGGCGGTGGAGTTCCGAAGCCAAAGATGGTGCAGGACGGCGACGGGACTGACGGCCGGACCGGGTGGCCCGCAGTGATCAGGGGCCGCCGGCACGGGACCGCGGTCATGGCAGGTGCGGTACCCGTGAGTGCAGTACGCAGTACCCAGCAGTGAAGGGTGAGCAGTACCCCTGGTGAAGGCGTCGACTGCGGACGCGCGCACCAGGAAGTTCGGCAGTGGGGTTCTAAGCCAGAGAAGACGCAGGACGGGCAACGGGGCTGGCTGCCGAAGAGTGGCGCTGTCGCAGGTCACTGAGCAGTTCGCATCACCAGCAGTACCCGCAGTGGATCAGTACCCGCAGTACGCAGTACCCCGTAGCAAGTAGTTGATCACCGAGGAAGAACGGAGGAACCCGCGCCATCAGGATCGCCCGGGAGGAAGTCGTGAACCCGGGTACCGCAGGACATCGATAGTGAGGTGGTCTCCGGTCAAGCAACCGCGATCCCCGCGCCCCCGACAGCAGCCAGGTCGGGCCCGCGGACACAGAACGCCGGCGCAGTATCAGGGCCGGCAGGTGGTGTAGTAGTTCCTTCGGGGCCCTGGTGCCAGTACGGCACCAGGGCCCCTCAATGCGTTTCCCAGAGAGGTGCAAATGACAGCAGATGACTCGTACGGCCGTCTCGACGACGACGACTACCCCGCCTACACCATGGGCAGGGCCGCCGAGATGCTCGGCACCACACAAGGATTCCTCCGAGCCATCGGCGAAGCCCGCCTCATCACCCCGCTGCGCTCGGAGGGCGGCCACCGCCGCTACTCCCGCTACCAGCTGCGCATCGCCGCCCGCGCCCGAGAACTCGTCGACCAGGGCACACCGATCGAAGCCGCCTGCCGCATCATCGTCCTGGAAGACCAGCTCGAAGAGGCCCAGCGCATCAACGCCGAATACCGCCGCGCCGCCACATCCGACGCACCACCCGCCTCGGCTTGAGGTGAGTCCGCCCGCCGTCGGCATCGACCGACGGATGCACCCCGAGGGACTGGCTGCGGATCACTCACGAGCGAGCAGAGGCCGCGCGAGGTCCGCCCCCATGAGAGCACTGCGCGTGGCCTGGTAGGCGTCGTTTGCCCGGTCGGCGCGGAGCGCTGGCACGTTCTTTTCGGCACGTCGAGCGTCAGTCCGCGCTGAGGGCGCCGACCAGCGTTCGTACGGAATTGCGCATCAGCCGTCGACGTCTCTCGAGACTGCTCCCACTCGGTCCGGGAGAGTTCGTACTCGACTTCACCGTGCTCGGAGCCCTCGATCCGCTCCGGCCAGTCTCTTGGGAACCGCGTCCCCATGCCGCCCGGTTCAACCGGAAGCCGGCATGCCGCGATCGTCACCGGGGGCGGACCGGGCCTGCCACCGATTTTCCGGCCGCCGGCAGCTCAGGGCTCACAGCAGGGCGGGCAGGCGTCGGAACGTCATCGTGGTCAGTGGGCAGCGAGGAAGATCGCGATGTAGTGGGCGGTGAAGGCTGCCACTGTCAACGCGTGGAAGACCTCGTGGAAGCCGAACCAGCGGGGCGAGGGGTTGGGGCGCTGGAGGGCATAGACGACCGCACCCGCGCTGTAGAGAAGCCCGCCGATCACGACCAGGGAGACCACAACCACCCCGCCACTGTGCAGGAAGTCGGGCAGGTACCGGACGGGTGCCCAACCCAGCGCCAGGTAGCAGGGGGTGTACAGCCAACGGGGAGCTCCGACCCACACGACGCGGAAGACGATGCCGACCGAAGCACCCGTCCAAACGATCCACAGCAGAACGGACCACTGGTCACGGGAGAGCAGGAGCACCGCAAGCGGCGTACACGTGCCGGCGATGATGAGGAAGATGTTGGCGTGATCAAGGCGGCGCAGAACAGCCTCACCGAGCGGCCCCCAGGTGCCGAGGTGATAGACGGCACTGGTCCCGAACAGCAGCCAGGCCGTCACGGAGTACACGGTGCAGGCCCACACGGCCTGCGGCGTCCCTGCCAGGCAGATGAGGACGATGCCCGCTGCCAGCGATGCGGGGACCATGCCGGCATGGAGCCAGCCACGCAGCCTCGGCTTGATCGGTTCCACCAGATCGGCCGCCCGCTCGACCAGATCGGCCACCGGGCGGGAGTCCTCGGCGGCCCCCTGGCGTGGCGATCTTGAGGGAAGGCCGGTCAAGTCGCGTCCTTTGACCGTCGGTGGGGAGGAGACACTGCGGGCTTCGGCGTCGTCTCGGGACACTGCTTCCCGTCCCGGATCGGACTGCTGGGTATCACGGGCAACCATGTGCACATGCTAGGAACCTGCCCGCACCGAGATCCCAGAGACCCACCTCATCACAGGTAGCCGGTCCAGCCGCACCCGGTCTCCCCGAGTGACTCCGGGTCCCTGTGCGCAGGCAGCGCGCGCTCGGGCCGGCTTTCGACGGCACCGGTGTGGCGCGCCCTGCCGTCGAGGCGCATCCTGGTGGCGAGACCGCCGGAAACGGGCCTCGCTCCCGTGCCCGCCAGGCAGCGACGCAGAGGCGTTGCGCAGCCCGTCCGTCGCCCTGCGAAGGGAGCGGGATGACAGTCGGATCGCCCGACCCCGATCGCTCGGAGAGCTTCGGAGAGGGGCTGCTGGGCGGGCTCCTGGACCGGGCCCATGAGCTGCCACCACATCTGGTCGGGCCGGTGCTCGCCGACACGGTGGCGCGGCTGGGGGGACGGGATCCTCAGATCCTGCTCCAGGACTACGGGCAGCAGAGACTGGTCCCCCTGCCGGGCGAAGGGCTGTCGGGCGGGGAACCACAGGTCATCGACGGCTCCGAGGCCGGCCGGTGCTTCCTCACCTCGCGCCCGGTCGAACTCGTGCTGGCCGACGGTGTACAGGTCCTGCTGCCGTTGCTGGACGGGGGCGACCAGTCGGGCGTTCTGGCCGTCACGATGGACGCCGTCGACGACGACGACCGCCGTCTGCTGCGCAGGATCGCCGGGCTGATCGCCGACATGATGCAGACCAAGAACGGCTACACCGACCTCTTCTTCCGCACCCGTCGCAGCGAACCGATGAGCGTCGCCGCCGAGATCCAGTGGTCGCTGCTGCCGCCCCTGTCGATGGTGACGCCGCGCGTCACCGTCGCCGGCGTTCTGGAGCCCGCCTACGACGTGGCGGGCGACAGCTTCGACTACGCCCTGAACGGGGACACCTTCCACCTCGCCATGATCGACGCCATGGGGCACGGTCTGGACGCGGCCACGATGGCCACCGTGGCCATCGGCGCGTACCGGCACGCCCGCCGGATCAGCATCGAGCTGTCCGAGATCTACCTCTTCATGGACCGGGCCGTGGCCGAGCAGTTCGCACCCGACCACTTCGTGACCGCGCAGATGATGCGGCTGGACACGAACACCGGCCACCTCCAGTGGGTCAACGCCGGTCACCCCGCCCCCCTTCTGATCCGCAGCCACCACGTCGTAGGCCGCCTGGACAGCCCCACGACCCTGCCGGTCGGGTTCGGGGGAGCGCAGCCGCAGATCAGCGAAGTGACACTCGACGCGGGGGATCGCGTCCTCTGCTTCACCGACGGGTTGATCGAGGAACACAAGAGCGGACAGGAGGAGTTCGGCGAGGCCCAGCTGATCGACTGGGTGAACCAACTGGAGCGGGCGGACCGAGAGGTCCGAACGGTGGTGCGGGACCTCTCCCAGACCCTCAAACGGGCACGGGGCAACGCCACTTCGGACGACGCCACGCTGGTCCTGGTCGAGTGGCGCGGATGACGGAGGGCCGTGCCGTGAGGAGCCGGTGGTCAGGTACGGGGGACCACCAGGAGGGCGAAGTGGTCTTTGTCGCCACGGGTGATGAGCCGTCGAGGCCTCATGGCCGGCGGGACACCGCCGTGGTCACACGGCACTCCGCGGCCTGCGGTCATGCCGGCGGCCATCGCCCGGACGGCGCGCCCGGTGGGAAATCACCTGGTCAGAGGGGCTCGCCCGACCGTTGGGCGGAGTACGCTGAAAGTACCGGGAGTAAGTCGAGCACCCGCTCCCACGCGGACGTCGTTTCCGGCGATCAAGACACTGGGCCGCCCTGCAGGGCGGCCCGGAGACGGGTCCGCGATCATGACCACCACCGTCGCACCCCTGCTTTCGGCGCGCCTCTCACTGACACCGAAGACCACCCTCGCCGGCCTCCTGGACGGCGCCTGGTGGCCTCGTACACATGACCTGGCCGTCGAACTTCCGCCTCTGGTCGACGCGCTGGAGGAGCACTTCGGACGCATCACACGCGTCGCGGTGAACCCCGCCCGCTGGCCCGTCGTCCCGCACAAGGTCGCCGCCACCGGGCACACCGTGCACATCGGCTGGTTCACCGAACAGGATCCCGACAAGATGATCCTGCTCTCCTACACCGTCGGCCGCTGCGATCTCCTGGTGGTCCCGCCCGAGACCGAACCCGCCGCAGCCGCCCGGCTCATGACCGCTGCCGCCCTCCCCGGCAGCGTCCTGGCCGCCGGTGCCCTGATGTCCGACGAGGCCGCGACCGGCCGCCGCATGCGGGACGCCCGAAGCAGTGAGGACGCCTGGGAGGCCGACGGCGGGGCCGCCCCGGCGCCCCCGCGACACCCGCTCATCGGTGCGCGGATGATCCCCATGCCGAGGCACCTGCGGAGGTGACCCCATGGAAACCCTGATCACGATCGCCGTCATCGCCCTGCTGATCGCGCTCGGCACGCGCCTGATCCACCGGCTCAACGCCCAGCACGACGAACGCATCGCCGCCCATCACTTCGGCGAACCCTTCCCGGCCATTCGCCGGCCACCCGGCCACAGCCACCCCACGCCGACGGAGCAAGCCGCCCGCCGCAAGGTGACGGGCACCTGGCCCTGATCGCCCAGACCATTCCTCCGGCCGAAGGCCGCGGGTGGGGCACCCGACACCCGGGACAACCCACCCGCCGGCCTCTCGCTCGCCCTCCGAAGGGACCACGCACCTTGTACCCCACCGACACCGCGACCCCGCCCTCGGCCGGACACGCCGAGATCCGTATCGTCGCCGCCACCCCCGAAGCCGCCCGCGCGGTCGCCCAAGTGATCCGATGCTCCTTCGCCGGGGCGGAACAACGCAGTTATCCCGTGCCCGAAGGCGGCACACGGCTCCACCTCACCGTCGACACCGGATCCGCCGCGGAAGCCGCCCTCTCCTGGCTCGCCACCAGCAGACCGTCCTCTCGGACCGGCACCCACGTCGACGAGGTGTGAGGAGCTTCGGCGTTCCTCACCCGCGTGAAAGGACTCGGTCATGGCGACACTCCGCGAGCGACAGGCCTACCGCGAACGGGTCCTGACCGCTCTCTACGAAGCCTCCGAAGGCAACCGTCTCCTCGGAGTCCCGGGGCGGAAACTGCGGAACGACCTCCGCATCCCGGAGGACGACCTGGCCGCCGCCTGCACCTACCTCGCCGGCGAGGACCTGATCACCGTCGACTGGGAACCGGGCAACACCCCCGCGATGGTCGCCCTGACCCACCAGGGAATCCGCCGTATGGAGGCCGAAGAGGAAGAACGCGGCTGAGCCGGACCGCCCACGGGCCTGCTCTCCCTCTCGGCCGGTCCAGCCCGCAGGCGTATGATGGAAGTGGATCGAGCACGCTCACGTGTGGCGATCCGGAAGGGCGGCCTCGGCGGAGTGAATGCGCTGGGGCCGTTGTGACGACCGCCGCCACGAGGCCCGCGCATCCGACCTTCATGTCGCCGCCCGGTGCTGGTGGCCCACCTCGCGCGCGAGGTCCAGCCCGAGGACGCGGTCGAGGAAGGCGAACGTCTCGAACTTGGCACCGGCCGGTACGTCGGCGCGCGTCGCCACGGTGCGCAGCGCGTCCAGGACGGCGGGGACGCCGAGATCATCAGCCAGCACGTCATGGGCGTGTCGCAGCACCTCGGCAGGCATCGGCCGGGACGGCTCCTGTGCCCAGTCGGCCACCAGCTGCCGCCAGTCCGCCAGCGTCCGCCGGGCCTCTTCGAGCGCGGTACTGGTGACGAAGACCGGCGTGCGGTAGGCGTGGCCGAGCATCAGCATCCTCATGGCCAGCGGATCGACGCCCTCCGGGGCGACGGCCCCCAGGAGGCCTGGGGACGGGAGGTGGGCACGGTCCGGGACGCCCCTCTCCCCCGATGCCTGGCCGACCTGGCCCACGTCGATACGGACCCCGCCGACCGCGTCCTGTGCCGTGGTCCCGCAGGCGTGGACGTGAACGTCTGCAGCGGCGCAGAGCGTTCCGTTCGGAGGGTGAACACCGACGGTGTCGGGCGGGTGGACGTCGAGGGCGGACAGGGAGCGGTCGAGCGCCTCGGTCTGCTCGGGCGGCAGGTCCGGCATGGTACGGAACGTACGGGACTGCAGGCCGTGCAACTCCGCGGTGCGCGCCAGTACGTCACCGACCAGGAGCGCCCGCAGGTCCCCCGGGCCGAACCCGACGTCGCCGGCCGGCAGGTGGACGCAGATGCTCAGCAGATGACGTCGTACGGAGGGAATCTCCATGAGATGGCCGGTACGGGTGTCGACGATACGCAGCATGATGCGGAGGCTAGTCGCGGAAACCGCCGGCACCGGGGAGGACCTGACCGGGCGCCCGACTTCGGCAGGGCATCGGGCGAAAACGTGCCCCGTCCGTGCCCTCAGCGACGGACGACAGCGGTCGACATGGGCGCGTCAAAGCCCTCGGCGAAGGCGGCGCCGTCGGCCGGTCCCGCCGCACGGTCCTGGGCCAAGGCGATCCGAAGCCGTACCGGTTGCAGACTTCCCGAAACATCGCCAGGCAGGAGCCGGGCTTCTCCGCCGATCGATCTCACCGGGCGTGGGATAGGTTCCCCGCCATGACGGAACCCGGAACCTTCGCCTGGCCGGCCGCCCCGATATCGACCGAACGGCTCGTGCTCCGCGAGTCCGAGGCCCGAGACCGTGCCGCGTTCGTCGAGCTGTTCGCCTCTCCGGAGGTCGGCACCTACATCGGCGGCGCCCGGCCTCGCGACGAACTCGAGCGCGCGGTGCCCGAAGTGCCCGGCCGACGCCCCGGCTGTTTCGTGGTCGAACTCGACGGAACGATGATCGGCATGATCACGCTCGACCCTCGCGACGCCGAGCGCCGGGGGCACGTCCGCCCCGAGGCCGGGGAGGCCGAGCTCGGTTACCTGTTCCTGCCGGCGGCGTGGGGACGCGGTTACGCCTTCGAGGCGTGCGCGGCCGCACTCGACTGGTTCTCCGGTGCGCGTCCCGGAGAACCCGTGGTGCTGGCCACCCAGAGCGGCAACGATCGCGCGATGCGCCTCGCGGCGAAGCTGGGCTTCACCGAGGTCGAGCGGTTCGAGGAGTACGGCGCCGAACAGTGGTTCGGCGTACGCCCCTCGGCCACGCCGGCCGGATGAAGGCCGGCGCCATGAGCGAGATCGTGCTGATGTCGGACCCGATGGTCGCCGCCGTTCCCGTGATCGAGTCCGGCGAACCCCTCGTGGACGTCCGCCTCGGCGGCCGGCTGCTCGTCGACACGCGCAAGCAGGACCCGGCGTACGCCTTCGCCCACCTGCGGGAAGGCGTACGGGAGCGGCTGCTCGTGGCGCAGACGATGCTGCCGGCGGGCATCCGGCTGCTGTTCGTCGAGGGGTACCGGCCCCCCTCCCTCCAGCGGGAGTACTTCGAGGAGTACGCCGGCCGGCTGCGAGCGGCCGACCCCGGCTGGTCCTCCCGTGAGATCCACTCGGCGGCGAGCAGGTACGTGTCACCCCCCGACATCGCGCCCCACAGCGCCGGCGCGGCCGTCGACCTCACACTCGCCGATGCCGACGGGCACGAGCTGGACCTCGGCACGCGCATGAACGCGGATCCGGAGGAGAGCGCGGGGGCCTGCTACACCCACGCCGCGAACATCACCGAGGAGGCTCACGCCAACCGGAAGCTGCTGGGCGCCGTGCTCACCGCCGCGGGGTTGGTGAACTACCCCACGGAGTGGTGGCACTGGTCCTTCGGGGACCGCTACTGGGCCTTGATCGCAGGAGAGAAGGCAGCGCTCTACGGCCCGAAGGAACTCGACTCGCGCAGCTGACCGACCAGCCCATCCCTCCTCACCCCCGGCAACAGGCCACACCCGCAGGCCGGATGTCGCGCCGACTGTCCTAGGGTGGGCGAGGAGGTGGGGGGATGGCAGGCGTGAACGACTGGCGGAACAACCCGCATTGGTATCTGGTGATCCTGGTCCCGTTGCTGACGGCCCTGGTCGTCGCGGACGACACCATCACCCGAGGTCTCCTGGCGTGGACGGTGTTCTCGGGTGCCGTGCTCTACGGTCGCGAGTGGGTGAAATGGAGCCGCCGGAAGGGTGCGGCCGAACGGTCCGGCTAGGTCCTGTCGGCTGATCAGGGAAGTCGCGGATCCCGAGTCGGAGCCGGGGAGTCGGAGTGGGGCGACGGCCGGCCGGACTCGTGGCGCCCTCCGGCGGCGGTCCCGGAGTCCGCTGAGCCTCCCGCCGGGGACCGCGCGTGCTCGGGTCTACGGGCACGTCTCCCCCTGAATTCCTCAGGGCGCAGGCGGAAGATCTCCGGAATATCTCCCTCCTCGATTCTTTCCAGCCGATGCGACCATTTCCATTCCCCTGAAGAGGCCCCACCGCACACATTCGGCCCGACCGAATGGCTTTCAAGTCAAACATCGCCGCGTTTGCAACGGAACACCTCACTCCCTTTTCGGTTGTCAACTGCCGAGCACAGCAATGGCGTTGCTGCCGCGCTTCAAACGTGCCCTGCGTCACGCGATTACTCTTCACCGCGGCGAAGCCGTTTCCCGAGACAGCGGTCGAGATCGATTGTCATTCTTGCCAAATCAATTTCTGCATGCAAATGTTGCCGTACCCGCAACGCCGGACGAGGGACATCCGTCGAATCACGGTGAAGTCCTGCGCGCCGACGAAAGAGGCGGGTCGGGGACAGGGCCTGAGCCTCAAGCCACGCCGTCCACCCGCGGTACGACCGCGGGAACAACCCACGCGTTGCGTCGTCCCGGCAGGCAGCAAGGAGGACAGCAAGTGGACACGGCACACGGCACGGAAACCACGCGACCCGTCCTGGAGATCGAGGGGCTGTCGCACTCGCTCGGCGCGAGGGAGCTGTTCGGCGATCTCTCGCTGACGTTGCGGGCCGGGGAATCCGTCGCGGTGACCGGTCCCAGCGGCTCGGGCAAGAGCACGCTGCTGTCCTGCGTCCTGGGCCTGGTCAAGCCGACCGCGGGGTCGGTGAGGGTACGGGGCACCGACATCGTCGGGTTACGACCCGCCCCCCTGGCCACCCTGCGCGCCCGGACGATCGGCATGGTCTTCCAGTTCGGTGAACTCCTCCCGGAACTGAGCCCCTTGGACAACGTCGTCCTCGCGGCGCTCCTGGCCCGCACCGACCACCGTGACGCGCGGGACAGGGCACGGAAGCTGCTCGACGAGCTCGGCGTACCGCAGGCGGCGACGAGCGACGAGCTGTCGGGCGGGGAACGGCAGCGGACCGCGGTGGCCCGTGCCCTGATCAACGAACCCGCTCTGCTGCTCGCCGACGAACCGACCGGCGCACTCGACACGGAGACGCGGGACCGCACGGCCGAGCTGCTCTTCGACCTGCCCCGGCGCTACGCCTGCGGGCTCCTCGTCGTCACCCACGATCCGCGCATCGCCGCGCGGGCCGACCGTACGCTCCGTCTCGAGGCGGGCGCCTTGACGTCGATCCCCTCGGGCGGCTCCGCATGACGCGCGCCGGGGACACCCTGACACTCGCACGTCGACTCCTCGCCGTCGGCCGTGTGGCGGGCCGCCGCACCGAGGCGGGAGGCGTGCGCTTCGCCGCTCTCCTGCTCGCCACACTCGTCCTCTCCCTCGCCGTCGGCAGCGTCGTCGCCGTCCATGCCGTGTACGCGGGCAAGCAGGAACGCAGAACGGCCAGGACTCCCGTGGGCGCCGTCGGAGATCCGGCACGCGCGACCGATGCGACGGTGTGGCTCGAGGGGTCGGACTCGCTCGAGGGCGAACGCCGCTTCAGCGTCGTCTACCTGTCTCCCCATCGAGGGGACGCACCCCTTCCTCCCGGGCTGGACCGCTGGCCGGCCCCCGGCCAGGCGGTTCTGTCACCGGCCCTGCTGAAGGCGGGCGCCGGCGAGGGCATCGACCACCGCTACGGCCGACTGGCGGGCACCATCGGCGAGCAGGGGCTGGACGAGCCGTCCGAGTGGTTCGCCTACGTCCGGCCGCGCGACGGCCTGCGCCCTGACCGGTTCAACGAGCTCGTCACCGGATTCGGTCCGAGGAACGGACAACCCACGGGCCTGGAACCGGGATCGGGCCGGCTCGACGAGAAGCCCGAGTGGATGTTCCAGGCCGCGGTCGTCGGCATGCTCGGCCTCCCGGCCGTCGCACTGCTGATGGTGGCAGCGCGTACCGGAGCCCACACCCGCGACCGCAGGACCGCTCTCGTCGCCGCGCTCGGCGGACGACGGCGGGACCGTGCGCTGATCGCCACCGGCGAGGCCGCGACCCCCGCCGCGCTGGGCGCGGTGGCCGGTGCCGCTGCCGTCGCCACCGCCCTGCTGCACGACATCCGCATCCCGCACACCGACTACGTCCTCTCCACCTCTCACCTGCGCCACTTCGGCCTGCCTGCGGTACTCGCCCCCTTCGCGGTCCTCCTGGTCGTCCTGACCGTCGTGGCACTGGCGGACCTCGCGCCCCGTCGGGGCGCGTCCGGAACGCGACCGCACAGCGCGTCCCGCAGTACCTGGCTGCCCCGCCTGGCCGTGCTGTGCCCCGTCGCCGTCACCCTGGCGGTGTGGGGTCCCGAGCTGCTCCCCTCGCAATCCGCGGCACGCACGCTCGCAAGCTGGGCGGGCATCGCCGCCACGATCCTCACCCTTCCGGCCGCCATCGCGGTCGTCACCGCCAAGGCCGGGAACCTGCTCACCCGCCGGGGGCAGCGGCATGATCTGCCCGGGACCCTCCTCGCGGGCCGGCGCACCAGCACGCATCCCGGGGGGACGGCCCGGCTCGTCAGCGGTGTCTCGATCGCTCTCGTCGTGCTGATGCAGGCCGTCGCGTGGCAGGGACTGTTCGGAGCGCAGGCCACCGAGGCGCGGCAGACCCTCGACCGCGTCGGCCACAGTGTCGTCACCGTGGGCGCCCGCGGCGACGTGACCGTGTCCGCCATGGCCGAGTTCCTCACCCGCGCGCAGGGGACCGGAGCCGTCCTGCTGGCTCCCCCGGACGCCGGCAAGGGCACGTACCTGACCCTGTACGCCGACTGCGCCGCCCTCACCGCACTGCGCCTGCCGTGCCCGGCGAACGAGACACGGGTCGACCGGCTGCCGGAGGACCCGCGACTGCGCGAGCTGATCCGGTGGACCCACCACGTGGGCACGACGCTGCTGATCCGCCGCACCGATGACCGGTCGCTGGCGGAACGCGCCGCTCCCGCCGACGGCGGTACGACCCTCGCGGTTCTGCGGCCGGACGGGCGAGCCCTCTCCGTACCCGCCCTCAAGAGCCTGTCGTACGAGGTGTTCCCGCGCGGCGCGAGCATCGGCGCACCGGGCGAGAAGCAGTACACCGCGGGCATCCCCAACCGCGACCAGGGCCGCTGGAGCGCCCTGTTCGGAATCGTCGGCATCGCGGTCCTCAGCATGACCGCGGGGCTCAGCGCCATGGCGGAGTTCCTCCGGCAGGGCCGGGCGCTCGCCCCCTTGTCCGTGCTCACCGGTGGGCTGCGCGTCTTCCGTACGACCGCGGCATGGACGGTTCTCGCCCCGCTGTGCCTCGCCGGAACCGCGGGCACCGCGGTCGCGGCCGCCCTCGCGTCGCCGGTCACCGCCGACGGCGAGTCCTATGTCGGCGGAGCACTGCTGCTGACGACGACCGGCGTCGTCCTCGTGGTGAGCGTCCTCCTGTGGTTCTGGGCCTCCCGCGTCGCGATCCGGCAGGCTCAGGCGTGGCGCCCCAGCGGAGACTGACGCCTCGCCGGCCCCGACCCGCTGGAAGGACCGCGGCCCGACCCGCTGGAAGGGCCGTGGCCCCGACGCCTCCCTGCCGCCGGCGGGTGGACGCGGCCCGTGTGCGGGCCCGATCATGGGGGAATGTCGCTCCGCATGTACGAGGCCGATCTGTTCGAGGGTTCCCGAGGGCGTCTGGAGGCGATCGCCTACCGGATGCTCGGGTCCGCCGGTGACGCCGAGGACGTCGTACAGGAGACGTATCTGCGGTGGCACGCGGCGGACCGGGAGCTGATCGAGACACCCGAGGCCTGGCTGACCAAGGTGCTCACCAATCTCTGCCTCAACCAGCTCACCTCCGCACGGGTCCGGCGGGAGACCTACGTCGGGCAGTGGCTGCCGGAGCCGGTGCTCGCCGGGGACCGGATGCTCGGGCCGGCCGACACCGCCGAGCAGCGCGAGTCGGTCTCCCTCGCGATGCTCACCCTCATGGAGCGGCTGTCGCCCAACGAGCGCGCGGTGTACGTGCTGCGCGAGGCCTTCGGGTACCCGCACCGCGAGATCGCGGAGATCCTCGACCTCACCGAGTCGAACTGCCAGCAGATCCACCGGCGCGCGAAGCAGCACCTCGCCACCGACCGGACGCGTACCGAGGTCGACGAGGCCGCCGCGCGCAAGGTCGTCGAGGAGTTCCTCGCCGCGGCCCTCAGCGGCGACACCGATCCGCTGATCCGGCTGCTCACCGACGACGCGGTCGGCGTGGCCGACGGTGGTGCCCGGGTTCCGGCCCGCAGGACCCCGGTCGTCGGCGCGCTCGGCATCGCGCGCTACCTGCGGGGGCTGTTCCGGCCGAGCGCCGCCAAGCGGACCATCGCAGGCGGCGACCCCGACCTGCACGCCGCCGTCGTCAACGGCGGTCCCGCCGTGCTGGTCTCGATCGGCGAGCGGATCGCCGGGGTCATCTGTCTCGACGCCACATCGGACGGTGTCGTCGCCGTCCATCTCCAGGTCAACCCCGACAAGCTGGAGCGTCTCACCCGCCGGTGGGCGGCCTCCGGCCCCCACAGCCCGCTCAGAGAGCTGTGGTGACCCACGTCACACTCGATTCCTGTCAGGGATCGTGCGGCCGTCCGGTTCAGGAGGTGAGTCCAACCGGATAGGGAGCCAGCCATGAAGCACCGCATCGTTGTCCTCGGAGCCGGGTACGCCGGAGCGATCGCCGCCGGTCGCCTCGCCAAGCGGCTGCACCGCGACGACGTCGAGATCACCCTCGTCAACGGCGAGGCCGAGTTCGTCGAGCGGGTCCGTCTGCACCAGCTCGCCAGCGGACAGGATCTGCCGAGCCGCCCGCTGCGCGACGTGTACGCGGGCACCGGCGTGGAGCTCCGGTCGGCGTGGGTCACCGCCGTCGACGCGGACCGCAGGACCGTCGAGCTCAAGGGTGAGCAGGGCGCCGAGACCCTCGGCTACGACACCCTCGTGTACGCGCTGGGGAGCACCGCCGGCGCCCTCGGCGTCCCCGGTGTCGCCGAGCACGCCCACGGCGTCTCGGGGAAGCAGGACGCGCTGCGACTGCGGGCGCGCCTCGGCGGGTTGGAGCAGGGCGGGACCGTGCTGGTCGTCGGCGGCGGCCTGACCGGCATCGAGGCGGTCACCGAGATCGCCGAGGCCCGCCCCGACCTGAAGGTCGCCCTCGCCGCCCGCAGCGGTGTCGGCGACTGGCTCAGCGACAAGGCACGGACCCACCTGCGCACCGTCTTCGACCGGCTCGGCATCACCGTCCACGAGGGCGCCGACATCGCCCGCGTCGAGGCGCACGGTGTCGTCACCGGTGACGGGCGGGAGATCCCGGCCGACGTGACCGTGTGGACCGCGGGCTTCTCCGTGCACCCGATCGCGGCCGCCACCACCCTGGAGGTGTCCGACACCGGACGGATCGTCGTCGACGCCACCATGCGCTCGGTCTCCCACCCCGACGTGTACGCCGTCGGCGACGCGGCGCTCGCCGAAGGACCGGGCGGCAGGCCGCTGCGGATGTCCTGCGCCGTGGCGACCCCGATGGCGTGGCAGGCCGCCGACTCCCTCGCCGCGCGCCTGACCGGCCGCAAGGTTCCGGAGAACTCGATCGGCTACGCCGCGCAGTGCATCAGCCTCGGACGTCGCGACGCCATCTTCCAGAAGGTGACCCACGAGGACGGGATGACGTCCACCGTCGTCACGGGCCGGGCCGGCGCCCGTATCAAGGAGCTCATCTGCTCGGGCGCGGCATGGAGCATCTCGCACCCGACGATGCTGGTGCCGAGCCGCCGCCGTCGCCTCGCGGCGGCCACGGAGCCGGCCGCGGCCCGCCTCGCCACCCGGTGACGAGGCGGGAGCCCCGGCGGTGTCGGTGTCAGTAGACGTCGCCGGGGCGGGAGACCGGCAGGGGGGTGTATCCGCCGGTGGGGGTGGCGAAGGGGCTGCGCCAGTCGCCGGTGCCCGCGTAGGGGTTCGGGTAGCCGCTGGAGTAGATGCCGATCAGGTCGGCGCGCCCGTCGCGGGGCGCGTGGTCGCCGGCGCCGATCAGTGTCGCGTACGCGTTCCAGCCGGCGCCGATGCGGGTGCGGGGTGCGAAGGTGCCGTCGCCCTTGCCGAGGTGGAGCCAGAGGACCCCGGTCCGGTCGCGGGCGAGGAGGTCGCCGTGGGCGGCGCCGCCGAGGTTCCCGGGGACGACCAGCTTGTTGTAGGGGCTCCAGCCTGCGCCGATCCGCTTGCGGGCGGCGAAGGGCTTGGTGGCGCTGCCCGTGCCGGGGTAGAGCCACAGCACGCCGGCCTTGTCCGTGGCGACCAGATCGTTGCGGCCGTCGCCGGTCAGGTCGGGGCCGGCCGCCAGCTGGTCGTAGATCTGCCAGCCGCCACCGATCCGGACGCGGGGCGCGAGTCCCTTGCCGTTGCCCTGGTGGAGCCAGAGGACGCCGGTCGTGTCGCGGGAGACCAGGTCGCCCGCGGGGGTGCCGCCGAGGTTGCCGGTGGCGGTGATCCGGTCGTACGCGTTCCACCCGGTGCCGAGCGGTGTCGGCGGCAGGGACGGCGGCCCGGGCTCCCGGAGGGTGTCCGTGAGGTACTGGCGCCCCTCGTACAGGCTGAGGCCGCCCTGCGCGTCGCGGACGAGGAGGTCGGGGGTGCCGTTGTCGTTGAAGTCGTGCGGCCGGACCTGCCGGGTGAGGGTGAAGGAGCCGGTGCGGACGACGTCGGGGCCGATGCCGTTGGCGGGCTGCGCCGTCATGGTCCACGTGTAGGCGCCGTTGACCGCGGGGGACCTGTCGTCGAAGGACCCGTCCCAGGTGAAGGTGAACGGTTCGGCCGGTGTGCGGGGCGCGAGCGCCGAGGTCCACGAACGTCCCGAGGCGGTGTGCCGGACGGTCAGGCTCACGTCGGCGTTGTGCCGGGCGAACGTCCACGAGGGCTTCAGCGATCCGCCCGCGCGGTCCAGGTCCACCGTTCCGGCCGGGGCGTTCTCGGTAGTGACGGCGAGGGCGGTCGGGATGCCGGTCGTCGCCAGGAGCGAGACGGCGGGCGGGGTTTCGGCGGTCGCGCCGGGCGAGATCCGGTACACGCCCTCGCCCCGGTCGAGCGTGCCGCCCGAGGCGAGCAGGGAACCGTCCGGGGCGGCGGCGAGGCCGGAGGCGTGCGCGAGGAGGGGGACGGTCTCGCCCGTCGTCAGCGAACGGGCCGTCACCTCGTGCAGGGGTGCGGTACGGGTCGACGCGCCGCCGCCGAGCGCGGTGTACACGACCCAGTCCCCGACGATCCGCACGGTCGTCCGGGCGTTCGTCTCCAGGTCGACCGGGCGCGGCAGGTCGGTGCGGGTGACCCGGGACCCGTCCCGCCGGACGCTCGCCAGCGTGGCGCCGTACTCCCCCAGTTCCAGCCAGGCGAGGTGGGTCGGGGACACGGCCGCGGGCTGGGGTCCGGTCTGGCCGTAGACGGGGTCGAACCTCTCCACCACCGACGCCGAGGCCACGTCCACGACGGCCAGCCTCTGGCCCCATACCCCGCCCACCAGGGAGTAGGAACGGACGAGGAAGGTGTCCGGCCCGGCGCTCTCCACGGCCACCAGCTCGTCCGCGGGGAGGCCGGGGACGGCGCGGTCGACGGTCCTGCCCTCGGCGTCCTTGCCGACGACGTGCAGCTCCCGTCCCGCGGGGGCGGCGGGGAACGTCCGGGTGACGAGCGAGGTGCCCTGGTGGAGCAGGGGCACGGGGGTGCCGGCGAGTTCGGTGGTGCTGTACGAGACGACCTCGCGGCCCGTCGTCATGTCGAGGTAGGTGCGCTTCGGCCCCTCGACCCGTACGACGAGGTCCGTGCCCTGGTTCGGCTCGTACCGTCCGGCCGGCAGCGGCGTCCGGGTCCCGTCGTACGCGACCCAGGTGTGGACGGTGGCGGTGCCCTCCGTGCGGATGGTCAGGAAGCCGGTCGGGCCGCTGGAGACGACGGTCGAGCCGGCGGGCAGGGAGAAGGCGGCGGCCGGGGCCTGCGCGGGCTTCGCGGCGGCGGGCGCCGGAGCGGTGCCGGCGGTGGTGACGCCGACGGTGGCGGTGCCGATGGCAGACGCCGGGGCGGTGGCGGTGGCGGGGCCGGTCGCGGCGAGGGCGACGGCCACCGCGACGGCGACGACCGTGCCGAGCCGACGACGGGTGGTGCGTCCCTGGAGCGGGAGGTTCACAGGGGTGGCTCTCCTTCTGGAGTGTGCGCTGCGGAAAGGGCGGTGGCGGGGCGTCAGTAGAGCTCGCCGCTCCAGTTCTCGAACCGGGGGAGGGTGATCCGGGCCGATCCGAGCGGAGTCCGCCACTGGCCCGTGCCCGGGTAGACGAGCATCAAGGGGTACTGGCCGACGACCTCCTTGAGCGCCATCAGGTCGTTGCGGCCGTCGCCGTCCACATCGCCCACGCCGACGACGCTCTTGAGCGCGCCCCAGCCGCCGCCGATCCGGGTGCGGGGAGCGAAGGTCCCGTCGCCCTTGCCGAGGTAGAGCCAGAGGACACCGGCCTTGTCACGGGCGACGAGGTCACCGGCCGGGCCGCCCGCCAGGTTCCCGGTGGCGGTCAGCTGGTTGTAGACGCCCCAGCCGCTGCCGATCCGCTTGCGGGGGGCGAAGGGCTTGGTGGCGCTGCCCGTGCCCGGGTAGAGCCACAGCACGCCGGCCTTGTCCGTGGCGACCAGATCGTTGCGGCCGTCGCCGGTCAGGTCGGAGCCGCCGGCGAGCCGGTCGTAGATCTGCCAGCCGCCGCCGACCCGGATCCGGGTCCCGAAGGGCGCCTTGGCGTCGCCCTTGCCCTCGAAGAGCCAGAGCGCCCCGGTCCTGTCCCGGGCGACGAGGTCGCTGTTGCGGGAGCCGCCGAGGTTCCCGGTCGCGGTGATCCGGTCGTACGTGTCCCAGCCGTAGCCGATCCGCGTCTCGAACGCGCTCTCGTAGCTGCCGAGACGGGTGATCTGCCCGGCGTCGTACAGCGAGAACCTGCTGTTCTCCCGGACGAGGACGTCCGGCGAGCCGTTGCCGTCGAAGTCGTGCGGCCGGGGCGCACGGGTGAGGGTGAAGGAGCCGGTCCGGACGACGGCGGGGCCGATGCCGTTGGCGGGCGTGGCCGTCATCGTCCAGGTGTAGGCGCCGTTGTAGGCCGGGTAGCCGTCGTCGAACGAGCCTTCCCAGGTGGCGGTGGGGTGGGTTCGTCCGCCGGGCCAGTAGGTGCGCGGTTCGGCGGTCCGGCCGGAGGCGGTGTGCGTCAGCTTCAGGGTCATGTCCGCGTTGGGGCGGCTGAGCGTCATGCCGGCCGTCAGCCGCCCGCCCGCGCGGTCGAAGTCGACGGTCCCGGTCGGCGGCGGGGCCTCCCCCTGCACGACCAGGGCGGTCGGCCGGCCGGAGCCGCGTACGAGGGTGGCGGCGGGCTTGCCGGTGGCCGCGTCCGGGGCGATCCGGTACAGGCCCTCGCCCTGTGCGAGGGTGCCGCCGAGGACGAGCAGGTTCCCGTCCTGGTCGTAGGCGGTCGACGACGCGTGGTCCAGGACCGCGAACGTCTCGCCGGTCGTCAGGGAGCGGGCGGTGAGCGCGTGGAGGGGATCGGCGCCCGTGTAGGCGGTGCCCCCGCCGGGCCGGGCGTACAGCGCCCAGCCGCCGAGCGGGCGGACCTCGACACCGCTCGCCTCGCCCGTGGTGGTGAGCGGGATCCGCTCGACGCCCTGCGTGCCGCGGAGCGCGAACGCCAGGACGGGGCTGTGGCTCCACTCGATCCACGCGAGGTGGTTCGTGGCCTGGGCGACGGAGCCGATGCGGGGCAACGAGTCGTCGACGGCGTCGTACGTCTCCGTCACCTCGCCGGTCGCCACGTCCACCACGCAGAGCCGCTGCGCGTAGGCGGGCGACTCGAGCCTGCCGTAGCCGATGACGATCCGGCCCGGCCCGGCGTCGTACAGGTCGTACTCCCACTGCCCGACCGGTGACGCGATCGGGCGGTCGACGGTCCGGCCGTTCTCCACGGAGACCAGGTGGTACGTCCACCGGCTGCCCTGGACGTAGCGGCTCATCACGAGCGTCGTCCCGATGACCCGGCGCAGGTGGTAGCGCTCGTCGGGGGTGCCGAGACCGGACGTGTCGATCACGACCGGCTCCGCCGCCCCGCTCATGTCGGTGAGCGTGTACACGTCCCCGTCCTTGGACGCGACCAGGTCCGAGCCCGTGCTGCCCCACTTGGGCCCGGCGGGGAGCGTGACGGTGGCGCCGCCCGCGTAGGGCGTCCAGCGGTGGACGGCGGTCTCCTGCTGCCAGCCGGTGCTGGTGAGCATGCCGGTCCGGCCGGCGCTGAGCAGCTTCGCGTCGTCGGGGATGTCGAGCGGCGCCTGCTCGTCCGCCGCCGCGGGAGCGGTGACGGCCCGAGGCCCGGCCTCCGTCCCGAGGGCCGGGGCCCCCGCTGCCGGGCCCGCCGCGAGGGCGGGGACGGTCAGGCCGCCGGCCGTCACCGCGAGGGCGACGGCGGCGGCGACGGCGAGGCGCCGACCGGCGGGGCTGTGGTGCTTCAAAGGGATTCCTCCCGAGTGCTGTGGTCGTGGCGTCCAGGCGCCACGACCACAGGACTCACGGCGGCCGTTCAAGGTTGTACGGACGTTCGTCGCTCCGACGTTCGGGAGCGTGGTCCGCCGCCCCGGACCGACGTTCGGAGCGTGGTCCGCCGCCCCGGACCGACGTTTCGGGAGCGTGGTCCGCCGCTCCGGCGACGTCCTGCTGCTGTGTCCGCCCAGGGCTCGCGGACCGCCTGCTCACCGCCCGCTCACGGCTCGCTCACCGCCCGCCCACGGTCCGCTCGCCCGTCCGTTGAGCGAGGGGACCGTCCCCGCCCGGCTCATTCCGACCAGGGCTGGAGCTTCTCCGGGTTGCGGACCGCCCAGATGTGCGTGATGCGGTCGTCCGCGAGGCCGAACGCCGCCACCGTCACGGTCGTGCAGCCGCGTCGGGCCACCAGGCCGGGACGGCCGTTGACCGAACGGACCTCGAGGGTCATGCCGGGCGCCATGTCGCCGATCGCGACGATGTAGCGGGCGATCTCCGCGGCACCGGTGATCGGACGGAGTGCCGCGCCGACCAGGCCGCCGCCGTCGACGACCACCGTGGCGTCGGGATTCAGCAGGCCGACGAGGGCCGCGATGTCCTGGGCCTCCCACGCCTGCTTGAAGTCCTTGATGACACGCGCCTGCAGACCGGTCGGCGGCTCCGGCGCCCGGGCCGCCCTGACGCGCCGGCGGGCCGACGAGGCGAGCTGTCGGCAGGCCGCGGGTGTGCGGCCGACGATGGTGGCCAGTTCGGTGAAGGGGTACCGGAAGACGTCGTGCAGGATGAACGCGACCCGCTCGGCCGGGGTCATGGATTCGAGGACGACGAGGAAGGCCATGTCGACCGACTCGTCGAGGGCGATCCGGTCGGCGGGGTCGGTACCGCCGCCGCCCGGACGGCCGTTCAGCCACTCCGTCGTGTCGGGCAACGGCTCCGGAACCCATTCGCCCACATAGCGCTCGCGCCGAGCCCGCGCCGAGCCGAGGACGTCCAGGCAGATACGGCCGACCACCGTCGTCAGCCAGGCGCCGGGCGCCTCGACGGCCTCCTGCTGCGGGCCGGACATCGCGTACCAGCGGGCGAAGGCCTCCTGGACGGCGTCCTCCGCCTCCGCCAGGGAGCCGAGCAGCCGGTAGGCGACATTGATCAACTGCCGGTACTCGCCCTCGGGTCGGGCGGGTACGGGCACGAGCCCGCGGTCCGGTTCCGTACGACTGACGCTCATGGTGGTGGTGTCCCCCCTCGTTCGATCCGCGCTCGCCATGATCGGTGAGACGCGCATCACTCCGTAACCCCGGTCCAGCGCCTCACATTCTCGGGGGCTGCGTCGTCGGACTGCCGAGAGAGCGACCGGCAGCGGAAGGACGGGATCATCATGGCCACGCGGACGACAGCGGGGACGGCGGCGGCGTCGACAGCGGACACGGCGGCGGCGGGGCGGGGCGACGGCCGGTTCGCGGGGTTCGTGCGCGTCTCCGTCGCCCTGCAGACGGCAAGCATCTTCTTCCAGGCCGTCACGGCCGGAATGGCGCTGACCTCAGAGGTCGGATCGACCGTGCACGACCTCGGATCCAAGGGCACGTACGCGATGTCGATGCTGTACCTGCTCGCCGCGATCCTGGCGTGGCGGCCGGGCGGGGGCCCGGCCCGGCCGGCCCTCCACGCGACCGGCTTCCTGCTCCTGGGGACCCTGCAGGTGGTGATGGGGGTCAATCACGTGATGGAGGTTCATGTTCCGCTGGGCGTGCTCATGTTCGGCCTGAGCGTGCTCGATCTGGGGCGGGTCCTGTTCCAGCGGATGCGCCCGACGGCGGAGGCCGCCTACGCGGACTCTCCCTCCTGAGCCGGGGCCGCCCGCACGACGGCCGCGGCAGCCCGCGCCGCGGCCGTCACCGGATCGGTGCTGCGGGCGGCACGGCCCAGCATGAACGCGCCCTCCAGCAGGGCGATCACCGAGCTCGCCGTCTCGTGCGCCGCGGGCTCGGTGACGCCTCCGGCCCGGTAGAAGGCGGCGAGGCCGTCCGTCCAGCTCGTCGGGGCGGTGTGGCGGGACGCAAGGTCGCCGGGACGGAGGATCACAGGCCGCTACACCGCCCCGAGCCTCGCCGCGCCGAAGGAGACGTCGAAGCGGTCGCACCAGACGGTGACGCTGGAGTAGTCGGCGACGTCCACTCCCGCCGGCACCGGGTAGTTCTGGTCACCCTTGTTGCCCTTGAGCCTGCCGAGGCTGACGTACCTGCCGTCGTCGAAGACCCGCCAGCCGGCCGTGCCCTCCTTCACCGGGGCGTCGGTCAGCCAGACGCGCAGGTCGGGGCCGTTGCTGGTGTCGAGGTCCTCCAGGCGGAGGACGTGCGAGCCGTCGGGAAGGCGGACGAGCCTGGCCGTACCCGTGGTCGCGTGCTCGTGGCTGATCAGGTCGCCCCGGGCGACCTCCTTCGGGTCGCCCGGGCGCGCGGACCCGGCCGGGGTCCCCGACACGGTCGGCTTCGCCGCGCCCCCCGGGGCAGCCGTGGCGGACGGGTTCGGCGGCGCGGTCGGGAACGCCTCGTGCACCGTGTCGTCCTGCCACAGCTTCCACGGCTGGAACCAGTACACCCCCGCGCCCAGCACCGCCGTCAGCGCCACCAGACCGGCTGCGAGCAGCCGCCGGCGCCCGCGCCGACGCGTCCGCCCAGGATCGTTCCCCGTGCCGCCTGCCACCGTCCGTACCTCTTCCTCTCGGGATGCCCCATCTTCCTTCCCCCGTCATGCACATGCGGCGCGGACTCCTCGTACCGGAGCGATCGGCTCGCGAAGACCGGCCGCATTCGTCAGGAATCGAGAAGCGGGGGCGTGAGCGCCCAACTAGCTTGTGGGCATGGACCTCACCATTCACACCACCGTCCTCCCGCACGAGGATCCCGACGCCTCCCTCGCCTTCTACCGCGACGCCCTCGGCTTCGAGGTGCGCAGCGACGTCGGCCAGGGCAGGACCCGCTGGATCACCGTCGGACCCGTCGGACAGCCCGGTACGTCGATCCTGCTCGCGCCGCCCGGCGCCGACCCGGGGATCACCGAGGCCGAGCGGCGCACCATCGCCGAGATGATGGCCAAGGGCACCTACGGCTGGATCCTGCTCGCCACCCCCGACCTCGACGCCACCTTCGAGAAGGTGCAGGCCGGGGACGTCGAGGTGGTCCAGGAGCCCACCGACCAGCCGTACGGCGTGCGGGACTGCGCCTTCCGCGATCCCGCGGGCAACCTCGTCCGCGTCCAGCAACTGCGCTGAAAGGATTCCCCTCATGTGTCATCCTGCGTGGATGAGCGCACTGACCGAGGCGCAGCGCCTGAGTGATCTGGCGCGGTTGCGCCGCGTTCGCGACCGGATCGACCGGGAGTACGCACAGCCGCTGGACGTCGAGGCGCTCGCCCGCGGGGTGCACATGTCCGCCGGGCACCTCAGCCGCCAGTTCAAGCAGGCGTACGGCGAGGCCCCGTACTCCTACCTCATGACGCGGCGCATCGAGCGGGCCATGGCACTGCTCCAGCGGGGCGACCTCAGCGTCACCGACGTCTGCTTCACGGTCGGCTGCTCCTCCCTCGGCACCTTCAGCACCCGCTTCACCGAGCTCGTCGGCGTGTCGCCCAGCGTCTACAAGCGCCAGGTCGCCGACGGCGAGGCCGGCCTGCCCTCGTGCGTGGCGAAGCAGGTCACCCGACCGGTCAGGAATCGAGAAGCACCGGTGACGGCCCCGCAACTAGCGTGATTCTCATGAACGCCATCGCCTCCGTCACCCTCGAGGTGGCCGATCTCCCGGCCGCCGACCGCTTCTACGCCGCCGCCGGTCTCGGCGCCCATGTGAGCCTGCGGGCCTCCGACGCGCCGACCACCGGGTTCCGCGGCTTCTCGCTCTCCCTCACGGTGGACCGGCCGGCCGACGTCCGGCACTTCGTCGACGCGGCCCTGGCCGCCGGCGCCACCTCGCTCAAGCCCGCGTCGAAGTCCTTCTGGGGCTACGGCGGCGTCTTCCGGGCCCCGGACGGGACCATCTGGAAGGTCGCGACGTCGAACAAGAAGGACACCGGTCCGGCCACCGGCCGCGTCGACTCCTTCGTCCTCCTCGTCGGAGCCGCGGACGTCGCCGCCAGCAGGGCGTTCTACGTCGAGCACGGCCTCACCGTCGGGAAGAGCTTCGGCCGCAAGTACGTCGAGTTCGCCGCCGCCGAGGGCAGCCCGGTCAAGCTCGCCCTGTACGGGCGCCGCGCCCTCGCGAAGGACGTCGGCGTCCCCGTCGACGGCGAAGGGTCCCACCGGATCGTGCTCGGCGGCGAGGGAACCGGCGCCTTCACCGACCCGGACGGGTTCACCTGGGAGCCCGCTCCCGTGACCGCCGCGTCCTGACCCCGCGTCCTGACCCCGTCCCCGCACACCCCGGCCCCTTACCCCGACCCCTTACCCCGGCCCCGTGCCCCGGCAGGTCCGAAACCCCACCCCTCCCGTACGCAGTAGCCATCCCCAGCCAGCCTTGTGAGAGGAACCCCGTCATGTCGAACACGCGGTCGTCCACCAAGAGCACCAGCACCGGCACCAGCGCCGCCAAGGGCAAGAGCGAAGCGAAGTACGACGGCTTCACCGAGGAGGAGCGCGACGCGATGAAGGAGCGCGCCACGGAGCTCAAGAGCACCGCGCGGCGCGGCTCGCGCTCGGCCAAGGCCGACGGGGAGGCCGATGTCCTGGCGAAGATCGCCGAGATGACGGACACCGACCGGGTCCTCGCCGAGCGGCTCCACGCGATCGTCAAGGAGCACGCGCCGGACCTGGCGCCGAAGACCTGGTACGGCATGCCCGCGTACGCCAGGGACGGGAAGGTCGTCTGCTTCTTCCAGAGCGCGCAGAAGTTCAAGAGCCGCTACGCCACGCTCGGCTTCAGCGACCTCGCTCAGCTCGACGAGGGCACCATGTGGGCGACCAGCTACGCCCTGACCGAGCTCACCGTCGCCGACGAGACCCGGATCGCCGCGCTCATCACGCAGGCCGCCGGCTGACACCACCGGCGGGGCCGGACGGCTCCGGGCGCACCCCGTTGCGCCCTTCGCCCCCGATACCGCCGTAGCCCCCCGGTCAGCGGTTCGGCGTCGGGGTCGCGCGGGTCACGCGCAGGCGGTACGTGGCCGCCGCCAGCCAGCACAGGCCCAGGGCCGCGCCGGCCGTGAACGCCGTCACCGTGACGGCGGAGGCCGCGAAGCCGGCGAGCACCAGGGCCGGAGCGATACGGGAGGTCAGTGCCCGGACGCGGTCGCCGCGGGCGGCGAACGTACGGGCCAGGACCAGGAAGGCCACGCACAGGGCGAGGTGGCCGACCATGCCGGCGAGCATGTGGACGGCGCCGTGCGTGCTGAGCGTGGACGTCTCGGGGGCGCCCGCGGGGAACCCGGCCCCGGCGTCGGCGGGGAAGACCGCGGCGGCCGCGAACGAGGCGCCGAAGACACCGGTCGGCACCGGGACCCAGGTGGCACCCGGGCCGCCCGCCAGCGTGCGGCGCAGGCCGATCGCGCCGGCGCCGATCAGGACGGCGGCCAGCAGGAAGTTCGCCGTCTGGATCCACCCCGCGTCGCCCAGGGCGAGCTGACTGAGCGCGTTGCGGCCGAAGGAGAAGCCGTCCCGTGTGAGCCCCTGGGCCACGCCCACGGCGAGGAACAGCGGGCCCCCGACGATCCCGCCGAGCAGCAGGCGACGGGCGCCCGCCCCGGAGGTGGAACGGGCGGCGCGGACAGGGGTGTTGAGCGTGGCGGTCATGGTCGGGCCTTCCTCGGGCAGGGGAGTCGGTCGCTCCGGTGTCACTGTCACGACCGGCCCGAGGGCAGCCGGTCATCGACCGGCCCGTGTGACCTGAGCCACACCGCCGACGCCTCCCCGGACCCCCTGCACCCCGTGCTCCGCGCGGGCAGATTTCCGAGATCGTCCCGTGAGAATTCGCAGCTACGCGCGGTGAAAATTTGTCATGTAAACACACGGGATGCGACGGGGAGAAATCTTCACCCCGCACGCTCCGCCCCATCGTGCTACTGTCGATATCAGTTGCAGTTGTGGGTCCCGAACGTACGAGTGCCCTTCCGGTTTTTCCGGCGCTGGGCACCCTTTTTCATTTCCGGGCTTTTTCCGGACGGGGCGATCATCGCAGCGACACGGAGCACACACAGTGTGGGCTCCGAGCACTGCCCCGAAGGAGAATTTGGCATGGCGACTGGCACCGTGAAGTGGTTCAACTCGGAAAAGGGCTTCGGCTTCATCGAGCAGGACGGTGGCGGCCCCGACGTCTTCGCCCACTACTCGAACATCGCGTCCTCTGGCTTCCGTGAGCTGCAGGAAGGCCAGAAGGTGAGCTTCGACATCGCGCAGGGCCAGAAGGGCCCGACCGCCGAGAACATCGTCCCCGCCTGACACCCGGCGCTGACGCGTAGTACAAGCTGACGAGCTGAGGCCCGCACCTTTGGGGTGCGGGCCTCAGCTCTTTGCAACCCGGAGAACCCCGGTACCTCAGTACCGTGAAGTACCTCGTAGAACCGCTTCGTACCCTTCAGTACCCCTCATCGGCTGCGGGAATTTCCTGGCCGGCCCCCTTCTGGACCACTTCTCCGCAGGAGTCACCATGCGCTGTGTCATCGCCCGCTTCCCGTTCGAGCTGACCAAAGCCGGCGTGCTCGAATCCATGAAGGGTGTCAAGCCCGAGCCCGCCATCGGCGACGTCGTCGTCATCGGGCGGCGCCAGTACCCCGTGAAGCAGGTCGGCGAGGTCGTCACCCGCCAGGACCGCCGTGACTTCAGCGCCGGCGAGGTCGTGCGGGCCATGACGAAGCTCGGCTTCACCTGCCTCACGGTCACCGCCGAGGAGCAGGCCTCGCCCTCCGAGACGACCTTCTGACCGGTCGACGACTCCGAACGGTCGGCGACTCCGAACGGTCGGCGACTCCGATCGGTCGGCGACTCCGAACGGTCGGCGACTCCGATCGGCCGACGACTCTGATCGGTCAGTGACCGGTCAATGACCGATCAGTGATCGAAGTAGCTGAAGTCGCCCACCGTCCAGGCGCTGACGTCCTCGAGGGCGACCCGGTACATGCCGCCGGTCTCCGGGATGCCCACCGTGCCCTGGAGGATCCGGGCGAGGTGGAAGTGCAGGTGGGTGGGTGGCCCGTCCGCGCGTTCGGAGGGGCTGAAGATGCCGGAGAACTCCCCCAGGCGGGCGGAGTCCGTCAGGACCTCCGACACGCGCTGTCGCCACAGGGCTTCCGGGGCCAGTCGACCGGTGAGGACCACACCCCCCACGACCACCGTCATGGACATCTGATTGCTCTGCCCGGACTCCACCGTGGCGGCAATGTCAACGAGCAGCTCGTCAGGCTTCGACATGGAAGTCCATTCTAGGCGGCACGCCGGCCCCACGGCCGTACCGCGGTCGGACCTGGGCAGCACACCGACCGGATCCAGGCAGGACCGCGACCGGATCCAGGCAGGACCGCGACCGGATCCGGGCAGGACCGCAGTCGTGACCGCCTCCGCCCGGCCGCCCGCTACAGCGGCGCCGTGTCGTCCGCCGGGAACTCCGGGCCGTGGCCCGGGACGATCACGTCGGCCGTGGCCAGGACGCGGAGGCGGGAGTCCTTGAGGACCGTGTGGTCGGGGGCCACCGGGTCCTCCACCGGGCCGTTCGGCCGCCACCACAGGTCGCCCACGAAGGCGACGACGCCCGTGTCGGTGCCGGCGAGCAGGGTGATGTCCTCGGGGCTGTGGCCGGGGGTTCGGATCAGCCGCAGCGACGGGGCCAGCTCATGGCCCTCCGCGTCGCGGTCGGTCCACTGGTCGTTCTCGTAGATCGCCTTGTGGTCGTGGACGCGGGCCCGGCCGAAGAGACCGACGTTCATGGTGTTGTCGGGATGGTGGTGGCTGAGCACCACGTCGGTGATGTCGTCCGGCCCCAGGCCGAGTTCGGCGAGCGGGCCGAGGATCCGGTCACGGCTCGCCACCATGCCGGGGTCGACGATCACATGCCGGTCGCCGTCCCGCACGTACGAGACGGTGGCGGCGACCCCGGGGCCCGTGGAGAGCGTGTATCCGGTGGTCAGGATCGTGTAGGTGGCGGTGCGGGCGCTCGGTGCGTCGTGGTTCGTCATGCCCCCAAGTCTTCTGCGTGGCACGCATCTTCACGAGTGGCCGTACTGCCACCGATCGCGGGAATCGTGCCAGACTCGGCCCATGCCGCCCTTCGTCACCGTCGCCGCCTACGCCCCGCACAGGGTCGGCATGCTCGGCGCGGGCATCGTCTCCGAGGTGTTCGACGCGCGCGGCGGGGGCCTTCCCCTCTTCGACTTCGCACTCTGCACCGACCGGCCGGGAAACGTCCGCACCGACGTCGGGCTGCCCCTCGTGGTCGAGCACGGTCTCGACCGGCTGGCCGCCGCCGACCTCGTGATCGCCCTGCCCTGGGCCGAGTTCCGTACGCCCCCGGGGCCCGCCGTGCTCGACGCGCTCACCGCCGCCCACGCGCGCGGGGCACTCGTCGCGGCCCACTGCGTCGGCGCGTTCGCGCTCGCCGCGGCCGGGCTGCTCGACGGGCGGCGGGCCACCACGCACTGGCGGTTCGCCGGACTCCTGGCCGAACGCCACCCGGACGTCACCGTCGAACCCGACGCCCTCTACGTCGACCAGGGCCCCATCGTCACGGGCGCGGGCGCCGCCGCCGGCTTCGACCTCTGCCTGCACCTGCTGCGCCGGGAGTACGGGGCCACCACGGCCAATGCCATCGCCCGGGACCTGGTGCTCCCCTCCCACCGGGACGGCGGCCAGGCCCAGTACCTCGCCACGCCCGTACCCGAGGACAGCCGGGACGACCGGCTCACCGATGTCCTCGCCTGGGCCCGGGAGCACCTCCACGAGCCGCTTCCCGTCGCCGAGCTGGCCCGCCGGGCGCTGATGAGCCGCCGCTCCTTCGCGCGCCGCTTCGCCGCCTCCACGGGCACCACCCCGCACGCATGGCTGCTCTCCCTGCGGTTGAGCCGGGCCGAGGAGCTCCTGGAGACCACGGACCTGCCGGTCGAGGAGATCGCCCGCGCGGTCGGCTTCGGGAGCGCTGCGGTGCTCCGCGCGCAGTTCGTCCGCCGCCGTGGTGTCCCGCCCCGGTCGTACCGCCGTTCCTTCACCCGTACGCCCACCGTCTGAGGCTCGTACGCCACCGTCGAGGCTCTCGTACGCCCATCGTCCGGGGGTTCAGACGAGGGCCGCGGCCGTCAGGGCCAGGGCCGAGCCGGCGAAGACCACTGTGTGGCGGACGTTCTGGAGGGTGCGGGTCCAGGCGGGGAGGGCGCCCTCGGCGGCCGCGAGGAAGGCGGGGACGTCGACCCGGAGGAGCTCGGGGGCGCCCTTGCGCCGGAAGGCGGCGCGGACGGACTTCACGGCGCCGAGCCGGCTCTGCAGGACCGCGATGTCGGCGAGGAAGGCGATCGGGGGAAGACCCAGGTGAGGGTGGTTCCCCAGGGGCTGCCCAGCAGGTTGAGGACGGCGGCGGTCAGCGACGCGGCGGCGAAGGCGCCGGGCGCCCACCACTCGTGGCCGCTCGCGTCGAAGCGGAGCCTGTTCTCCTCCAGGACTGCCGGGCGGACGCCCTGGCGCTCCAGCTCGGTGACGGCGGCGGCCTTCGCGACGGCGCGAGCTGACGACTGCCGGGCTGAGAGGTGACGGGCTGACGACTGCCGGGCTGACGGCTGCCGGGCTGACGGCTGCCGGACCGGCGAGCTGACGGACTGACGGACCGACGAGCGGGGGCCTGACGGACCGACGGGTGCCGGACCCGGTGCGCCCGGTGCGCCCGCGCCCCTGGGTCCCCCGTCCGGACGCCCTCCGCTTGTGGGAGACCGCCGCACGACCGAATTTGGGCTCATCGTGCGAGCAGAGGGAAGGCGCCCATGAGCAGCATCGACACACCGGCCGACGTCCCCAGACCGCGGGCGGCGACGCGGCCCGCACCCACCACCCTCACCTGGGTGACGCTCGCCCTGATGACCACCGCGTCGGTGGCGAGTCTGCGGGCCGCGCCCACCATGGCCGTCTACGGCCTGGCCTGCGTGTTCCTCTACCTCGTCCCGGCGATCGTGTTCCTGCTGCCGACCGCCCTGGTCTCCGCGGAGCTCGCCTCCGGCTGGAACGGCGGCGTGTACCGGTGGGTCTCCGAGGGGCTGTCGAAGCCGCTCGGATTCCTTGCCGTGTGGTGCCAGTTCGCGATGACGATCTTCTACTACCCGAGTCTCCTCGGGTTCGTCGCGTCCACCATCGCCTACATCATCGATCCAGCGCTCGCCAACAGCGGCCCGTACACCGCGATCGTCATCGTGGTCCTCTACTGGTCGGGCGTGTGGGTCTCCTCGCGCGGCACGAAGGCGCTGGCCGGACTCGCCAGCTGGGGCCTGATCATCGGCACCCTGATCCCCGGCACCGTGCTGGTCGTCCTCGGCATGGTCTTCCTCGGCCAGGGCAACGCCTCGGCGGCCCCCATGAACGCCTCGCACCTGCTCCCGCAGTGGACGGGCCTCGCCAGCCTCGTGCTGATCGTCAACAACTTCCTGTCGTACTCCGGCATGGAGATGAACGCCGTGCACGTCTCCTCGCTCAAGGACCCGCCGAGGGAGTACCCCAAGTCGATGTTCCTGGCGATGGGCCTGGTGCTGCTGATCTTCATCCTGCCGGCGCTCGCCATCAGCTGGGTCGTCCCCGCCGACCAGCTCAGCCTCACGGCCGGCGTGATGCAGGCCTTCGACGCCTTCTTCTCGTACTTCAACATCGGCTGGCTCACCCCGATCGCCGCCGTCGCGCTGATCTCCGCGTCCCTGGGCGGCATGCTGACCTGGCTGGCGGGACCGTCCAAGGGCCTGCTCGAGATCTCCCGCCAGGAGGGCTACCTGCCGCCGTTCCTGCAGAAGCTGAACAGGTTCGGCATCCAGCAGAACATCCTGGTCACCCAGGGCGTCGTCACCACGGTCATCGCCCTCGGGTACGCGCTGATCCCGAACGTCTCCAGCGTCTACTGGATCTTCTCGGTCATCACCACGCAGGTGTACCTGATCGTCTACCTGCTGATGTTCGCCGCCGCGATGCGGCTGCGGAAGACCCAGCCCGACCATCCCCGCGGCTACCGCGCCCCCGCGCTCGGCGTCCTGTGCGTCGTCGGTCTGCTCGCCTCGCTCGCCGCCCTGTGCATCGGCTTCGTCCCGAGCTCGCAGTTCGGCAGCGGAAGCGTCTGGGCGTACGTCGCCATCGTCGGCGGCGGCCTCGTCATCCTGGGCTTCGTGATCCCCTGGGCCTTCCTCAAGTTCCGCAAGCCGAGCTGGAAGACGGCCCCCGCCACCACCTCCGAGGGAGAGCAGGCATGAGTCCCACCCGCTTCGCCTCCGAGCACAAATGGGTCTACTGGGGTGCGATCGTGATCCTCGTCGGCCTCGTCATCACCGGCCTGGTCCGGTACGAGGCGGTGAAGACGAACAACGAGACCGCGTCCAAGGCCAACCAGCTCCAGGACGAGCTGGTGAAGGCCGGATACCCGGCCCCCGACACCGAGACCCTCGAACTGGTCCTCGGCACCGACGGCGGCCCGGTCTGCGAGGATCCGGGCAACGCCCTCAAGACGGCGCTGTGGAAGATCCAGCAGGGGAACGGCGCCACCGGCCCCGGGATGCGTCCCGTCATCACCGATTCCAAGGCCGTCGAGGTCGAGCGGATCGTCCTCCAGGTCTACTGCCCGGACGAGGTCGACGACTTCGTGGACTCCCTGAACGACCTCAAGACCGACGACACCGTCCGTCGGTGAGGTGCGGGGCCCGACTCGACCTGATTCAGACAGCGACCGCCCGGGGCCGGGGGGGGGTGCCCCCCCCCGCCCCCTGACCCTGGCGATTCTGTCCGCGCTCAAGTGCGTTTTGCCTTCCGTCCAAACTCCCAAGGCGGCCTCCTTTCAGGGGGTGGCGGGCCCACCCCAACCCGCCCTCCCCCCCCCCCCCCCGGGGGGGGGGGGGGCCCCCCCCCCCCCCCCCCGGGCCGTGCGCGATCATGCCGTCATGAAGCTGCGCTGCGCCGTACTCGACGACTACCAGGGCGTCGCCCTGACCTCAGCCGACTGGAGCCCGCTCGCCGACCGCGTCGACGTACGCGTCCTGCGCGAGCACCTCACCGACCGGGACGCGCTCGTCGCCGCCGTCGAGGACTGCGAGATCCTCGTCGTCATGCGGGAACGGACCCCCGTCGACGCCGCGCTCCTGGCCCGGCTCCCCCGGCTCCGGCTCCTGATCACCTCCGGGATGCGCAACGCCTCCGTCGACGTCGCCGCCGCACGCGCGCGCGGGGTCACCGTCTGCGGCACCGCGAGCAGTTCCGAGCCGCCCACCGAACTCACCTGGGCCCTCCTCCTCGGCCTGGCCCGCCACGTACCGGCCGAGGCGCGGGCACTGCGCGAGGGCGGGCCCTGGCAGTCCACCGTCGGCGCCGACCTGGCGGGCCGGACCCTCGGTCTCGTCGGGCTCGGCAAGATCGGTGCCCGGATGGCGCGGATCGGCCTCGCCTTCGGGATGGACGTGCGCGCGTGGAGCCCGAACCTGACGGAGGAGCGGGCCGCCGAGCACGGCGTACGGTGCGCGAAGGACAAGCGGGAGCTGTTCACGGACAGCGACTTCGTCTCGCTCCACATGGTGCTCTCGGACCGGACCCGCGGGCTGGTCGGTGAGCCCGAGCTGCGGGCGATGCGCCCGCACGCGTACCTCGTCAACAGCTCCCGGGCCGGGCTCGTCGACGGCGGTGCGCTGCTGCGGGCACTGCGCGAGGGGTGGATCGCGGGGGCCGGGCTCGATGTCTTCGAGACGGAGCCGCTGCCCGCGGACGATCCGCTGCGGTCCCTGCCGAACGTGCTCGCGCTGCCGCACCTCGGCTATGTGACGGAGGGGAACTACGGGCGGTACTTCGGGCAGGCGGTGGAGGACATCGAGGCGTTCCTGGCGGGTGCGCCGGTACGCGAGTTGGGCTGAGCCGGGCGGGCGGTCGGGGCGGGCGGACCGGCGGTGATTCGGGCCGGGCGGGCTCGGCGGTGATTCGGGCCGGCTCGGGCCGGTCCGGGGCAGGCCGGTCCGGGGCGGTCCGGGGCAGGGCGGTCCGGGGCAGGGCGGTCCGGGGCAGGGCGGTCTGGGGCAGGGCGGTCCGGGGCGGTCCGGGCCTCTCGTCACGCCGGGCCCGCCCGCGCGGTGCCGTGGCCTAGGCCAGGCTCGTCCGTGCCAGTTCCAGGAACTCCTCGTCCGTCAGGCCCAGTTCGCGGGCGTCCGTCACCGCCTCGCGGAGCCGGGAGACCAGGCGGGCGCGGTCGGGGGCGGTGGCGCCGGGGACGATGAGGGCGCCGCGGCCCCGGCGGAGTTCGATCAGTCCCTCCTCGCGGAGCCGCTGATAGCCGCGGAGGACGGTGTGGACGTTGACGCCGAGGGAGTCGGCGAGTTCCCGGGCGGCCGGGAGGCGCTCGCCGGGTGCGGCGGAGCCGTCGGCGAGGGCGCCCCGGACACAGGCGGCGATCTGGTCGCCGAGGGGCACGGCGGAGGCCGGGTCGACACGGAAGAGCACGGTCAGACCTTCCCATGCCGTGCGGCGAGCGCGTTGAGGAGGGCGGCGGCGGTGTGCGCGTCGGGCACGGTGACCGCGAACTCGCGCCCGCTGTTCCGCCGTACGACGAGGGCCTCGCCGGAGTGCAGGACCACGCCCGTTCGGCCGGCGCGGACCCGGTAGCCCCAGCCGCCGTAGTCGGCGAGCACCGCGGCGGTGTCGAGCTCCCGGACGCTCGCGCCCGCGACCTCGTCGAGCGGCACGCGCACGCGTGGCCGGGAGACGAACGAGGGCCGGACGGTGACACCGCGCCGGTCGACGGTGACCCGGACCCGGGCGAGGGCCAGCCCCGGCACGCCGACGACCAGTCCGAGGAGCGCGAGCAGGGCGCCTGGCCAGGGCGCGAGGACCAGGCCGACCGGGACGGCGACGAGAGCGAGCGCCGCGAGGACGGTCAGCGGCCGGGAGGAGGTGGCACGGGTCCAGCCGGCGACCTCGCTCGCGCCGAGCGTCAGCCGGGGTGCGTCGGGCTCGCCCTCGGGGACATCCGCTCCTTCCCGGGCCGGTACGAGGCGGGTCAGCGCCCAGCCCGCCAGTGCGCAGAGGGCGGCGGCGGCCGCGCCGAGCGCCAGGTCGGTGAGCGGGGAGACGACCCGGGACGGGTCGACGGCGTCCAGGTTGTCCCGCACGAGGAGGGCGAGCAGCGTTACGGCGAAGCCTGCCGTCGCCCATGCGCCCCAGAGCGCGGTGCGGCGGACGAGCGCCGTCCAGCCGGTGCCGAGTCCGACGAGCAGGGCGACGCTGATGACGGTGAACGCGGTGCGGCCGGTGAAGCCGTCGGCGCGGCCGCCGTCGCCTCCGGAGAAGTGGGTGGCGAGGGTGTCGGGGATCCGGTCGTCCCAGACGGCGAGCAGCGTCAGGTGGGCGACGAGGGCGAGGACGAACGGAAAGGCGGCGAGCGCGCGGAGGCGGCGTGCGCCCGGAGTCGGCGGGGTGGCGGGTGATGCCGGAGTCGCGGGTATGCCGGGTGTGCTGGGCGTGGCAGGTGTGGACGGCCTGGCTCGGTTCATGAGAAACCCTCCCTTGTTCGCATCAGGATAGAACAACTTGTTCGCACTTCGCTAGAACAACTCGTCTCTTCTTCCGGATGCGAACCCCGCAGACGCTCCGCGGCTCGGTGGCCGACCCGCAGAACCCGGTCGAGCGGGGACGCGGAAACGCCGACGCGGGGGGGGGGGGGGGGGGGGGGGGGGGGAAGGGAGGGGGGGGGGGGGGGGGGGGTGGTGGGGGGGGGGGGCGGCGGGGGGGGGGGCCCACTTCCAAGAAAAAACGCTCGTGGGTGTGTAAGGGGT